>JASBUL010000127.1 GCA_030147945.1 Oceanococcus sp. | reverse complement strand
GCGGCGCAGCACCTCCATGTGGTTTCTGCCCGGTGCCAACCGGGTGCAGGCCCAGCCTCTGGGCGTGGTTGGCATCATGGCGCCGTGGAATTACCCGATCAATCTGGCCGTCTCACCGCTGGCCAGCGCATTGGCGGCCGGTAACCGCGCGATGATCAAGATGTCGGAGTACACGCCGGCATCGAGCCAGTTGCTCAAACAGCTGCTGGCCCAGGCCTTTGATCAGGACCAGGTGGCTGTTTTCGGTGGTGGCCCGGCCGAGTCCCAGCATTTCTCGGCGCTGCCTTTCGATCATCTGCTGTTCACCGGCTCGACTGCGGTGGGGCGCAAGGTGATGGCGGCGGCTGCGGCCAACCTGACCCCACTGACGCTGGAGCTGGGTGGCAAAAGTCCGGTGATCGTGGCCTCGGACTACCCCATGGAAGAGGCGGCCAGTCGGGTGCTGTGGGGCAAGACCACCAATGCTGGGCAGACCTGTGTGGCCCCGGACTACGTGCTGGTGCCGCAGGGCCGTGCGCGTGATTTCGTGATCTGGATGTCGCGCCATTACCGTCAGCGCTTCCCGGACGGGGCGCAAGGCCAGGATTACTCATCGATTATTGACCAGCGCAACTACCAGCGGCTCGGTCAGCTGGTTGAAACCGCTCAGTCGGGCGGCGCTGAAGTGGTGCCGCTGGAGCCGCACACCGAGGCCCTGGCGGCGGCGCGCAAGTTTCCGCTGACCCTGATTCTCAACCCCGCGGACGACAGCCGGGTGATGCGCGAGGAAATCTTCGGCCCGGTGCTGCCGGTGCTTGAGGTGCCGGATGTTGATCACGCGGTGCAACGCATCAACGCAGGCGAACGGCCGCTGGCGCTGTATCTGTTCAGCCATAGCGAAAAAATTCAGCAGGCGGTCATGAAAAACACTCACGCCGGCGGCGTCACCATCAACGATGTGATGCTGCAGTACCTGCAGGTTGCACAACCGTTTGGCGGGGTCGGCGCCAGTGGCTTCGGGCGCTACCACGGGCGCGAGGGCTTCGAAACCTTCTCGCACATGAAAGCGGTTTTCGTGCAGCGCGGGTTGGGGCGTTTCACCGGGCTGAAGCTGTTGTATCCGCCGTACGGACCGCTGTCGCGGCGATTGATCAGTTTGATGGGAGGCTAAAGCATGCAGGCATTGCTGAAACCAGACAGTGGTTTTGAATATCAGGTCAGAACCCAGCCACAGGCGCTGGCCGTGGTCGACGAAAAGCACCAGATCAGCTTCCGGCAGCTGGATGAGCACGTCGACGCCGTGGTGGCCGGGCTCAAGCGCGCCGGATTGGGCGCTCAGGACCGCATCGCGGTGGTCGCCAAGAATCGCTACGAGATGGTCGTGCTGCTGCTGGCCGCGTTGCGAGGCGGGCCGGTTTGCGTGCCCATCAATCGCCGCGTGTCGACAGACGAAATGTTGTGGATTATTGAGGACGCGCAATGCGTGGCAGTGTTTGCCGATGCGCAGTGTGCGCAAGCGCTGGATGCCGGCCTGAGTGCCCAAATTCCCCAGAACCTGCGTTTCTCGCTGGATGAGGGGGAATCCCAGTGGATCTGCTTTGCGCGCTGGCTTGAGGGCCAGCAGGGCTGTTCGGCGCGGGCTGTCCTGCCGCTAGAGCGAGCGTATCTGCAGATCTACACCTCCGGTACCAGCGGACGCCCCAAAGGCGTGGTGCTGACCCACGGCAACAGCCTGGGCCAACTCACCGCCATATTGCTCAGCGTGGATGCGGATTTTCGCGCCGGCGAAAGCCTCTACCAGGCGTTGCCGTTGTTCCATGTGGGCGGCGTGTTCGCGAGCCTGTGGGCCTTGAACCGTGGTGTCAGCCTGGTGTTGCGACAGGAATTCAACCCGCAGCTGACCGACGACATGATGGCCTCGGGAACGGTGCAGCATGCCGCCCTGGTGCCGGCCATGATTCAGGCCTGTCTGGCCGCCAGTCAGCCCAACCCGGCCGGCTACGGCAAGCTCAAAACCATCATGTACGGGGCCTCGCCGATATCGCGTCCGGTTCTGACCGATGCGGTGGCGCGTTATGCCTGCGACTTCATGCAGGTTTACGGCATGAGCGAAACCCACAGCGTGATCTCCGCGCTGACCTGCGCGGATCATCGCCAGATCGTGTCCGACCCGGAATGCCCGCTGGTTGCATCGGCTGGGCGCGCGGTGGCCGGCACCGAACTGAGCATCTGCGATCCGCTGGGCCATGAACTGGCAACCGGCGAGGTGGGCGAAATTCGGGTCAGCTCGCAGCATGTCATGGCCGGTTACTGGAATGCGCAGAGCGCCACCGAGGAGGCCATCCGCGAGGGCCAGCTGTGCACCGGCGACGCCGGTTATCTGGATGACAACGGCTATCTGTTTATTGTTGACCGCCTCAAAGACATCATCGTGACCGGCGGTGAGAACGTCTCTTCACTGGAGGTCGAATCGGCCTTGCTGCAGCACCCGGCCATCGAGGATGCTGCGGTCATCGGCACCCCGCATGCGCAATGGGGGGAGGCGGTCACGGCGCTGATCGTGAGCGCTGATCCTGATCTGAGCAGCGACGATATCCAGGCTTTCTGCAAGCAGCGCATTGGCCATTTCAAGGTGCCCAAGCGCATCGAGCAGGTGGCCGCGATTCCGCGCAATGCCGCGGGGAAAATTCTCAAAAACCAGCTGCGTCAGCAGTTCTGGGAGGGGCAAGACCGTCGTGTGTCCTGAAAACCAGTCAATCTCATCAGATTCCAGCGCCCAGGCGTTCTCCAGCTTCGCCTACACCCGCGATGCAGGGGTCATCAATCTGCGGCTGAATCGGCCCGACAAACGCAATTGTCTGACGCGTGAATTCTGGCGCGAACTGCCGTTGGCGCTGGCGCAGGCCGAGCAGGACCCGCAAGCGCGCTGCGTGCTGCTCAGTGCCGAGGGCGAGATGTTCACCGCAGGCATTGATATCGCCATTCTGCAGTACGTGCAGGGCCAGGGTGCGCAGATGGAAGCGGCGCGCAAGGCCGACTATATCCGGCGTACGGTGTTGTCCCTGCAGGAATCCCTGAACGCCTTGGCGCGCTGCCCGCTGCCGGTTGTGGCCGCCATCCAGGGCGCATGCCTGGGCGGTGGGCTGGATCTGGTCAGCGCCGCCGACGTGCGGCTGGCTGAGCTTGCGACACAGTTTGCGCCGATGGAGCTCAATCTGGGGTTTGTGCCTGATCTTGGCACCGTGCAGCGCCTGAGTGCGTATCTGCCGCCCGCCCTGATTGCAGACTGGCTGTTCACCGCGCGGGTTATCGACGGCGCCGAAGCTTTGCGCATCGGTTATGTCTCGCGTGTGGCGGAATCGCCAGAGCAGCTGCACGCGCTGGGCTGGCAGGTGGCGCATCAGATTGCCGCCAACTCACCGCTGGCTTTGCGCGGACTCAAGGACACCATGCGTTTCACGCGGGCCCACGGTGTCGATGCGGGGCTGCAGCATGTTGCTGCCTGGCAGGGGGGCTATTTCCCTGGGGCGGATTTTGCCGAGGCCATGCAGGCCCGGGCCGAGCGTCGTGCGCCGCGCTTTGAACCGCTGCCCAATGATCAGTTCGTGTTCGGGGCATTTGATAACGGCGAGCCCCAGGCGTGAGGAATGAAACCTTTCGCCCGGATTTGCTCAAGGGCAAGAACGCCTTCATCGCCGGTGGCTCCAGCGGGATCAATCTGGGAATCGCCAAGAAGCTTGGCGTGCTTGGGGCGCAGGTTTTTCTGATGAGTCGCTCGCAGGACAAGATCGATGCGGCGATTCAGGACTTGCGTGAATTTGGCATCAGTGCGGCCGGCTGCGCGGCCGATGTGCGTGACTACGCGGCGGTCGAGTCCGCCGTGCAGCGTTGTGTCGAGGCCTTTGGTCCGCTCGATATCGTGGTCTCCGGTGCGGCGGGCAACTTTGTTGCGCCGGCTGCGGAACTGTCGTCAAACGGCTTCAAGACCGTGGTCGATATCGACCTCAACGGGACCTTTCATGTCTGCCGCGCGGCCTATGCCCATGTGCGCAAGCCCCAGGCCTGCATGCTCAATATCTCCGCGGTTCAGGCATTCATGCCGGTGCCCGGGCAGGCTCATGTGTGTGCGGCCAAGGCCGGGGTGGAAGCCTTGACCAAGGTTCTGGCCATTGAATGGGGGCCGCAGGGCATTCGTGTTAATGCCATTGCACCGGGGCCGGTGGAAGGCACCGAAGGCATGGCGCGGTTGACGCCGACCGCCAAGCACAAAGCCCGTTTTTTACAGGCTATTCCGCTGCGCCGCTACGCCGAACTCGACGAGATTGCCGACACTGCGGCGTTCCTGTGCTCGCCCGCGGGAAGCAACTTCAACGGCGAGGTTTTGGTCTGCGATGGTGGGCAATCCACCTTGGGCGGAGGGGGCTTCGCCGCGGCGTGGTCCGGGTGAGGTTGGCCTGGGCCATCCCAAAGATGGGTCACAGCGGAACATTTTGAGCGCATAGTGTGGATCAGCAGAACCATAAAAGGAGACGCGCATGAGCAGCTTGCCCGAGCACCCCATGGATGATTTTCCGGTGCGTCAGCTGACCTTTTCTTTCGATGAGATCGAGTTTCAGGATCCGCTGTGGAGTCGGACCAAACCGGAATTCTCGATGTTCATCAACGCGCTGGGCATTCACGTGCCGTATTTCGAGCGCTATCTGGTCAAAAGCATGCGCGCGGCCAAAGCCGAAATCACCGACGAGCGCCTGCGCCGCGACATCTCGGCCATCATCGGTCAGGAGGCTCACCACGCCAAGAATTTCGTGGTCCTCAATCAGTGGCTGAGTCGGCGTTATCCCAAGGTGGCTGAATTTGATCGGCAGGCCAGGGATGACTTCGCCGAACGAGCCCGATCCGATTCGCTGCGCCGCCTGGTCGGTTTCACCGCCGGTTACGAGACCTTCACCTTTCTCAGCGGCATGATCGTGCTGCAGAACTTTGAACACTGGTTCAAGGACAGCGATCCGGTCATGAAAGCGCTGTGGATCTGGCACCAGGTTGAGGAAGTGGAGCACGGCGCCGTTGCATTTGAGGTCTACAAGCACCTCTATGGCGAGCGTGAGTGGTATCGCAAATGGATGATCCTGGTGACCTTGCTGCACATTGCCAAGGAGACGCTCAAGGCCTACGTGCACATGGCGCATTGCGAGGGCTGGCTGCGCAATCCGCTGCGTGGGGCGGCCAAGATGGGCTATTGCCTGGTCATGCTGGGGCGTTTCGTGAAAAGCGCTTTGCCGGTCTTCAAACGTGGCTATCACCCCAGACAGCATCCCATGGTCACCAGCCGTCAGGATCCGATTCAGATTGCCTGGCGTCGCTATGAGCATGCCGGCGGTGAGGTGCTGGATATCGATCACCAGAAGATGGCCGAGATCATGCAGGTGGACGCGGCAGCCGCCTGACAACACCCTGGCGTGCGGGGCGCCGGGTGCTTGCAATGGCGGGTGAATGCACGCCCGCCATGGCGATTGTGAAATTAATCGACAACTTGCATTAAAGAAATTCCGGGTGTGGGCGATAACCCTAGCGAACCGGCAACAGGCCCGATGGTGGACTGAGCCGTTAGGACTTCTCTCCCCAACGAGGATGACATCATGCAAGTGATCAAC
>JASBUL010000105.1 GCA_030147945.1 Oceanococcus sp. | reverse complement strand
TACGATGCGGTGCGCACCATCAACCGCCAGGTTGGCCAGATTTTTTCCGATATCTTCGGTCAGATCGAAGATGTTCAGATCATGGCCAAGAACATGGCCAAACGGGGCAAACGCGGTCAATGACGAGCTCTGATCCAGCCCACCGCAGCCGCGTCAGGCTGCGATGAAGTACCGTGCCAGCAATCTGCAACGGCTCAGAAATCGCAGCTTCGATGTACTTATCGTAGGTGGTGGCATCAACGGCGCCGTTGCTGCGGCCGCTCTGAGCGCGCGCGGCGCTTCGGTCGCCCTGATCGATCGCGGCGACTTTGCCGGCGGCACCAGCCAGCATTCCTCGAATCTCGCCTGGGGCGGCATCAAGTACATGGAGACCTGGGAATTCCCCCTGGTCCGCGCCTTGTGCATGAGTCGCAACCGGCTGATCCGCAGCTACCCGTCAACCGTACAGGAGATGCGCTTCTACACCACCATCGAGCGCGGATTTCGCTGGCACCCGTTCATGCTCTACATGGGCACCTGGTTGTACTGGCTGATCGGCAATGGTTTTACCCGCATGCCGCGCTTACTCGGCCCCAAACGCATCGCCGCCGAAGAGCCCAAGGTTGACACCAGCAACGCGGTTGGCGGCTTCGAGTACTCCGATGCCTACCTGCACGACAACGACGCGCGCTTTGTGTTCAATTTCGTGCGCTCTGCACTCAGCCGTGGCTGCATCGCGACCAATTACGTAAGTTTCAGCGGCGCCACGCGCCAGGACGGGCACTGGCAGGTCCGCGCCCACGACGAGATCAGCGGTGAGGATTTCGCCATATCCGCCAAGGTGCTGATCAACGCGGCCGGCCCGTGGGTGGATCAGCTCAATGGTGTGACCGGCCAGACCACCGAACACCGCCACGTGCTCTCCAAAGGCATCCACCTGATCGTCGACCGGATCAGCCCGCACCGCCGCGTGCTGACCTTTTTTGCCGACGACGGACGTCTGTTCTTCGCCATCCCCATGGGCAACAGAACCTGCATCGGCACCACCGACACCAAAGTCGACAGTGCCGATGTGCGCGTCACCGATGAGGACCGCGACTTCGTTCTCGACAACATCAACAAGCGACTCCAGCTGGATCGCCCGCTGACCCCGGATGACGTGATTGCCACGCGTTGTGGGGTTCGCCCGCTGGTGGTCAAAGGCGGCGATCAGAACTTCGATGACTTCCTGCAACTGTCGCGCAAACACGCGGTGGACGTGGATGGCGAACGTGGTCACATCAGCATCTTCGGCGGCAAACTGACCGATTGCATCAATGTCGGCGAAGAGATCTGCGAAGAAGTGCAGGCCCTGGGCGTCGCGCTCAGCCACGCAGACTTCCGCTGGTATGGCGAGCCACCGGATGAGGTACGGGATGAGTTCTTTCATCAGGCTGAACTGATGAATCTTGACAGCCTGACCGCCGCCGAATCGAGCGAACCGCTCAGTACGCGGCTGTGGCGTCGCTATGGGGCTCACGCCATCGGTTTGCTTGAGAACATCCGCGAGGACCCACGCGAGGCCGAGGTGCTGATCAAAGGCACCGAGTACATCCGTTGTGAGCTTCGGCAGGCCGCGCGACGCGAAATGATCGTCAAGCTGGAAGATTTTCTGCGTCGACGCTCAAAAATCGCGCTGGTCGAACGCCCGGACGTCATTCGCAATGCGCCCGGCCTGATCGAAGCCTGCGAAATCCTGTTCAAGGACCAGGCTCAGGCCCGCATTGATGAGTACTTCGCTCAGGACGCGGGCTGACCAAAGCGGGGCAGGCGCGCAGTGGCGCCTGCCCCGGAGCACTAGAACTGATAGGTCAGACCGAGTGAATAGTTGGCCGGTTTGCCGTACCGGTACTGCTCGAAGAATGCGACCTGGCTGTAGTAGGTCTCATCCGTGACGTTGTCGGCGTTGAGCTGCACCGACAGTTGCGCGTTGATGTCGTAACGCGCCATCAGGCTGACCAGCGCATAGGCATCCTGTTGCAGGCGCTCGTCCTCGCCGGTAATCGGATTGGCCAGCACATCGGAATACACATCGTCCTGCCAATTCACGCCGCCACCGAGGGTCAGCTTTGGCAAGGCCCGCCAGGTCGTGAACAGCTTGACCAGATTGCGAGGCTGATCGGTGTTGACCTTGTTGTTGTCGGCATCCTCGGCGCGGAAGCTGGTTACGCTAAAGCTGATGTTCCAGTCTGCGGTGAGGGCACCGATGGCCTCGAACTCAACGCCCCGCGAGCGGGTGCCATCAACCGCACGATAGGCCTGCTCAAGATCGTTGCCGGGCACTGTCTCACCCGGCACGGCCTGGGCCAGATTGTCCTGTTCGATCAGGAAAAGGGACAGGGTGGTTTCCAGCGCCTGATCAAGAAAACGGCTCTTCAGACCCACCTCGTGACTGCGCCCGACCAGCGGATCAAGATTGGCGGCGTTGATGTCCCGCTCGTTCTGCGGCTGGAAAATTTCCGTATAGCTGGCGTACAGCCGATGCCGCGGGGTCAGGTCGTACAGCACGCCGGCGTAGGGAATCAGGACATCATCGTCACCATAGTTCAGGACGGCGCCGTACTGGGTGCCGCGCTGCTCCCAGCTGGCCAGACGGAAGCCCCCGATCACATTCAGGCGATCGCTCAGGCTGAAGCGTGATGCGGCATAGAAACCGGTCTGCTTGGTGGTCAAATCGACCGCCACATCAGTGGTTTCGGACCAGATCGGTTCAGCGAAGGAGCCGTCCCATTCAAAGAAATTGCCAACGCTGTCCAGCTGGGCGTAATCCGGTGCGAAGGTGTTGTCACTGGAATCCTGTTCGCTGTGCAGCGCCCCCAGCACGAGCTGGTGCACGCGACCCAGCCAGGCAAATTCGCCTTTGAGCTGAAGATCAAAACTGTGTTGCTCATGGGCGCCCTGACTGCGATACGGGTAGGCGGGCAGGCCGTAAGGCGAATTCTCGATCTCACCGGTCTGCTGATTGACCGTGCCGTTGAGGTAAAGCAGACTCACTTTGGCGGCGTTGTCGATGTAGTTGTAGTTGGCGTTGAGCTGCCAGGCATCGGACAGCGCGTGCACCACGCTGGCGAAATAATTGGTGTTGGTGGTGTGCCAGCGGGTCCAGTGCGCCGCCGTGGTGGTCGAACGCGGCCAGTTTGTGCGACTGCCATCGCTGAACCAGTTGGGTAGGGCGCCCCAGCTGGCCGCGTATGGATCGCTGTCCTGACGACTGGCGCCGACCCGCAACAGGGTATCGCGCCCCATGTCCGCTTCCAGCACACCGTAGAACACGCTCTTGTCGTCTTCATACAGGTCCATTTCCGCTTCGCCACGCTCCATGCGCGCGATCACACGACCACGAATGCTGCCGCTGGCATTCAGTGCCGCGCCCACATCAGCGGTCAGCTGGCGGTTGTTCCAGCGTCCGTAGCTGGCATTGAGGTGGCCTTGCAGATCGGTGAAGTCGGCACGCTTGCGGACCAGATTGATCGAGGCCGATGGATCACCGGTACCGGTCATCAGCCCGGTCGCACCACGGACCAGTTCGATACGCTCGTAAATCGCCGTGTCGGCAATGGTTTCGCCAGAATCGCCGGCCAGACTCCAGGCCAGCGGCACGCCGTCGATCTGATAATTGCGAATCTCAAAGCCACGCGCGAAGAAGGTATTGCGCACATCATCAATTTCGCTGGTGGAAACACCTGGCGCGTAACGCACAACCTCGTTGATGGTGTCGAAGTCGCGGTCGCGCAGTTGCTGTGCCGTGATCACCGACACCGACTGGGGCGTGTCCTGCGGTGACAAACCCAGACCAGTGGCCATGTCGGTCTCTTCTTCCAGCAGGTAGGAGCCGGTGACGACGACCTTGTCCAGCTGGGTTTGCTGATCCGGATTTGCCGATTCCGCAGCCTGGGTTGCGAATGCAACACAAACAGCAGTCGGCGCGAGCAGGGCGCTTCGATACATGAAAGCCTCGGGGTTTACTGGGGATGTGAACGACAATGATTCGCATTAATACACTCAGCGTCAAGAGCAGAAAGCGGCGCGTATTGCTTAGCGCCGTTGCGTTAATACGAATCATTCCCTTTCTGATATGCTCCGCAACCCCTTGCTCTCGCTGTTGCTGCTCATGCGCAAAACCCTGGTTCTGCTGCACCGCTGGTTTGGCCTGTTCATTGCCGGTTTTCTGATCATCGCCGGCTTGACCGGTGCGGTCATTTCCTGGGATCACGAGCTGGATGAATGGCTCAATCCGCAGCTGTTCGAATCGTCAAGCCAGGGTGAGTTGCTGCCCGTGCTGGAGTTGGTGAAGCGGGTCGAAGCAGCTGATCCCCGGGCGCGGGTCAGTTTCTTCTCACTGCACCAGGAACCCGGCCACAACGCCGAAATCTGGGTTGATGCCACGATCGACCCCGAAACCGGCCGGCGCCACGCGCTGGACTACGACCATGTCTTTGTTGATCCCGTCAGTGGCGAAATACGGGGACAGCGTCTATGGGGCAAGATTTCGCTGGCCCCTGAACACCTGATGTCGTTCCTGTACAAATTGCACTTCACGCTGCATCTGCCGGAATGGCGCGGCACCGACCGCTGGGGTGTGTGGTTGATGGGTGCAGCGGCGCTGGTCTGGCTGATCGACAGTTTCATCGCTTTCGTGCTGACCTTCCCGCGCCGTCGTCGCAGCGCGCACACCAGCACATCATGGCGCGCACGCTGGGCACCGTCATGGCGGATACGCCGCGGCGCCTCGGCCTACAAACTCAATTTCGATCTGCACCGTGCCGTTGGATTGTGGGTCTGGATCGTGCTGCTGACGCTGGCCTTCACCTCGTTCTCGCTGAACCTGTACCGCGAGGTCTTCTATCCGGTCATGTCCTTGGTCTCAGAAACCACGCCCGGACCGTTTGAAACGCGCAGCCCGACGCCGTTGCACGAGCCGGTCGAACCAGCCATCAGCTGGCCAAAGCTGTTCGCCACCGCGCGCGCGGATGCACGCAACAAAGCTTGGCCTGAACCGCTGGGTGATGTGTTCTACAGCGACAATTTCGCGGTCTTCGGCGCACGTTTCTTTTTTGCTGGCGATGACCACGCCAGCGGCGGCATGAAAATCAAGAGCCTCTACTATGACGGCCGCAGTGGCGATCTGATCGGCGAAGAAGTGCCCTGGGAGGGCACCGCTGCGGACGTGTTCAATCAGCTTCAGTTTCCGCTGCATTCAGGACGGATACTGGGCTTGCCCGGGCGTATCCTGATGTCGGTGATGGGCCTGGTTGTGGCCATGCTGTCGATCACAGGCTTGGTGATCTGGTGGAAAAAGCGCCGCGCCCGCATCAGCATGCGGCGGCGCCACCCGCAGCAACGTGATCAGGCCTTCATCGAGCCCCAGACCTCTCAGGGCTCCTAAGCGCGCAGAGTCTGACGCGGCACCCACACCACGTCACCTTCAGCCGGCACCATGAAACCGCCATAGCGGTGCAGGGCGCGATCTGCGCTCAGCGCATCCAGCGCCGGCTGACCCTCAGCAGGCTTGCGCCCGTAACGCTGGCGCGCCAGCGGGTGATCCTCAACCACGACGACCTGACCCTGCTCGTCGAAATACAGATGAAACTTGTCCATGAATGCGCATGCTGGAAGGGGGCCTACCGCTTAATACGCAAACGCAAGGCAATCCGGACATGGCGCGGCAAATTTTTCGAGCCGGCAAGCGCCTGAGCTAAAGTGCGCGGATGAAAAGCTATCGCTACTACGACTTCCTGGTCGCCGGCATGGTCGGCGTGCTGCTGTGCTCCAACCTTATCGGACCGGGCAAGGTGGCGATGCTGGATCTGCCTTTGCTGGGGCTGGTGACATTTGGTGCGGGCAACCTGTTTTTCCCGATTGGCTATATCTTCGGTGATGTGCTGACCGAGGTGTACGGCTACGCGCGCGCCCGCCGGGCGATCTGGGCCGGCTTCGCCATGATGCTGTTCGCCAGCTTCATGGCCTGGATCGTGGTCAACATTCCGATCGATCCTGTCGAACCGTACAACCAGACTTTGCAACCGGCACTGGAAACCGTGTTCAGCAGCACCCTACGCATCGTGCTGGCCAGTATTCTGGGCTACTGGGTCGGTGACTTCGTCAATTCCTACGTGATGGCCAGGATGAAAGTCTGGACTCAGGGCCGCCATCTGTGGATGCGCACCATCGGTTCGACCATCTGCGGCCAGGGGGCGGATTCCCTGATCTTTTATCCGATCGCCTTCGGCGGTCTCTGGAGCACTGACACCATGCTGGCGGTGGTGGCCTTCAATTTCGCATTCAAGGTCATGGTCGAGGTGCTGTTCACGCCGCTGACCTATGTGGTGGTCAACGCGCTGAAACGGGCCGAAGGGGTCGACACCTTCGACGTCGACACGCATTTCACACCGTTCTCGCTGCGCGATGAGGGTCGTAACCAGCCATCGTGATGTCGCCCTCAGGCTCAGGTTCTGAGCCTGAGGCGGAGTAAACTGCGGCCATGGACGATTCGGCAAGGTTTTCATGGCAAGGCTTTCAGGCGGCGACCGCGCAGTGGTTTGAACGCACGCTGGGTGCGCCAACCCCGGCCCAGACTGATGCCTGGCCGCATATCCAGGCCGGACGCGACGTCCTGGTCGCCGCACCGACCGGTTCGGGTAAGACCTTGGCCGCATTTCTCGCCGTTATCGACAACCTCGTCGAAGAGGCCGGGCAGGGGCCGCTGCCGGTCGAAACGAGGGTGCTCTATGTCAGTCCGCTGAAAGCCCTGTCCAACGACATCCGCAAAAATCTGCAAAGCCCCCTGAGCGGCATCGAAGATGCGTTGCTGGAACAAGGCCGCCCGCCCGCCCAGATCACCGCCATGGTGCGCACCGGCGACACCAGCCAGCGCGAACGTGATCAGATGCGCCGACAGCCGCCGCATATTCTGGTCACAACACCGGAGTCGCTGTTCATCCT
>JASBUL010000079.1 GCA_030147945.1 Oceanococcus sp. | reverse complement strand
GAGCGTAGCAACCACTGCATCCTCTGGCGTGCTCAGGGCAATGCGATAGTCGCCCAGACCAACGGGCTGGCCCAGTTTCCACTGGGTCTGCGTCAGATAGGCCAGACCTTCGACGCGCTCGGGCGCCATATCGACCACGCGGAGTTCGTCCAGATTGAGACGGATCACCGCATCCACCGGCAGGTAGGGCAGCTTGAGAGGTTTCTGCAACGCACTCAGCGGAGCCGCAGCCTGAATCTCACGCGCCACGATGGTATTGCCGAACAGGCTGCGCGCGACACGGGCCGTGAGCCAGGCATTGTCTTCGTCCAGATCACGGCTGTGCATCGACACCTCCAGATCGGCGCTTACACGGCCCAGCAGCAAGCTCCCCGGATGCAACACCCAACGAACGTCATCGGCGCCGACGCCCTGCGCACGAACATAGCCGGCGTGACCGTCGAGCAAGGTGCCATCGAGTTCGTACAACTCGACGCCGGCCGAATCCGGCAGCACACGGGGCAAAATCTTGTTAACCGGTGCCTGCGTCACCAGGCCAAGCAGCACACCCACGAAAAGGGCGACAACAATCTTCCAGGTCATGCGCCACCTCGCACCAGCGTCAGACGGGCCTTGACCGTACCGGCGATATCATCGCGATCCAGGCTGCCATCACTGAGCACGATACCCAATTGGTTCTGCAGCTGATCCATCCAACGCAGCAATTGCTCGAACGGCACACCCTCTATCCACACACGCACGCTGGTTTGCCCCTCAGGTTGAATACGCTTGATCTTGTCGCCCAACCCGTTGCGCTTGCTGCTGCTATCCACATCCGACAACAACGAGCGCCCGGAGCTTTGCGGTGCGCCCGCATTCTGGCCGCCCAGCTGAGCCACTTGCTGACGGGTGCTCTGCATAAAGCTGACCAGATCACGCGCATCGGCAAGGTCGTTGTGCAAACGTGCAGCTTTCTGGCTGAGCGGATCCCAGACCAGCAGGAAATACATCATCAGCGCGAACACCACGCCGCCAGCACTAACGATCCACCGCTCACGCGGGGCCAGATTATCGAACCATTCACGCATCAGGCCTGATCCACCTTGAGTCGAATTTGAACGCCGTCGGTACCGGCCTGGGCAGACTGGACATCCAGCGCCAGACTGCTGATCTTGGCGAATTCGGCGCGCAGCTTTTCCAGCGCCTGAAGATCACTGCCGGACAGCGAGATGTACAACGCGCTGTCGCGAAACTGCACACCGTCGACCTTGAGTTCGGACACGCTGGCCAGCGCCGCTGAGGAACGGCTGAGCAAGCTCAGAAAAACATCCTCGGAACCACCGGATATCAGACGTTCAAGTTGCTGTTCAGCCTGCACTCGCAGATCCACAATACGGGTGATTTGCGGGAAAGCCTGGCTGAATTCATCCTGCGCGCGATCCTGCAGGGCCTCGTACTCACGTTGCTTCTGGTGATTGTTCACGGCCAGTGCAAGGGTGCTGACCAGCACCCAGGATGCCGCCAGAGCAGCCGGCCAGCGCGCAGCTTGCAGCCACTTTTCAGTGGCACGGCGCGGTGCAAAGGCGCCCTGCAAAAGATTGATGCGCAGTGCCGGATCGGCGAACTGACTATACGCATCCAGAGGCTGCGCCAGGGGCAGGCTGCGCCCAATGGTGTAGTCATCCGGCAGCGCGGTTTTTTCGCCTTGCAACAAAAACAGAGCCGGCGCTTCAGCCCCTGTGGGCAACACGCTGGTGAGCAAACTCAGTGGAGCAACGTAGCCAGCAGCCTTGCCGCTGCGCACCAGACAGCGCTGGCCATCGATGTGCAGCGTCACCAGCGCCTCGTCGTAGGGCAGGGCGAGAACATCCGGCATCAGCACGTCAGGCTGAATGCCCGCCTCATTGAAGGGCGCAAGCCAGTTCTGCATCTGCTCGATCGACACCACTGCGACCGGCGTGCTGCCATCGGCCTGACGCGGGCCGGGAGCAAAATGCAGCGCATCAACGTCCTCGGCCAGCTGCTCCTCAAGCGCGAAAGGAATCGCCTGCAGCAAACGGCTGGCCTGACGCACAGGCAATTCAACCTGAGTCAGGGTCATGCGCTCGGCCGGGGCCAGTACGATCACCCGGGCGCCCCCAACCTCATCCAGCACCTCGTCAAGCGGCCCACTGCCATCACGGCTGGGCTGAGTCGCGCCGGTCTCCCAGCGTCGCCAGACGCAAGGCTGCTCCGGCACAGCGGGGAGGTGAATCAACAGGGTTTCGCGCACGCGCTAAGTCCAGTAAACAAAGGGGAATATTCTAGAGCCTGACACCCACAAGACCAACCATCGCAAGGTTTGGCTCACAGGGTATTACGGCTGTGCGCAATCGGGCGGGTGCGCGCGCCTTCCAGGCGCTCGAGCAAACTGACATAGCTGAGCCTTACATTGCCAATCATGGCGGCCGCTTCAGCCTGGAAGTAATGGGTTTTTACCGTGATGTCCTCGGTGGTCATGCTGATGCCGGCGATCAGTTCGTCGGTGATGAACTGCTCATCCGTCTCCCACGGCACCTCTTCACGCTTGTTCATAAGCCCTTCAACCACACCCGGATTCATGTTCTCGTTGAGGCTCATCAACACCGGCGCTGTCGCCGTGTTCACATTGATTTTGTGATCACCTGGGTGAACCGTCACATGCGGCTGCAGCGCAGCATAAATCTTGGGTGTGACACCGTTGACCAGTAGCAACTCACTGACGCTGGCCATCGGCCGGTTGGGCGCTCGATAGGGGCGGTCCTTGGACAGGTAAAGGCTGTCCTCGGCACCGGACGGAAAACCCGGCTCGGTATCCTGATCCATCCAGTCCACGATCGCGATGGCCAGTTCTTCGGCCGTGCCGCTTTTCAGACCCTCAACGTTCTGCAGCAACCTGATCAATTGCTGCTTGCGCGGCTCAACCACAACACCATCGCCGCTCACCACTGATAACAGATTGAAACGGCCCTGCAGGTCCACCAATCGGCCGGACAGGGCGCCTTCATCGACCGGCAGGAAGTCGACCGGCTGCGCCCAGGCCTCGCCTAGATAATCGAACTGATTGTCTTCAAGATCACGATCGAGCAGCGTGCCGGCCCATTGTTCCATGCCGACCAGATACCACCAGGCCTGATCCTGATGAATCATGTTGGCGCTGCGGTGCACCGCCAGATTCTGGCTGACCATCAGGGCTGCGGCCACGGTGCTGGCAAAAGCCACCACCATCACTGCCGTAATCAATGCCACCCCGCGTTGTGCTCTCATGCTTCTACACCGGTGGCAAAGATGAATTCCAGCTCACCCAGACGCTTGGACTCGATACGCAACTCCACCGCACGTGGTGGCGGCAGATCCTGGGGCAGGGTGCCGGCCAACTGGGCCGGCGGCCAGTCTTCAACCCAGGTGTCATCACTGTTGAGGAAACGCCATTCCAGGGTTTCGATATCTTCTAAAATGGTTGTTCGCAACGGCTTTTCCGACTGCGCCCGATCCAGCCCCAACCAGCTCTGGCGGATCAAGGAACCGTCGGTATCGAGAAACCAGGCCACCCGCTCAAGGGTGGAGCGCGGCTGTCCCAGCGGATTGCGCCGCCCACCATGGGTCAATTCCAGACGACCTTCCTCAGGCTCGTGCAGGGCCGGTTGAACGTCGCCGAACTCGTCGCGCACCGGGCGCTCTCGCACCTGCGTTAGATCCAGGCGCAGACGGTGAGTGGCGAGCTGCCAGTTCTGCAGCCGTTCGTAGCTGACATCCAGCCCCTCGCGGGTCGTAATCAGCGCGCTGACCCCGCCATAGGCCATCACGCTCATCATGGCGAAGATGGCCAGCGCGGCAACCAGTTCAAGCAGGGTAAAGCCACGTGCGTGCATGCTCATGGACCGGCACTCACACCCTGATTCTCACCCTGTTGCTGCTGGCGTTGGGCCTGGGCCTGTTGCGCCGCGCCCTTGGGTATGGGCTGGGCAAAGAAACCGGACAGTTTGGCCAGCCAGGCATCATCGTCATCCGCATCGGCCAGGCGCACCCGGATGGTCACGCGTCGCAGGCGTTCGTCGGGTGTTTCTTCAACTTCGCGCTCCCACTGCCACTCGCGCTGAGCCATTTCGATTTTGCCGTTGCTGCGCCCCTCGGGCACCCACGCGCGATCAAGCTGCACCTTGACCATCTGATTGTTGGCCACCCAGCCCGCCAGCATGCGGTTCTGCAAATAAACCGCATTGCGACCGTAAAACGCAGCGGCATTCATGATGCCGCCCAGCGTAAGCGCTAACACCACCAGCGCAGCGAGCACTTCAATGAGGGTGAAACCGCGCTCAGCTTTCACGCAGCACCAGATCGTCAGGGTCGACTTTTTCCAGCGCGATTTCGCCGAGCAGATTGCCACTGATCAGGAATACAAAATCCAGATCCGGCGCGCCCAGCTCAATGGCAAAGGGGGTCATCTCACCGCTGGACAGAATCATCACCTGGGGCAGCAGTTGATCGTCATCGGTTTCGATCGGCAGATCATCAACACGCACGGTCATTTTGAGCGGTGCCTCAACACGCCGCGGGCGCAGCGGCGTACGTTCGCCGTATTCCGCCCAGCCGTTGTCGGACAAGGCCACAAACCGATAACCCTCGTCGGTTTTGAGCCAGCCCAACTCCAGGCCGGTGAGCCCGGCCTCGTCGCGGGCCAGACGCAGGATTTCACTCAAACGCCGAGCTTCCTCCTGCACCTTGTCGTCCAGCGCGCGGCCAGACAGGCTCAAGGTGGCGAAACCGAGGATGACACCGATGATGAACACCACCACGAGGATTTCGATCAGGGTAAAACCCTGTTGCCATCGCCGTAGCTGCGGCATGCCGGTCAGCCTCAGGAGTTGGCGTCTTCGGTCCAGTTGCCGATATCTGCAGCGGTTTCGCTACCGCCGGGGCGGCCATCCGAACCATAGGAGAAGATATCGATCTCGGATTTCACACCCGGATTGAGGAACTGATATTCATTGCCCCAGGGATCTTTGGGCATGGCCTTGATGTAACCACCACGCTTCCAGTTAGGCGCGGGCGGATCACCGCTGGGCTTTTGCACCAGCGCTTCGAGGCCCTGCTGGGTGCTGGGGTAGTTGAAGTTATCCAGACGGTAGAGTTCCAGCGCGCTTTCCAGCACGCGGATATCCTGCTTGGCTTTGGTTACGCGTGCTTCGTCGGGGCGGTCCATAATGCGCGGCACAACCGCCGCGGCCAGAATCGCGAGTATGACCACGACGACCATGATTTCGATCAGCGTAAAGCCCTGAGAACGGGAAGGAAGCATCGGTTTTGTTCGCATATAAGAAGCCATGAGCCTAATGATAATCGATCGCTGGTTCGAAGACCGCCGCGCGGCGCTGGCGTGTATGACCACCGCGCTACTCATTGGTGCCCTGAGTCTCGGCGGTGAGAGCCTCACTGAGCTTTTGCGCTATGACCGCAGCGCGATCTTCGCCGGACAGTGGTGGCGCGCACTCAGTGGTCATCTGGTGCATGCCAGTGTGGGCCATACATTGCTGAACGTCGCTGGACTGGTACTTATCGCGCTGCTGTTCCCAGAGCCGCTGCCGCTGTGGCGCTGGGCCTGGCGCTTGCTGATTCTGAGCCTTGGCATCAGCGCATTGATGCTGTGGCGCCTGCCTGAGTTGGGCTGGTATGTCGGACTCTCCGGGACCTTGCATGGCTTGTTCGTGCTCGGCTTCTGGTGGTTGTTTCGTCAGGGTGACAAGCTTGCGCCCCTCCTTTTGATAGTGCTCATCGGCAAATTAGTGTGGGAGCATTTCAACGGTCCGATCACCAGCAACGAGGCGCTGGTCGGCGTGCCGGTGCTGGTGGAAGCGCACAGTTATGGCGCATTGTGCGCCGTGATCTATCTCGCACTGGCCCCGATGTGGTCGCGCCTGAGCACGCCACGTACGAACACAGGAGACATTTAATTTGAGCGCATACGCTTTCGTTTTTCCCGGTCAGGGCTCGCAAAGCCTGGGCATGCTGGATACCTGGGCTGAGGCCAGTCCGGTGGTTCGCGACACCTTGCAGGAAGCCAACGATGCCATCGGCTTTGATCTTGCCGGACTGGTTGCCAGCGGGCCGCAGGAGGAACTCAATCGCACAGCCAACACGCAACCGGCCATGCTCATGGCTGATGTTGCGATCTGGCGCGCCTGGCAAGCGGCTGGAGCTCCACAGCCAGCCGTGATGGCCGGGCACAGCCTGGGCGAATACGCCGCGCTGGTCGCAGCCGATGTCCTCGATTTCGCCGACGCCATGCGTCTGGTGCAAAAGCGCGGCAGCTGGATGCAGCAGGCGGTCCCCGAAGGCGAAGGCGGCATGGCTGCCGTGGTCGGACTGGATGATGCCGCCGTGATCAGCCTGTGCCAGACCCATGCTGGCGAGGATGTGCTGGAGGCCGTCAATTTCAATGCCCCTGGCCAGGTCGTGGTGGCCGGCCATCAACGCGCCGTGCAGCGTCTGCTCGACAACGCCAAGGCGGCCGGAGCGCGCATGGCCAAGGCCTTGCCGGTCAGCGTCCCGGCTCACAGCGCACTGATGGCGCCCGTGCGTGACCAGCTTCAGCAAGCCCTGGGCGAGCTGAGCCTGCGCGCAGCGAAAATCCCGGTCCTGCACAACGTGAATGCGAAGCTGGCAGACAACACCAACGTGAGCCCGCTGATCGCTCAGCAGGTGTGCGCCCCGGTGCGCTGGGTCGACACCTTGCTGAACATGGCCAACGACTACAGCATCACCCATGGTCTGGAGTGCGGTCCCGGGCAGGTGTTGTGCGGGCTGGCCAAACGCACCATCAAACACATACCGTTCGACAGCTTGGCGCAACCCGCGCAGCTCGAACACTGGATTACAGCAGAGGACAACGTATGAGCAGCTTGAGCGGCAAGACTGCCCTGGTCACCGGCGCCAGCCGCGGCATCGGCCAGGCCATTGCGGAGCGTCTGGCCCATCAGGGCGCCATCGTTATTGGCACCGCAACCAGCGACGCCGGTGCGAAGGCCATCGCAACCCATCTTCAGGCGATCAACTCAGCCTGCACAGGACATGCGCTCAATGTCACCGATGCCGAAGCCTGCAAGGCGCTGATCGATGAGCTCGGCAGCCCCGACATCCTGGTCAACAATGCCGCCATCACCCGCGACACGCTGCTACTGCGGATGAAAGATGCCGATTTTGATGATGTCATTGCCACCAACCTGGCCTCGGTTGCGCGCATGAGTCGGCTGGTCCTCAAGGGCATGATGAAAAAGCGCTGGGGACGCATCATCAGCATCAGCTCGGTAGTCGGATTCTCCGGCAATCCGGGGCAGACCAATTACGCCGCGGCCAAGGCGGGGGTGGTCGGGTTTTCCAAGGCACTGGCACGTGAAGTCGCCTCGCGTAACATCACGGTCAATCTTGTTGCCCCCGGCTTTATCGACACCGACATGACCAAATCGCTGCCTGACGACGTCAAAACCGGCCTGCTCGAACAGATCCCGCTGGGGCGGCTGGGCGCCACCGCTGACGTGGCCGCTGCGGTGAGCTTTTTAGCCGGCGATGACGCCGCATATGTCACCGGACAAACCCTGCATGTCAATGGTGGCATGCTGATGCCCTGAGTGGGGTAAAATCCAGGCTTAGACTGGAATCCGAATCACCGATCCCAGGCTGTGCTGGCCAGACCATATCGACGCTGGCAGGGCAGGGGGCAATTCACTAGAATGTCGCGCGCAGTCCGAAAGGCTGCGCTACTACCAAGAGAGGGAGCAAACCCAAGATGAGTAATATCGACGAGCGAGTCAAAAAGATCATTGCTGAGCAGCTCAGCGTGGAAATCGAGAAGATCACGCCCGAAGCCCGCTTCGTGGACGATCTGGGTGCCGATTCGCTCGATACCGTCGAGCTCGTAATGGCACTGGAAGAGGAATTCGAAATCGACATTCCTGACGAAGAAGCTGAAAAGATCGTCACCTTCCAGGACGTGCTGAATTACGTACAGTCCAACGCCAGCGACGCCTAAGTCGCAGCGGTTCTTTGTTCCCTCCTGCGACCCGTCAGGGCGCAGGAGACTTTCCTTACGCTGTTGCACTGTCGTCCTGACAGGGTCGTCAACAGCAGCAAGTACCTTCACGAGGTGCTGAAATGATGCCGAAACGACGCGTCGTGGTGACCGGTCTTGGAGCCGTGTCGCCGGTGGGCTTGTCTGCGCAAGAATCCTGGAATTCGGTCAAAGCCGGCCGCAGCGGTATCGGCCCGATCGACACCTATGATGTCAGTGCCTATCCCACCCGTATTGCCGGGCTGGTGCGGGGATTCGACATCGAGCAGTACATGAGCCCCAAGGAAGCACGCAAGTGCGACCCCTTCATCCATTACGGTATTGCCGCCAGCGATGAAGCGCTCAAGGACGCCGCCCTGGACCTTCAGAGCGCAGATCTGGACCGCATTGGCGTCCATGTCGGCTCGGGTATCGGCGGCATCGGCAACATTGAAAAGAATCATCAGGTGTTGCTCGACAAAGGGGTGCGCAAGGTTTCCCCGTTTTTCGTGCCGAGCAGCATCATCAACATGATCTCCGGCAACATTTCCATCCGTCACGGCCTGACCGGGCCTAACCTCGCCACGGTCACGGCCTGCACCACGGCCACGCATTGCATCGGGCTGTCGGCCCGGCTCATTGCCCACGGCGATGCCGATGTAATGATTGCCGGTGGCGCCGAGGCTGGCTCAAGCCCGCTCGGCATGGCCGGATTCTGCGCCGCCCGCGCACTGTCTCAGCGTAATGATGCGCCCGCAGCGGCAAGCCGACCGTGGGATCAGGATCGCGATGGTTTCGTCCTCGGCGACGGCGCCGGTGTACTCGTGCTTGAAGAGTACGAGCATGCCAAAGCGCGCGGCGCCAAGATCTACGCCGAGCTGACCGGGTTTGGCATGAGTGGCGACGCCTACCACATCACCTCGCCGCTGGAAGATGGTCGCGGGGCTTACAAGTGCATGGAAAACGCCCTGCGCGATGCGGATCTCGGCATCGAGGACGTGCAATACATCAACGCGCACGGCACCTCCACCCAGGCTGGCGATGTGGCCGAGAGCAAGGCCATTCGACGTACGTTTGGCGCGCACGCCGACAGCCTGGCAGTGAGCTCCACAAAATCCATGACCGGCCATCTGCTTGGCGCGGCCGGGGGTCTGGAAGCGGTGCTGTGCCTGCTCGCCATGCGTGACGGCGTGATCCCGCCGACCATCAACCTGGATCAGCCGGGTGAAGGCTGCGACCTGGACTACGTGCCCAACACCGCGCGTGAGGCCAAGCTGGATGTGGTCCTGTCCAACTCCTTCGGTTTTGGCGGCACCAATGGCACGCTGATTTTCCAGCGCGCCTGATCGCATCATGCCTGCGGTGCGCCGTCTGGACGGGCAACTCGACCTGTTCGCGATCCACCGCAGTCATGCCCAGCGCTTTCCCTTTCTACTGGAAAGTCGCCAGCACAATCCGCAAACCGGCCGTTACAGCCTGCTCATGGGCCAAGCCGGTGAGCAGCGACACTGCTACGCCGTCGATGAGCTTCCGGCCTTCTTTGCGGCCTTGCCAGATCCGCACGGTTGCGACCGCGACAGCCGTGTGCCGTTTATTGGTGGCTGGTTCGTGTATTTGTCATACGAATCCGCCTGGGGGCTGCAGCCCCATCTGCCGGCACTCGACAGCGCCCCGCACACACAGCCGCTGGCCAGCGCGGTGTACTGCGAACAGGCCCTGATCGTTGATCACATCGACAATTGCAGCTGGAGCATCGGGCTTGAGGATGATGCGGTTCAGGCCTTGCTCAACAGCAGTGCTGCAAACGCCGTGGACACACCCTGGCAGCCCCTTGCGTTTCGCAGCGATGCGGCCGAGAAGTTTCACGCCGCTGTGCATCAGGGCGTGCGCTACATTCAGGCGGGCGACATCTATCAAGCCAATCTGTCGCGACGCTGGCACGGCGGCGCCGTCGCCAGCTCTCGCATGCTTGAAGCCTATGCGCGTCTGCGCTTGCGCAACGCCGCAAGCTTCGCGGCCTCGGTTCAATTGCCCGACCTGCAGCTTGCCAGCGCCTCACCGGAACGCCTGTTTCTGCATCAACACGGCGTGGTTGAAACGCGCCCCATTGCCGGCACCCGTCCGCGCCACCACGATCCGGTGCAGGACCAGGCCCTGATCAGAGAGCTGATGGCGCATCCCAAGGAACGCGCCGAGCACATCATGCTGGTCGACCTGGAGCGCCACGACCTCGGTCGCATCTGCGCGCAAGGCAGCGTCGAGGTCAACGAGTTGCTGGCCCTGGAGAGTTACGCCAGCGTGCATCACATCGTGTCCAATGTGCGCGGTCGCCTGCGCACAGAGGTCACAGCGACTGAGCTGTTTGCCGCGCTGTTTCCCGGCGGCACCATCACCGGATGCCCGAAAATTCGTTGCATGCAGATCATTCATGAGCTGGAGCAGCGCAGCCGAGGCCCCTACACCGGCAGCCTCGGCTACATCTCGGATTGCGGACGTATGGACTTCAACATTCTGATCCGCACCCTGGTCTGGCACAACGGTGCAGTTCATGTTGATGCCGGCGCCGGGATCGTGGCCGACTCGGTGGCCGAACTGGAAACCGCAGAAACCGAAGCCAAGGCCGCCGGGCTGTTACGCGCACTGGGGCCGCTGGAATGAGTGCACACACGCTGATCGATGGCCAACCCGGCGATGCGTTGCCGCTGGCTGATCGTGGTCTGCAATATGGCGACGGCGTGTTCCGCACCATGCTGGTTTGCAAGGCTACGGTTGAGGTTCAGGCCCAGCAGCTCGACAAGCTGCTGGCAGATGCCCGCGCGCTGGGCCTGACACCACCGCCGCGCGATGCAATGGCCACCACGCTTAGCCAGGCCGCATCAAACCTGGGGCAGGGCGTCATCAAACTGCTCATCACCGCCGGCGACAGCCAGCGAGGCTATGCCCGCGCTGAGAGCGCCTGCCGCTGGCTGCTTTATCACAGTGCGCTGCCGGCGTGGCCGGCCGCGTTATGGCACGAGGGCATCATCATCGGTGATGTCGGCTGGCCCTTGAGCCAGCAACCCCATCTGGCGGGCCTCAAACATCTCAATCGTCTGGATCAGGTTATGGCTCGTCGGCAGTTGTCGGCCAGCTGCCAGGAAAGTCTCATGCGCAACCTGGGCGGGCAGCCGGTCTGCGGCGGTATGAGCAATTTGTTCTGGTTCGCCGACGGCCATTGGCACACCCCGGACCTGAGCCAGGGCGGAATTGCCGGCCTGATGCGCGAGCGCATCCTCGCTGCACTGGCGCAGGATGGGCAGCCGCCGCGTATCCTCAATGCCAGCGACCAGGCCCTGCAGCAGGCCGAATTGCTGCTGATGTGCAACTCCGTCATCGGCTTGTGGCCTGTGCGAGAATGGCGGGACATCCATGATCAGTCGCGTCGGCGCTGGGAACGTCCCGGCGCACACCCGGCCCTGGCCGCACTGCGCACACTGATCCCGCACCCGTGGCAAGGAGAGCATGTCTAAAGCCAGAGCGCTGGTAACCGGGCTTGTGCTGATCGCAACCGTCGTGGCGATCGGGCTGTGGCTGGACTATCTGCGCTTCGCGCGCACGCCGCTGAACCTGTCTGATGAACAACGCATCGAGGTGCCGCAGGGGCGCAGCCAGACTGCACTGGTGCGGGAATGGGCGAAGCAGGGCTGGCTCTCGCATGGCCTGCGCGATCAGCTCTGGCTGCGCGCGCATAATCGCATCGAAGCCGGCGCACGCGAGCTCAAACTGGGTGAATATGCCTTGCGCCCGGGCCAGAGCCTGCTCGAGGCCCTGGCCATGATTCGCGCTGGCGAAGTGATCAGCTATCGCCTGACCATCATCGAAGGTTGGACCTATGCCCAGCTGCGCGCCGCATTGCGTGAACAGCCGCGCCTGGAACAGCGCACCGTTGACTGGGACGATGCCCGGCTGATGGCCGCGCTGGACAAAGCCGACGTCCATCCCGAAGGTCAATTCCTGCCCGAAACCTACACCTACACCGCCGGTGTGTCTGACCTGGACCTGCTGCGCCAGGCCAGCCAGGCACTCGACAAGGTGCTCAGCCAGGCCTGGGCCGAACGCCAGGACGACCTGCCGCTGCAAACACCGCAGCAGGCCCTGACCCTGGCCTCGATCATCGAGAAGGAAACCGCGTTGGCCGAAGAGCGCGAACTCATCGCAGGCGTATTCGTGCAGCGGCTACGCAAAGGCATGCGTCTGCAAACCGATCCCACCGTGATCTATGGCCTGGGCGATGCCTTTGATGGCAACCTGCGACGCCGTGACCTGCGTACCGACACGCCGTACAACACCTATACGCGACACGGCCTTCCACCCGGGCCCATCGCATTGGCCGGGCGCGCCTCCATTCACGCCGCGGTCAATCCGCAAGACACCGACAAGCTGTATTTCGTGGCCACCGGCGAGAACGGACGTCACCATTTCAGCGCCACCCTGAACGAGCACAACGCGGCCGTGCGCCGCTATCAGTTGAAACGATGAGCGGCTATTTCTTTGTCTTTGACGGCATGGACGGCGCAGGAAAATCCACTGCCCTGAACGGGGTCGCGGCCAGCCTGCGCCACATGGGGCACAGCGTGGTCACCACCCGCGAACCAGGCGGCAGCCCGCTGGCTGAACAGATTCGTGAATGCATGCTCGGCGATTGGTCGGATGGCATGCCGCTGCAGACCGAGTTGCTGCTGGTGTTCGCCGCTCGCGCCGCCCACATGCAGCACACCGTGCTTCCCGCCCTGGCGCGCGGCGAGATCGTGCTGTGCGACCGCTTCATCGATTCCAGCCATGTTTACCAGGGTGTGCTCGGCGGCATCGCAGCTTCGTGGATCGATCAGCTGGGCACACAGACCATCGCTCGCCTGCCAGAGGCCAGCTTCATTTTTGATCTGCCCGTCGAGCAGGCCTCACAGCGCCTGCAGCAGCGTGGCATCGAAAACCGTTTTGACCGGATCGATCTCGAGCGCATGCAAACCATCCGTGACGCCTTCGCCCAACGCGCGCAGGCCCCGACCCACCACCTGATTGACGCAAGCCGTGAGCAGAGCGCGGTTCACGCCGACGTGCTGGAACGCATCGAGGGCCTGTTGGCATGAACCCGCCATACGACTGGCAAATGCCGGCCTGGACCGAGCTGCGCAACAGTTTGCAGGCCAAACGTCTGCCGCACTCACTGCTGATCAGTGGGCAAGCTGGCGTAGGCAAGACCGCGCTGGCCCGCGAACTGGCTCGGACCGGCCTGTGTGAAGCGCCAGAGCTCAGCGCCTGTGGTCAATGTGACAGCTGCCACCAGTTCGCAGCCGGTGCCCACCCGGACTGGATCGAGATCGAAAAGCCGCAGGACAAACGGGAAATTCTGATCGATCAGATCCGTGCGTTCTGCACCGATATTCAGCTGACTGCCAGCCAGCCACGTGGTCGCTACGCGCACATTCGCGATGCCGATGCGCTCAATCGGGCATCCGCTAATGCATTGCTCAAAACCCTGGAAGAGCCACCACGCGGCGTCACCATCATGCTCAGCGTGAGCAATCTGTCGCGCCTGCCCGCCACCATTCGCAGTCGCTGCAGTCGCATCAGCATCGCCATGCCCAGCGTGGATCAGGCCCGCGCCTTTCTCGGTGCGCAGGCCGAAGTGCCGGCCCATTTGCTCGGTCGGGTCGGGCCGTGTGCGCTGGCTGCTGACGACGCCAGCCTGGATACGCTGGTCAAAGCTGAGAAAGGCTGGCAACAGGTGCTCGAACGCGTGGGGCGCGATCATGACGCGATCAGTGCGGCCGAGGCCATCGACGAGGCCCAGTTCGACGCCTTTCTGAGCTGGTGGCAAAGCCGTTTGCTGGACGACATGAAAAGCGGCCGCCAAGGTATGGCGCAACGTCGCTTGTGGGATGCACTGATCAAGGTGCGTAAAGACGGGCAGGGCAGCTTCAACCGCTTGCTCGCCCTGGAAGGCCTGTTTATTCTCTATCTTGATCTACAAGCACGGCAGCGGGAAAGGGCATGAGTCAACCGGGGATACTGACGCTTTCCATCAAGGAAAAGAATCAGCTTTACATGGCCTACATGCCGTTCGTGAAGAATGGCGGGCTGTTCATCCCCACGACCAAGCCCTACAAGCTGGGCGACGAGGTGTTCATTCTGCTGACCTTGCTCGACAACGCCGAACGCCTGCCGGTGGCCGGGAAGGTCATCTGGATTACGCCCAAGGGCGCGCAGAACAAACGCAGCCAGGGCATCGGCGTGCAGTTCTCGGAACAGGACGGCGGCGAAACCCAGAAAAAGATTGAAAGCGCACTGGCCGGCGGCGTGGATTCGGACCGCCCGACCTACACCATGTAGCTAGCCGGCCTCGGCCGGAATGCCGCCATCCAGCACTTTGGCTTCGAAGCCTTTCTGGGTCAGCACAAATGCACCCACCTGGCTGCGGCGACCTCCATCGCAATAAACGAGATAAACCAGATTCTTGTCCAGGCTGCCCAGTTTGGGGCGCAGCATGAACAAGGGCAGGTTGATCGCGCCGTCCAGATGCTGGTTCTTGTACTCGCTGGGTAAACGGACATCCAGCCAGCGTGCCTTGCCCGATGCCACCAGGGCTTTGCCTTCGTCCAGTTTCACGTTCAGCGTCAGCGGTGCGGTGAGCAGGGCGCGGAAGTCATCCTTGGCCAGACGCATCAACGTACCGGCTTCCAGCATGGTCACGGACGCATTGCGTTTATCGTCTGAAATCAATGACTCTTCGCCGAAACATGAACCCGTTTCAAGCTCAGCAAGGCGAATCGGCTTGGGCGAGGTCCGGGTCTCCCGGGTGACCATTGCCCGACCTTTGATGATGACATAGAAAAAATCACCATCGCTGTCCTGACGCACCACCACATCACCGGCCTTGACCGGGATCTGCTCCATGCGCATGAACATCGCCTGCAGATTCGACGGCGGCACCTTCTGAAACGCCTTCATCTGAAGCAGCCGGGTCATCCAGTCACCATCGGCATCCTCGCTGTCGGCGCTCAGCTCATCAACTTCGAAAGAGCCGGTCTGATCCCAGGTCAGCATCACATCAAGCAGGCCGGAATCGATGCGGATATATTCCACCGCCGTTTTACACCGGGCGCTGACCACGCGGGGAATCTGATGAGCAACACGGTGCAGGGCATCAGAACTGCCGGCCACCAGAGTTCGTGTGACCCGGCCTTCGGCGTCGATCAGTTCAATCTCACCGCTGAGCAGGTAATACGAATCTGCGTTGGCGCTACCCCGTGTGAACAAATCCTTGCCAGGCTTTTCTGTCAGCGTGGCGATGCGCTTGTAAAGCTGCTGCAGACTCTCCTCGCGCAGACCGTTGATAGGACTTAGCTTGCGAAATTCGTCGATGCTCAGTTGGGTTGGCGTATTTGCCATCAAAGCGCGCCTTGCTTGCGGTTGTTTCACGACAATGCCGGCATGATACCGAAAAAAGCGTGAAGTCCGGGTACCGCTGCCGCGTTACCCAGGCTCTGATCGGAAGCGAGCAGGGCGATACGACCGCCTGTTAACACAACAAAGCGCAATAATTTCTATCATTTCCGATAGTTGAAGCCGATTCCTCGAATTCGTGATACTTCGTCCATCGTATCCGCAGATGGAATCTACTGTGCGCCTGATTCTTGTTCTATGCCTTGCTTACAGTGCGGTCTCGCAGGCGCAAACCAACGCGCCGCAGCGACATCCGAGTTTGGCCGAGCGTTTGGGTCAAGCACTCAGCGCCCCCTTGACCGAAACCATGCAAGCCGGCATTCCGCGCTGGGAGGTCATCAAGCCACGACCACGCACAGAATGCCTGGCCGCAGCACAGGGCACTCTTGATGACGACTACAAACGCTGCCGCTTCGGTTACGAAGAATATGTGCGCTACGACGCGCAAGGACAGCGCATCGTGCTCAACAGCCGCCCCTTGACCCGCTACTGAGTAAGGCATGGATCTACTCATCACCTTCGCAGCCTTTTTCGTACTCGCACTGTTCATCCGTGCCGCCGCCGGAGCCAGCAGCGGCGAGACATTTCCTTATGATCGGCACACCTATCTGCTGAGCAAAGCCGAGCGCTCTTTTATTGGTGTACTGGAACAGGCCGCACCACAGCACACTAGAATTTTCAGCAAAGTGCGCATGGCTGACGTCATCTGCGTTCGCAAAGGCACACGCAACCCATTGCGCTTTTTCAACCGAATTTCTGCAAAGCACTTTGACTTTGTGCTCTGCGACGCCCGCAGCAGCGAGGTTATCGCCGTCATCGAACTTGACGACAGCAGCCACCGCTCAAATCGATCCAGGCGCACCGATGAATTCAAGAACAATGCCGCGGAAGCCGCCGGCGTGCCTTTGATCCGTATCAAAGCCGCGCGCAGCTATGTCGTGACGGATCTGCGGCTCAGACTCAGCGAATTTCAACCTGACGACGGACCAGTGGCAGGAACAGCCGCAGCAGCTTGGCGAGCCGCAAACCATGCACGTGCAGCAGACGCAGCCACCGGAACCAACACCAACACCGGGACCGGGTCCGGAGTATTCCGGCAAGTGGAAACTGGCGTGAACGATGGAGAAAGTTGAAAGCGGCGAAGGGTTCGCGCGTGTGCAGGCGGCTACGCGCGTCCGTATCTGGATGCCTGCAAGCCGATCACGAACAGTCCTGACTTGTGCAGTGTAAGCATGAGGCAAGCTCGTCCACGTCGCCACCGGATACGGCTATCTGAGCGGCAAAACGACGCATGCAAACGCGCGGTAAAAAGTGCGCAAACACCGAACTTCACATAACGCCCATGAAAATGGGCGCACAGCGGATGTAAGAAAGCCCGCGAAGCCCGCTGTAAGCGGGTCTTGCGGGCTTTCTCCATCTTGTGCACTAACTAACTTCTTGTCACGGGTTCATTCGACTTCTTGGCCGATTTGAGCCCGATGAGGGTTACTGATCCAGCTTCCAAAGAATAGGTCGTTCAACTTCTTGTCCGCTATTGCAACCTCTTGTCCACAAGGACAAGAAGTCGCAAAAATTTTGTTCACTTCTTGTCCGAAGCTCATTTAACTTCTTGTCCGCATTAGACATCTTGGCGGAACTTCGGCAGAGCGGGACACAATGGGGCAATGGATATAAGTCAATTGATCATCCCAGAGGTTGTGAAACACTCAGGCCACCACCTAGAGAGCTTTGGAAGTTATTTGTATCGCCTGGCGAAGGCAAACTATTGCCCTGTTGACCGCCCATTGAGCATTGTGGCAATGGAGCACGTTCTAAGCGGCGACATCTATATGGCGCAGCTCATCTTTGCTGATAAATTGCTTCAGATTGGCGCTGCTCCTGAACTCATTCGTATGGCTTCGTGTGGATGGGGTCAGGTGGTGAGGTGGTGTCCCGATTGCCTATGCGACGGCAAGCACCGTCACCTATTGATGTGGCAGCAGAATCGAAAATGCTTGATACATGGGGTCAGCTTGATCGATAGGTGTGCATCATGCGGATTTCAAACGAGAGATTCCTCGAAATGGTCTGCGCATGCCTATTGTCTGAATTGCAGAGCAGAATTTTGCGGCGCTTCTTAATAAGTATTCGCAAATGGCACATGCCATACCCACTGATTCGGAGCCGCCAACCTAGGTAGTACTTTGATTGTCTGTATGAAGTGCCTATTAAAATGCCCATATCAGCATTCTGATCTCTACATTGCCTTCACATTGCGTATCTTCAGGGCTCATGGTTGTCCGTTAACTTAAGATGAAGCTCAGGCAGGAACAACGGTGAGCGGAGCCCCCACGGCGGGACTGTGCCTAAAGCAGGCAAAGCTGGTTCTATCATGAACAGTTGAATGATGTCTTAAAGCGACCACAGACTTGAATCCAACCTCAGCGATTGTTACATGGCGCCGGTGATCGCCAGGGTGTTGTTAAGTTTACAAGTGAATTCTATTAAGGCAACTTTATGTTGAGCCATATGGGAGCCCTCTAAATGAACCTGATTGACCACATCGTACAAAACTCCGGCGTGAAGCAAACTGACATAGCGAATCGACTTGGTGTTAGTCGTGCCCAGGTATCCAAATGGAAGGCTGGAGAGCAAATCCCAACAGCAAGGCTTAAGGAGCTTTGCGAACTCGCCGGACTTTTTGGTGATGACCCACAATGGGCCCTTCTAGTTGGAACTGAGGAGCGCGGGTCCTCTTGGATTGAGTTCTTTAAATATCTGAATGAGATTGCCGAGAATGGGCCGTGCTGGGAGCTAGATGAAATGCCGGAATTCATGACTCCAATCATGATGAAGGGTTTTCAGGAGCTGGGTGCCAACGTGCCTAGCGCACCTCCCGTCAAGGACGCGGATGGGTATTACGATTTTGAATCATTCGACGGCGAACTGGCGGCATTTTCCGAGTTGGTATCTGATTTCATTGCAAGCTATGCGCCGTATGTGCATTGGCATAACAAGTACCTTTCCGATTTGAGCGATGACTACTTTGATGAATGCTCCGAAATTGAGAATGCATATTTCGATATCGCGCTTTCCTGGACTATCCCTGCGATCGCGAAGGCTGCCGGAATTGCCCAATCTGCACTGGAAAACGTCTCTCGAAAGGCTCAGATTGATTTGAAGGAAAGCGTCGCGAAACTATGTCGCGCACTTGCAAGAGATGGGCGCGTTCCAACTTATGACTACTTCGTTGTTACAAGATTTGGTCCAAATCAGCTCGACGATATTCTTTCAGGGTTAGTCTCCAATGAAGATTCTATTGAAGAATTCCTGCCGATCGGTGAACAGCTAATACTCGCAGAGCTTCGGAATACAAATCGATTTCTCAGAGATGTCGCAGAGAAATTGACAGCTAAGGTCCTCACATAGCCTTAGCGATTGGTTGCTCTGTATGAAGTGCCTATTAAAATGCCCGAATCAGCATTCTGAGCTCTGCATTGCCT
>JASBUL010000074.1 GCA_030147945.1 Oceanococcus sp. | reverse complement strand
GAGGCCGTGCGTGTAATGCGCCTGGGTGATACCTCGTGCGAGCTGTGTGGTGGGACGCATGTGCGTCGCACCGGCGATATCGGGTTGTTCAAGATCATCAGCGAAGGTGGCGTGGCCGCCGGTGTGCGCCGTGTCGAGGCGGTGACCGGGCGCGGGGCGTTGACCTGGGCGCGCGATCTTGATGGCCTGGTCAACGGTCTGGCGGCGCGTCTGAAAACCGCACCGGATGGTCTGGGCGAACGCATCGACCAGGTGCTTGAACGTCAGCGCGAGCTGGAGAAAGAACTCAAGAAGTTCAAGCAGGAAATGGGCGCTCAACAGGGCGGCGATCTGGCCGCATCGGCGCAAAGCATTGGTCCGCTCAAGCTGGTTGCTGCGAGTCTGGACGGGATTGACGGCAAGGCCTTGCGGGAGATGGTTGATGACCTCAAGAACCGTCTGGGCAGCGCGGTCATCGTGCTGGCCGCGGTTAACGGCAGTAAGGTCGCCCTGGTTGCCGGTGTCAGCGATGACCAGACCAAGCTGATCAAGGCCGGCGAACTGGTGAATCACGTCGCCTCGCAGATCGGTGGCAAGGGTGGTGGTCGTCCGGACATGGCCCAGGCCGGTGGCAATCAGCCGGAAAACCTGCCTGCCGCGCTGGCCAGCGTGACCGATTTCGTTCAAGGCAAACTCGCAAACTAATGGCCCTTATAGTTCAGAAGTACGGCGGTACGTCCGTCGGCTCGGTCGAGCGCATTCAAAACGTCGCTGCCAAGGTCGCCGCTGCGCGTGCCAGAGGCGACGACATCGTGGTGGTTGTCTCGGCGATGAGCGGGGAAACCGATCGCCTGACCGGGCTGGCCAATCAGATTAGTAGCAGGCTGGTGGCGCGCGAGATGGATGTGCTGCTGTCGACCGGTGAGCAGGTCACGATCGCCTTGCTGGCCATGGCGCTGGATGCCATCGGTCAGCCGGCGCGCTCCTACACCGGCTCTCAGGTGCGCATACTGACCGACGATGTGCACACCAAGGCGCGCATCAAGAAGATCGATGGTGAACGCATGCGCGCTGATCTTGAGCAGGGGCGTGTGGTCATCGTGGCCGGTTTTCAGGGCTCCGACGAGCACGGCAATATCACCACGCTGGGGCGCGGCGGCTCGGATACCACGGCGGTCGCTCTGGCGGCGGCGCTAAAGGCTGACGAATGCCAGATCTACACCGATGTGGACGGGGTTTACACCACCGATCCGCGGGTTGAGCCCAATGCACGTCGGCTGGAGCGCATCACCTTCGAGGAAATGCTGGAAATGGCCAGCCTCGGTTCCAAGGTGCTGCAGATTCGCGCTGTTGAGTTCGCCGGAAAATATGCCGTGCCGCTGCGGGTGCTTTCGAGCTTTGCCGAAGGCCCCGGCACACTGATCAGTCTTGAGGAAAGCGAGATGGAAGATCCCATCATTTCAGGCATCGCGTTCAACCGCGATGAAGCCCAGCTCACCGTGGTCGGTGTACCCGATCATCCGGGTATCGCCTCGGCCATACTCGGGCCGATTGGGGCGGCCAATATTGAAGTCGACATGATTGTTCAGAACGTCGGTTCCGACGGTCTGACCGATTTCACCTTCACCGTGCACAAGCGCGATTTCGCCACGGCGCTTCAGATCATGCGTGAGGTGGCCGGTTCACTGGGCGCCAAGGACGTGCGTGGTGACGATGACATCGTTAAAGTTTCCCTGGTGGGTGTGGGTATGCGTTCGCACGCCGGGGTGGCCAGCAAGACCTTTGCGACCCTGGCTCGCGAAAACATCAACATCCGCATGATTTCAACCTCGGAGATCAAGATCTCGGTGGTCATCGACAGCAAATACCTCGAATTGGCCGTGCGTTCCCTGCACAAGGATTTCGCGCTGGATCGTGAACCGCAGGACGAAGCGCTGTAGCGGCGCAACGGAACCTTTTGTGGTCGTCGCGCGTTAGACTGAAATCGCCATGCGGGGCGCCGGCGGAGATCGGCGATCACCTACAGTGAGCAATGGAGAACTCACGTGCTAATTCTGACGAGAAAGGTTGGGGAGTCCCTGATGATCGGGGACGATGTTGCTGTCACAGTTTTGGGAATTAAAGGGAATCAGGTCCGTATCGGTGTGAATGCACCGCGCGAGGTTGCTGTGCACCGTGAAGAGGTGCTGGAGCGCAACCGCGAAACCAGCGGCGTGGCGTCGTCCAGCGACGAATGACGCAGGTGCTTTGACCCGGCGCTGAAAATCGGTATCCTACGCGGCCTTTCGCGCAGTTTTCGATCACCGAACGCGCGAGGTCGTGCATGGCCGCGCTGCGGTTGCTGCACGGATCAAGACGAGTTCCGGAGAAGTGGCCGAGTGGCTGAAGGCGCTCCCCTGCTAAGGGAGTATGGGGTTTATAGCCTCATCGAGGGTTCGAATCCCTCCTTCTCCGCCAAATACGAAAGCGCGAATTGTCGTGGTTTTCTGAGAAATCTCAGGAAAATCAAGATGTTCGCGCTTTTTCTTTGCATGACAGAACGTGACATGGCGTGACTTGCCTTGGCCCAAATATGGCCCACGATGAGCCTGTCAGGTGTTTGCTTGGCCCATATGTGGCCCAGCCCCCCATTACTACGATCTTGAATCTGCCAGCTTGGCGGCTGGTCATAGACGACTTGGCTATGCGCGCACTTCTACCTGAGTGAGTTTGCTTCATAGCTAAGCGGGCTGTTTGGACTTTGATATCTATTGCGCATTTGATGGGGCTGGTGCCATCGCTCGCGCAAGAAAGTTGAGAGTGCCTTTTCTTGAGGCGCAAGATTGAGGTCTGAGCGGGCACTGGAAGCTGGGTGTATTTCGGGAAACTCTCAAGCAGGAATGGCCGGCAGTCGCGAGCGGAGCGGCCATTAACCACGTTGGTTCTGAATGATCACAATCGACCCAGAGCTGAAGTTCCCAGACCTATGTGGGTGGGTGTCTAGCTTCCCGCAAGCGGTCATTGGCTCAGGGCAGAAGCATAGTCGTTCAGCCATGTCCCACAGCGGCTTTTTGGAATACGCAGCTCAATGATGGCCTCGTGCCAAATGCATATGCTATTGATCGTTTGAGCCCAGCTCGTGACAAGTGCTAAGTAGCTTGTCCTCCGTATTTTGCGCGAAGGTTCCTATGGCGAAGCCAGAAGACCAGTCGATATGCTGGCTTGAGCAACAAGTCCATGAGCGGAATTCTGGATTTGTACCTCACAGTATCGACTACTCGGCACCCTGATTCCTGCGAGGCAACCCTGCGGTCATGCTTCCAATATTTATTGGTCCACGATGTGGAATGCTCTGAAAACCCTTCATGCTCATCAATGACGTCGAAGTAAAACGAGTGCCTATCGATAGGTAGGAACCCAAACAGCAGTATCCAGCAGTCAAACAGCTTTTGCTGCTCGGACCAATCAAGGATGCTTCGTCCTGAATATGCTTTTGGTGCCGTCATCCGTATGAGCGGGCGAAGCTCAGCGTTCACGCCGTGCATTGTTAGCGTGGCGAGAATCTCATCAGCCTTTACCGGCAGGTCGCTTGAAAAACTAATAGTTTGCACGGGCTATTCCTGTGTCAGGTCACTTTCCGAAAGCCGACGAGCGTGATCATTGGGATCAATGCTGCTTGGCAGCAAGATTGATAGTCGTTGCCATCATTCGTTACGACCCATGGGCGGTAAATCATTCGCTGGCACAACGATCTGTTCGTCGGCCATTTCTGGCTGAATGGTGATGTGCGAGATGCCGTACTGTGTGTGCAAGCGGGTCCGCAGATCGTTCAGTACATCTGGCCATCGGCTACTTTCGCGAAGCACCACATGAGCAGAGAGTGCGGTCATGTCGGAGGACAGTCGCCAGATGTGCAGGTCATGAATCTGCATGATGTCAGGATGCGCTCCAGCCATTGATTCACCAACGTCTGAAAGTGAAAGTTCAGGCGGTACACCTTCCATCATAACGTGCACGGAATCGAGCAAAACCCGAGTCGATGAGAGCAGGATCAGGCCGCAGACCAATAAGGAAAGCAACGGGTCGATCAGCATCCAGTCGGTCAGCCAGACAATGAGGCCGGCACCCAGTGCGGCCACTGAACCCAGCAGATCACCGAGTACGTGTAGCAGGGCCCCACGCGTGTTCAGGGTCTGCTCGCCCGCATGCAGTATCCGGAATACCACCAGATTGATGATCAAGCCTATGGCGGCAATTACCATGACGGTCGGTCCGGCGACTGTAACGGGCTCCTGCACACGCTCAATGGCCTCAATAACGATCCACACTACGACGCCAAACATGAACAACACATTGATGAATGCGCCCAGGACTTCAGCGCGACGCAAGCCGTAAGAGTAGCGTGCAGTGGCGCCAATTCGACTTATCGCGGCGGCCAACGCGCCGAGCCCCAGTGCCAGCGCGTCCGTTGCCATATGGCCTGCGTCTCCAATCAAAGCCAGCGAGTTCGCCAGCAATCCTCCGACGAGTTCAACAACAGCAAACCCGCCGGTGATGCAAAGTGCCAACAACAGGGTTTTGCGGCTGTCAGCTGGATGTTTGTGATCATGAGCCATGGTCTAAGCGGCTCCTTTGGACAGCCCGAGCCATCTTGGAACACGCTCGCAGTAGTCCAGGTAATCGTTGCCAAAATGAGCAGCAAGCATCTGTTCCTCTGGCTTGATCTGAAAGCGATTCATGTAGCCCACGAAAATCGGGATTAGAGCCATGGACCACAATTGCTCTAGCTGTAACGACAACGCCAAAAGCCAGAGTACGAAACCGACATACATCGGATTGCGGCTGAATCGGTAGATGCCGCCAGTAACAAGCGATGCGCTTTTTTCAGGGCTGCGCGGGTCCACCGTCGTTTGCGCGCGTCGAAATTGGATTACGCCAAGCAGGGCCGTGAGCAGTCCCAACGCGATGGCTGCAAACTTGATGACATCGGCGACTGCATCGAAATGTTGCGGAAACCAAAGCGGCGGCAAGGCAAGCTTGGTAAACCACATAATCAATGCAGCAATACTAACTAAGGCCAATGGCGGCACGCGGGTGTTCAGAAAATGGTCATTCATGACATAACAATAAGTCTGGAGTCAGGTCTAAGGTCAAGCTGAGGCCAAGTGGTCGAGCCCGAATTTCCCTTATGACAAATGTATTGGAACGACTTGAGATAATATGGGTCTGTTCACATCCAAAGAATAATTCCTCACTTCGTGCTTAACTCGCCCCACAGACTCACTTGGCTGCTGACCATCTTCTTGCTGGTCGGTCAGGTTGTGGGTGTGCATGCACATGCGTGTTCAGACGGCGATATCGACTGCCTTCAGGAATCGCATGCCGACGCGCTCGTGCATGCGAGTGAATCCTGTGCAGAAGAATCCTGTGTGGATACCCGAGTTGAAGTGGGCGACGGTGTGCTGGCCAAGTTGCTTGATCTAGATGATGCCCAGCTGCTCGCGATTGTTGTTGTGGGCATTCTGGGTTTGCTGCTGTTCTCACAGGTCAGCGACATTCCGGTGGAGCGGGTAGCGTCACGCAAACGGAACGCGACCGGTCTTCCGCCCCCCGCCAGAGCGCCACCTCTAAGCCTCTAGTCATCATCGCAGGTGCTATCACGGCACCTTCCAGCGCCGGGTGGCGCACTGATTTCTGGAGTCACCCTGCTTGGTTTTCTCTCTCGGTCGGGGCTATATGTCGCCGGTCTGATTTGGCTTTCTGTGGGCCAAGCGCAAGCGCAAATCACAGACACCCTAACGTTGCGGGAAACCGTACGCCGGGTGACCGAACACAACCCTTCTTTGATGGCTTACGCACCGCGCCTGAAAGCCCTGTCCGGCGACCGCGCGTCAGCTGGTCTCAAACCGCCAATGGAACTCTCTGCGGAAGCGGACGAATTCGGCGGCTCCAATGAAGCACAGGGCACCCGCAATATTGAATTGACCCTGGCGTTGTCGGGTGTTGTTGAGCTGGGCGGCCGGCCTGAATCCCGGATCGCCATCGTTGACGCCAAAGAGGCCCTGCTTGCCGCTACGCGCCGGACACAGCTGCTCGATGTCCAGGCCGAAGCGGCACGTTTGTTCGTCAAATTGGCCGCGCTCCAGCAGGAGCTGGAGGTTGCCCGGCGCGCAGAATCGCTGGCGCGTCAAGCCGAAAAAACAGTCAGCCAGCGGGTTGAGCGGGGTCGCGCACCGCAGGCGGAATTGCACCGCGCTCAGGCCGCAACCGCCCGTGCCGCCGTCGAGGCGGGCCATGTCGAACATCAGATTCCCACGCTCAAGGTCAAGCTGGCCGCGCTCTGGGGTGAGACCTCGCCGGATTTCCAGCGCGTGGATGATGATGCGCTGTTTCATACGGGACGGGCCGGTGCCTTCGAACCCTTGATCAAGACCCTGGAACAGAGTCCCGACTTGCAGCAATTAGCGAGCCAGGAACGCATCCAGGCCGCCAATCTGCGGTTAGCTCAGTCCACGTCGCGCGGTGATGTGCGCTGGCAGGCGGGTGTCCGTCGGCTGGAGGGTTCTGACAGTACGGGCTTGGTGGCTGGACTCAGCATTCCTTTGTTCTCAGGGCGCCGGGCACGGGGGGATCTTGATGCCGCCAGTGCGCGACATGAAGCTGCACGCTTCGATACCCAAGCAGCGCGGATTGCTGCGCGGGCCACCCTGTACGAAGCCTGGCAGCATCGCAGCCATGCCATCGAAGCCTTTGCGGCGCTGCGCGATGCCGTTATCCCAAGGTTGGAATCGGCGCTGAGCGATACCCGCGAGGCCTACCGTGCCGGCCGCTACAGCTATCTGGACCTGATCGCGGCCAGGCAAGAACTCATCGATGCACGGCTGGCATTGCTGGATGCCGCCCGTCGCGCACACCTCAACCGCATTGAATTGGAGCGCCTGGCCGGCGCGGCACTGACCGCCGCCGATGGTGACCCAGCAGAAGAACACAAGGATCAAAACCATGACCACTAAGAAAAACTTTGCCGCTGCAAGCCTGTTCACTACGTCATTGGCACTGATCGCAGCAGGATTTGCTCCCGGTGCTTTCGCATCGAATGACGCACATGGTGATCATAATGATGAAGGCGACACCATTGAACTAAACGAAGCACAAATCACCCTGGCGAAGTTGGAAATCTCCACGGCTGGCCCTGGCACATTGCGCCAGACCTTACCGGTCTATGGTCGGATTGAAGCAATGCCATCCCGTACGGCCGTTGTGCACGCCCGCTACCCCGGCCAGATATTGGAGCTGCGCCCGGACATTGGTCAGAACGTGTCTCGAGGGGATGTGATCGCTACCGTGGAAGCCGATGACAGCCTGCGGCCCTACAAGCTGCTCGCACCGATTGACGGCACCGTGGTTGATCGCATGGCCTCGGCCGGCGAAGCGACCGCTGGTCGGCCGCTGCTGCGCATCGCGGATTACTCTAAAGTCTGGGCCCAGCTGGCGGTGTTTCCATCGCAAGCATCAGCCGTCGAGGTTGGCCAGACCGTCATGCTCTTTGGCGACAACGTGCAAGCTGAGGGCGTCATCGACTGGATCGCCCCGGCTGCCGATCATGGCCCTGCGCGAAGTGCGCGTGTGGTGCTGGACAACCCAGATGGTCGCTGGGTGCCAGAAAGCACAGTTCGGGCCGAGATCGTCACCGCTGTAACACCGGTTGATCTCGTCATTGAAAACCTGAGTTTGCAGGACATTGAAGGCCAGCGTGCCGTTTTTGTGCAAGACGGTCAGCGCTTTGAAGCTCACCCACTGACCTTGGGCCACAGCGATGGTCGCATGACCGAGGTACTGGGCGGCCTGGAACCAGGTGCGCGCTATGTGACGACGAACAGCTACTTGCTGAAAGCCGAGCTGGAGAAATCCAGTGCCGAGCACGATCACTAAGGGGCGGTCATGATCAATTCAATCGTTCGCGCTGCCGTCGAGCAGCGCTGGCTGATACTCGCCCTGATGCTGGTCTGGATCGGTATTGGTGTCTGGAGTTACCAATCCCTACCTATTGATGCGGTGCCGGATATCACCAATGTGCAGGTTCAAATCAATACCGCTGCACCCGGCTATTCGCCGCTGGAAACCGAGCAGCGGGTGACCTTTCCTGTGGAGACGGCCCTGTCTGGCCTGCCGAGTCTGGCCTACACGCGTTCGCTGTCGCGCTATGCCTTGTCGCAGGTGACCGTGGTCTTTGAGGAAGGCACCGATCTGTACTTTGCGCGCAATCTGATCAATGAACGTCTATCTGCGGTTCGTAGCCAGCTGCCACCCGGTTTGGAACCCGAAATGGGGCCGATCAGTACCGGCCTGGGTGAGATCTATATGTACGCGGTGCGGGCCAAGCCGGGGGCCCTGATGGCCGATGGACGGCCCTGGGATGCGATGGGCCTGCGTGAAGTCCAGGAGTGGATTATTCGCCCACAATTGGTGCTCACGCCGGGCGTCGCCGAGGTCAACAGCATTGGCGGCTTCGACAAGCAGTACCACGTGTTGCCAGACCCACAAAAGCTGCTGTCCTGGGGCCTGTCGATGGAAGACCTCAGCGCGGCGCTGAGAAGCAATAACGACAATCGTGGTGCCGGTTATATCGAACGCAACGGCCAACAATTGCTGGTGCGCTCCCCCGGCAGGTTGGAGACCATCGCGGATATTGAACAGGTCGTGGTCAGCCACCGCGAGGGCGTGCCGGTGTTGGTGCGTGATTTGGCCGACGTGGGTCTGGGCCGCGAATTGCGTTCGGGGGCTGCCACGGTGGCTGGCGAGGAAGCGGTGCTCGGCACTGCGATGATGCTGCTTGGCGAAAACTCACGGGCTGTGGCCCGCGATGTGGCACAGCGCCTTGAAGTGATCAATCGGTCCCTGCCGGACGGTGTTTTCATTCAGCCCTTGTATGACCGCACGACACTGGTCGATAAAGCCATCGCCACGGTGCAGAAGAACCTGCTGGAAGGTGCATTGTTGGTGATCGTTGTGCTGTTTTTGCTGCTGGGTAACGTCCGTGCGGCGCTGATCACCGCCGCCGTGATTCCGCTGGCGATGCTGGCCACCGTGACCGGCATGGTCCGCACCGGCGTATCGGCCAATCTGATGAGCCTGGGCGCGTTGGACTTCGGTCTCATTGTTGATGGCGCGGTCATCGTGGTGGAAAACTGCATTCGTCGCTTGTCGGAAGCGCAGAGCGGCATTCGCGAACGTCAGCTGGCGCTTAAGGAACGCCTGAACGTGGTGTACACCGCCACCAGCGAGGTGATTCGGCCCAGCCTGTTTGGCGTCGGCATCATCACCGTGGTTTACATCCCGATCTTTTCGCTTAGCGGCGTTGAGGGCAAGATGTTCCACCCGATGGCGGCAACCGTCGTCATGGCTTTACTGGCCGCAATGCTGCTGTCATTGACCTTGGTGCCGGCCGCCGTGGCGGTGTTTATGCGTGGGCCGGTGGCCGAGCAAGAAAATTTGCTGATGCGCGCAGCCAAGCAGGCCTATGAGCCATTGCTCAAGGGGGCCTTGAAACTGCGCTGGGCCTTGGTGGCTGGGGCGACTGCGCTGGTTGTGGCCAGCGGATGGCTGGCAACGACGCTGGGCTCGGAGTTCGTGCCTCAGCTGGATGAGGGTGATATTGCGGTGCAGGCCTTGCGTATCACCGGTACCGGGCTGGAGCAATCATTGGCGTTACAGGCGCAGGTCGAAAAACGCATCGGCGAATTTCCACAGGTGGAGATTGCATTCGCACGAGTGGGAACAGCCGAAGTGGCCACCGACCCAATGCCGCCGAACATTGCCGATGGCTACGTGATGCTCAAGCCACGTGATCAGTGGCCGAATCCTGACCTGCCCAAAACCGAGCTGGTCGAACAGATGGAGCAGGCCTTGAATGAACTGGTGGGTAACAACTATGAATTTTCCCAGCCTATACAGTTGCGCTTTAATGAGTTGATCTCGGGCGTGCGTGCGGATCTGGGCATCAAGGTGTTTGGTGATGACCTGGAGCAATTGCTCAGCAGTGCACAGGCGATCCAAAGCGTGGTGCAAGGCATTGATGGCGCGGCTGATGTGCGCGTTGAGCAAGTCAGTGGGTTGCCGGTGCTGTCAGTGATTCCGGACCGGTCCGCATTGGCACGCTACGGTCTCAATGTGCAGGCGGTACAGGATCTGGTAGCCACCGCAGTGGGCGGCACTTCCGCCGGTCTGATCTTCGACGGCGACCGGCGTTTCGAGCTGGTTGTGCGTCTGCCTGAACGCTTGCGTCAGGACACGGCCGTGCTTGAGCGACTGCCGTTGCTGCTGCCCGGCGTGAGTGAAAACAGCGACGGTGCCCATTACATCCCGCTGGGTGAAGTCGCTCGCATCGAGCTGGCCCCGGCACCGGCCCAGATCAGTCGCGAGAATGGCAAACGGCGCGTGGTGGTGACCGCCAATGTGCGCGGACGCGACCTCGGTTCGTTTGTGGAAGAGGTTCAGCAACGCATCACGACGCAAGTCGAGTTACCCGCAGGTTACTGGCTGGATTACGGCGGCACCTTCGAGCAACTGCAATCAGCCAGTCAGCGACTGTCCATCGTCGTACCGGTCACGCTGCTGCTCATACTGGGTCTGCTGCTGATGGCCTTTGGCTCACTGAAGGATGCGCTGATCATCTTTACTGGTGTGCCATTGGCATTGACTGGCGGTGTTGCCATGCTCTGGCTGCGTGACATGCCGCTGTCGATCTCTGCCGGCGTCGGTTTCATCGCGCTGTCGGGGGTCGCGGTGCTCAACGGCTTGGTCATGCTGTCATTCATTCGTGAACTGAGACATGAGGGGCACGCGCTCGAACTTGCCATCGTGCATGGTGCAATGACCCGGCTGCGACCGGTGCTGATGACCGCACTGGTGGCAAGCCTGGGCTTCGTGCCCATGGCGCTGAACGTCGGCACCGGAGCGGAGGTGCAGCGTCCGCTGGCCACGGTGGTGATCGGTGGCATCGTATCATCGACCCTGTTGACATTGCTGTTGCTTCCCGCGCTGTACCGCATCGTGCATGGGCGGGAGGAAGAGTTGGTGGAATTTCAGGAAACAGAGGAAGGTGCGCGATGAGTGATTGCGGCTGCGAATTCGAGGCGAAAAACCAGGCCGAGCGGCGCGTGCTGATCGCTTTGCTGGCGATCAATGGCGTGATGTTTGTAGTGGAGTTTTTGCTCGGCTGGATTGGGCAATCCACCGGCCTGATTGCCGATTCCTTGGACATGCTCGCAGACGCGCTGGTCTATGCCACCAGCCTGTATGCCGTAGGGCGTGCCGCCAGTATCAAACGGACAGCCGCGAGGCTGTCCGGCTGGTTGCAGATTGCGCTGGCCGGGATGGTGCTGCTGGATGTCGCCAGGCGCGGCGTGCTGGGCAGCGAGCCTTTAGGCGACTGGATGATTGCGGTGGCCATTGTGGCGTTGGTGGCCAATGTCACCTGCCTGTGGCTGATCCGAAAACACCGTGATGGCGAGGTTCATATGCGGGCCGCCTGGATCTTTTCCGCGAACGATGTAATAGCCAACAGCGGCGTCATCCTGGCCGGGATTCTGGTGGTGGCCACCGGCTCACGCTGGCCGGACCTTGTGATCGGTTCGGTTGTGGCGCTGATCGTGCTTCGCGGAGGTATCCGTATTCTTCGTGAAGCCCAAAAGGAAGATGAATGCAGGACGGATGATGAGTGCTCACCGGCTGGTGATTCACCATCATGACAGCCAAGGCCTTTTCCAAGTTGTCCTCACAGGCTTTTGCCCGCATGGCTGAATCAGGCTCGGCCCTGGTACTTGATGCGCGGCGTAAAGCTGCCTTCGCTCGCGAACCGCGAGGGATTCGTGGCGCCGTGCCCCTATATCTGGACGCTCATGCCATTCAGATTCCGGATTGCGATCGATCAAGGCCCATCGCGGTGTACTGCGTCTGCGATGGGGATGCTTCCAGTGTGCGTGTCGCGCTTTGGCTCATAGCTGCGGGCTATGAACATGTCACTGTGCTGGAGGGCGGCCTGCCAACTTGGCGCGAGGCCGGCTTTGCAGTCGAGCTTATCGACACAAACGCAGGTGCCAAACTGCCCTGGCAGATGGCACCACGACTGACCGCCGATGCGGAGCGGCCAATTGCCGAGCAATCATGGCTGGCGGGGGAATCCTTGCCTGTCCGTCGCAAGCTCGCGGTACTTTTTGTCGATATTGTCGATTCCACCAGCCTGATTGAATCGCAGGATCCCAAAGCGGCATTCGAAGCGATTCAGGAATTCATGACAGTCGTCGTCGAGGAAGGCGTCGCCCATTGCGGTGATGTCCGTGACTTCGAAGGCGACGGCGCCTTGTTGTACTTCGCAGGAGTCGGTGAAGCACTGCCGGCCGCGTTCGCGATTCGGGTCCGTCTCAATGCCGAACGGGCAAATGGCAATGCTATCCCGGAAGCCCGATTCGGTTTGGCCTTCGGGGAACTGCTGGCGGGCTACGTTGGCAATCATGTCCGCCGCTCGTTGCTACTTGTGGGGCCGGCAGTCCATGCTGCGGCACGACTTCAGAAAATCGCCAAACCCGGCCAGATTGCAACGGCCCGTGAAGTCCTGGATCTGGCGGCGGGTAGTGATCCGGATTTGGTCGCAGGCTTTGAGATGCAAAGCGAAAAGGTCAGTTTGAAGGGCTTCAAGCAAACGGTGTCAGTGTGGACCTGCTGATTTCGATGCTCTGACGTTTTAAGTGGTCCGTGCACCAAACATAATGATGCCCATGCCAACTAGGCAGACACCGACTCCAATCAAGTCGGTCGCTGTGGGGCGGACAGAATCGACCGCCCAGAGCCACACCAGCGCCACGCTGACATAGACACCACCATAGGCCGCGTAAACGCGCCCGGCAGCGTGTGGATGCAAGGTGAGAAGCCAGGCGAACAGGGCAAAGCTGCAGGCCGCCGGAACCAGCAGCCAAATGCTGTGGCCATGCTTGAGCCAGAGATAGGGCAAATAGCAGCCAACAATCTCGGCAATCGCGGTCAGGACAAAAAGTCCGAATGTTTTGAAAATTTCCATTTTTGCCTAAGGCTCAGATGATTTCGTCACTAAGGCTACGAAAGTGTACCTCCACGAAAAGCTATGGGCTGATTAGGTGTTGACTGCCAAAGCAGTGACTCGTACACAAGCCTGATGCGTACGGTTGATCATGAGGGCGAGATCATCGATTACGTGGTTACTAAAAAACGAGATCGCCAAGCGGCTTTGCATCTAATGCGAAAACTTCTGAAGCGGCATGGGTTACCAATGAAAATGGTGACCGACAAACTGGGATCTTACCGAGAGGCATTGCGAGTTTTAGAGTATTCGGGGAATCACGTTTCGGACAAGGGAGCGAACGATCGGGCGGATGTCACGCCAGCCGTTTCGTCGACGAGAGCGTTCGATGCAGCGGTTCCTGTCGATGGGTTCGCTGCAAAAATTCGTTTCAGTACATTCCAAGATTCACAATCACGTTAACAATGAGCGGCATCTCTTAAGTCGGGAAAACTACAAGTTGGCCCGAAGCCGATCGAATCAGCAATGGCAGGCGAGTTGCGCCTGAACGGCAGGGTGATGTGCCATTTCGCACATCGATAGTTTTACTGTGACAATGCCAATAAATAAGGAATTTGTCAGCGCGAATAGTGCTTGTGTGGGAGTAAACTCGCGAAAACGACAAGTATGAAATGCCAGTTTCCGGAGGAAACTCTGGAAGGGCTACAATCCTTCTTGTGTTGGAAATTAACCCCAGCCAAGTTGTAAGGACTTGACCCTAGATATGGGTCCATAGTTTATGCTGGGGACAGATTTCAGTGCAGATACGATGAAGGCAAGTCTCCACATAGTCATGATTGCGCTTATGGCCTGGTTGCCAGTCAGCCAAGCGGCGGCTTTGTGCTGCCCGCCAGCTGCGCAATCCACCATTGTTGTGGTTGCAGCAAGTCATACGATGGAGCATTGTGACGATCATGCATCGGTTGAAGACAGCACTGTGAATGATGGCTCAGGCATGTCTGACGAGCACGATGTCAGTTGCTTGAGCGCCTGCGTGCAATTGGGGAATATGCCGCTGCCTATGCTGCAAGTGATTGAGAGCGTTGCATTCGATTCGGCGGTCTCTACATCGCAACTGGCCACAACCCCTTTGCCGGCTCATCCGTTTCGACTCTTAAGGCCTCCAGCCTCGCTCCTGATTTGATTGTGCCGCCGGCGTTTGCGCAACGCTGGTGATTTCATTCTTGTTTGGAGACAGAGTATGTCGACTATTTTTAATCCCGTGCGCCGCCGTTTCGTGCAGGGCCTGGCCGCCGGTGGTGCTGCCAGTCTATGTGGCGCGCCCGTTTGGGCCCAATCCCTCAATTTGTTGGATGCCGGTGATCCTCAGCATCTGAGGGGAACCGAGTTCGATCTGCGCATCGGCGAGCAGCGGGTCAATTTCACCGGAAACGAGCGTATCGCGACCACCATAAACGGCTCGATACCCGCCCCAACTTTGCATTGGCGCGAAGGGGATACGGTAACCTTGCACGTGACCAATACGATGGCCGAAACGACCTCAATTCATTGGCACGGCATTTTGCTGCCGGCGAATATGGATGGGGTGCCGGGCCTGTCTTTCAAAGGCATTCCTCCGGGTGAAACCTACACCTATCAGTTCAAGCTCAAGCAGAGTGGCACCTACTGGTATCACAGTCATTCTGGCTTTCAGGAGCAGACCGGCATGTATGGGGCGATTGTCGTCGCACCTCGCGAGCCTGAACCGTTTAGCTATGACCGCGACTATGTGGTGATGCTGTCGGACTGGAGCGACGAGAACCCACATCACGTGTTCGCCAAGCTGAAGAAGATGTCCGATTACTACAACTTCAATCAGCAAACCGCTGGCGATTTTTTGCGTGACGCACGCAAAAATGGATTGGGCGCCACAATAGAAAACCGGGCGATGTGGGGCGACATGCGCATGATGCCGACCGATCTTGCGGATGTTTCGGCTTATACCTACACCTACCTGGTGAATGGTGCGACGCCGGCGGCGAACTGGACGGGGCTGTTCAAACGCGGTGAAAAAATACGTTTGCGTTTTATCAACGGTGCGGCGATGAGCTTTTTCGATGTGCGCATCCCCGGTTTGAAGATGACTGTGGTGGCGGCTGATGGTCAGTACGTACATCCCGTGACGGTTGATGAATTCCGTATCGGCGTAGCTGAAACCTACGATGTGATTGTAGAGCCGGATCAGAATGAGCCGTACACGATCTTTGCTCAGTCGTCTGACCGCACAGGTTATGCCCGAGCCACATTATCGCCACAACCAGGCCTGAGTGCGGCGGTTCCACCGCTGGATCCACGTCCGCTGCTAACGATGGCCGACATGGGGATGGGGGGTATGGGTGGCATGAGCCATGGGGCCAAGGCCGCGCCCATGGGCGAAATGGATATGTCTGGGATGGATATGGCCGGAATGGATCATTCTAAAATGGCGATGTCCGGTATGAACCACGGCGGCCACGGCATGGCGGCGATGCTTGCTCATCCAGCCTCAGAGATGGGCAATCCTGGGGTCGATATGCGAACTATGACCCCACAACATCGTCTCGACGATCCCGGTATCGGATTGCGTAATAACGGCCGTCGCGTACTGACTTACGCCGATCTCAAAAGTCTGTTTGCCGACCCGGATGGCCGCGATCCTGGCCGCGAAATTGAGTTGCATCTAACCGGCCACATGGAGCGCTACATGTGGTCCTTCAACGGAATCAAATTTGCCGATTCGGAGCCGCTTAAGCTGAAGTACGGTGAGCGTGTACGCATCACGCTCGTGAACGACACCATGATGGAGCATCCCATACATTTGCACGGTGTTTGGAGCGATCTGGAACACGCCGACGGCAGTTTCGGGGTGCGTAAACACACGATCAACATGCCGCCGGGCACCCAGCGCAGCTACCGCGTGCGTGCGGATGCCCTAGGCCGCTGGGCCTATCACTGTCACCTGCTGTTTCATATGGAAGCCGGCATGTTCCGGGAGGTACGGATCGATGTGTAATTCTATGAAGAGTATCGGCTTAAGCATCGTGCTAATGGTATGGGGACAAAATCTGTACGCAGAGCAGGTGCCGGGCGCTGATCCACACGAGCATCACAACATGTCCATGCCAACAGCGACGCCAACGCCGACCGCAGTGCCAGATCCGCATGTGCATCACCAAATGTCGATGCCAAAAGCCACCGCCGATCCGCATGCCGGGCATCAGATGGCAGCTCCACAATCGGCAGCGGACCCACGCGCGGGGCATGCCATGCCGATGGCGCAGACGCCGTCCAATCCTCATGCGGGACACCTTATGCCGATGGTGAAACAAGCGTCTCCGATGAACCATGGGCAACATCAAGGCATGAAGGCTGCCAGTGAGCCTGCTGCGCAAAAGTACGGCCCAGAGCTGCCGCCGCCGACCGCTGCAGCTCTAGCCGAAGCATTTCCTGATCTGGATGGAATGGACTTGCGTAAGCACATGGATACGCCACTACTTGGCTATCTCCTGGTTGATCAGCTGGAATGGCAGGATGCGGATGAAGGTGATCGCGGCGTCTGGGACATCAGCGGTTGGTTGGGCTACGACATGAATCGCTTGTGGTGGCGTAGCGAAGGCGAGCGTAGCAACGGTGAGTTTGAAGCCGCCGAGGTGCACTTGCTTTATGGTCGAGCCATTTCTCGCTGGTGGGACGTGGTGGCGGGCATACGCCAGGACTTTGAGCCCGGACCAGGACGGACCTACGCGGCCGTGGGCATCCAAGGCTTGGCACCGTATTGGTTTGAAACCCAACTGACCCTGTACGCGGGTGAGCAAGGGCAAACGGCGGCGCGACTTGAAGCAGAGTATGAGCTGCTGCTAACCAATCGGCTGATTCTGCAACCGCTGGTTGAGATCAATGCCTATGGTCAACGTGACCTAGAAAATGGCATAGGTGCTGGATTTTCAGATATGGAGGCCGGGCTGCGCCTGCGTTATGAAATCCGACGCGAATTTGCACCCTATGTGGGCTTGAATTGGTCACGCAGTTTGGGCAACACCGCCGATCTCATCAAGGCCGGGGGTGGCGATATCTCTGAGCTGACGGCAGTAGTGGGCCTACGGATGTGGTTTTAGCGCATGGCTGCCAAAATGAATCTAAGCATGCTCGCACTCGTCGTAGCGAATTTGTTCTCGAGCGTCTGGGCTCACGGCCCAGACAGCTTCAGGCCGGCGCGCGCACAACACGGCGGCCAGGTGCAAACGGTGGGTGGTCTGCGCCTTGAATGGGTGGCAGACCCGCAGCCAAGTCGCTTGTATGTGCGTGACAAACAGGATCGTGCTGTACGTATTGAAGGAGCTACCGGGCGAGCCCTGATTTGGGGGTATGAGCAAACAAGGACGGTCCAGCTGGATCAGTTGGCGGAGTCTTTTGCTTTAAACGACGTCTGGTCTTGGTCCGAGGTGAGGCGAATTATCGTGACCCTGAATTTGCCGTCACGCGACCCATTGCAAGTGACCTTTAAACAAGCTGCGAATACGCAATGAAAGAGCGAGTCGCTCACATTGCGATATCGCAAAGACATCAAAATATGAGGAAAACATCATGAAGAACTTAAAAATCACTTTAGCGACGCTTCTCTTTGCAAGCGGCGCGGTGCTGGCTGGGGAAGGACACCAACATGAGGCGCCAGCCGCCCCATCCGACCCCTGCGCGATGAATCACTCTGCGACGGAAATGAGCAGGATGAACGATCAAGAGCATGAGCAGATGATGAAGATGAAGCAGGCCTGCGCAGATAAAAATAAAGCCGACTCATCGGCCAGCGATCAGCAGCCATCCCACGAACATCAGCACCAACACGAGCATTAAAATGAAAAATTTCATTTATGGCATGGCCGGTAGCGCGCTTATCGGGGTGATATTGGCGTTTGCCATCGTCATGGGCGGCTGGTTTCCAGTCGCTGCGTTTCCACCGGAACCACCGCTGGTAGCAAACCTGATTCACACCGCTTACGAGAAAGCGGTCACCCGTGCATCCAGGAACATTGCGGTGCCTGCTGATCTGGCTTCAACGGAGCGCATCCAGCGAGGTGCGTATAACTTTCAAGGCATGTGTGCAGGTTGTCACACCCCGCCGGGCCAGGACCCTAGTGTGCAGGTCCAGGGGATGAATCCTCGTCCACCGGATATGCAGGAATTGCTGGCGCAGCGAAACCCAGCCGAAGCCTTTTGGGTGATCAAAAACGGCGTGCGCATGACTGCCATGCCGGCCTTTGGCCCCAGCCACGAAGACGATGAGCTGTGGGCATTGACGGCATTCTTGCAGGCCAGCAAAACGATGAGCTCAGCGGAATACGATGCGGCCAGTCGCGAAGCGCGTGTGAAGTATAAGAAAGGCGATGGTCATGCGCACAGTCATGGTCCGTCTGCTGGCACGCAGCAGAATCCAATGAACGATGACCACGACGAGTCCGGGGCTGAACATGCTCACCCTGGTCCGTCATCGGAGCCCGCGAAAACGCAAGGGCATCATGATGCTGAGGCCAGCCCGCCTAAGTCGGGGCATGCCGATACGCCGCATGAACATGGCAGTCATCCTCATCCCGAAAGTCCGGACACGGATCAGCATACGTCCCATGAGCATCCCGCCAGTGACGCCCGCGCATCGCCCAGTAAAATCGCCGACGAGCTGTTTACGGCGTTACGTGCCGGGGATGAAAAAACCGTGCGTCAACTGTTGGATCCCGCAGTTCTGATTTTTGAGTCAGGCGGCGCGGAAGCTGGCCTTGAGGACTATGCAGCACATCACATGCCACACGACATGACTTTTTTGGCCACGCTCAATTCGGAGCCGGTATCACGCCAGGTTTTCGACTATGGCGATCATGCCATAGTGGCTTCGCGTTCACGGCTACGTAGCGATAGCCAGGGCAAGCGGGTGAATCTGCTCAGCACCGAAACCCTATTGCTGGAGCGGCAAGACACCCAGTGGCGTGTCGCACATGTTCATTGGTCGTCAGGAGCAGCTCAATGAGGATATTTATTTCAAGTGTGTTGCTCAGTTTGACGCTACTTTTCGTGGCATGTAGCAGCGGCCAATCCGCCACGGCCACCGATACACAGTCTGTTAATGCTTTGCCAAAAATGGTCGTGTACAAAAGCCCGACCTGCGGCTGCTGCGGCAAGTGGGTCGAGCACATGCGTGACAACGGATTCTTGGTGGACGTAGTCGAAGAGAACGATCTGACACAACGTAAACGCAGTTTAGGTGTGCCTGCTGCTCTGGGTTCTTGCCATACGGCCGTGGTTGACGGCTATGTTATTGAAGGCCATGTGCCCGCACAGGATGTTCACAAACTCCTGGCCGAACGCCCTCAAGGCAAAGGCTTGGCGGTGCCGGGCATGCCAGCAGGATCTCCGGGCATGGAAATGGGCGACCGACGTGATGCCTACACTGTTTGGATGTTCAATGGCGAGAAGCCACCGCAGGCATTCGCGCAGCACGGTGGTGGTTGATGAACGGGCAGCGGCCTTTCGAGTGAGAGGCCGCAGCACTTAGACTTAGCCTCGAAACGGCCAGCTTAGCTGTTTTAAATAGCCATTCGGGATGCGTTCATGCTTGAACCCAAGCTCGCCGGCGCGGGGAGTTTCCTTCGTGTCATAAAACTGCCGAAAAGGTGGTCCCATATCATCCAGACTTCGCCGAAATTGACTTCGGCATCCTCGTAATCGCGTTTGTGATGCCAGCGGTGCAATTCCGCGACACCCAGCAGCCAGGAGGGCCGCCAAATGAAAACCATGACCATAGGGCGACTGGCCAAGCAGGCCGGCGTAAACATTGACACCATCCGTTTCTATGAACGTCGCGGGCTTATGCCACCTCCGGCACGCCGATCTTCAGGCTACCGGGAATACGATGCCGCCGAGGTCGGCCGCCTGAACTTCATTCGGCGTGCCAAGCACCTCGGATTCTCGTTGGACGAGATCGCCGAGTTGCTGGTTCTCAGCAGCGGAACGGACATGGCGGCCATAAGGGAGGCTGCCACCGCAAAACTGCTTGAGGTGGAAAAACGGATCAAGGAAATGCAACGGATTCGTCAAGGTTTGAAAGTGGTCATCGAAAAATGCCCAGGGCACGGTTCCCCGTCTGATTGTCCCATCGTAAGTTCGCTGTCCGGGAACGACGAGCACTGAGTCCATGACTCGTGTCGATTGGTGCTTTGCACGAACACCGACGATGCAGCGAGGCGCTTGACGCTTATCCCGCCAATTCGAACAGCCGGGTCAGCGGCAGAAGCAGATAGGCGGCAAAGAAACCCAGCAGCCAGATGCCGGCTGCCAGGATGAGGATACGGCGGTTCCATCGGTCCGCGCGCGCACACATGGCCGCCAGGGCTGGGTCGGCCGGGCACTGGCGGCCGCTGCGGTAGATCAGCCAGCCGCTGAGCGCGAGCATCCCGCCCGACGCGGCGAAGACCCAGGCCTTGAGCTGGCTCAGTGTGATCAGCCAGGGAAAAGCGCCGGTCAGGCCGACCACCGCGCTGCCCAGTCCGAGGGTGACCAACAGAATGGGCAGCGCGCAGCAGACCAGCGTGCCGGTGGAACCCAGCAGGCTGACGAAGGTGATGGCAGCTTCGCGCAGGCGTGCCCGGGCCTCATTCATTCGCCGACCATCGATGCCGCTGCCCTCACAACGGCGTCCTTTCGACCGAACGGAAAGTGACCCCCGCATCGCTGAACAACTGGCGCAGGCGCTCATCGCTCAGCGTGACGCCATCGGCCACCCGCACCCGGACCAGTCCTGTATTGAGGTCGATGTCCAGGGATTCGTGATCGACGCCGTCGATCTGCTTGAGTTTCTTTTCGATGCCGTAGGCGCAGTAGGGGCAGGCGAGCCCGTCCACGCGCATTTCGTAGGCGGTATCGGCCAGCGCCGCGGCGGACCAGCTGCCGAGCAGCGACGCCAGGAGCAGTGCCGTTAGGTGTCTTGAAATCATCATGATTCTCCAGGTCAGCGTGTGGATGTCAGAAGTGGCCTTCGAGTTCGAACACGGCGCGGTAGTCGATCTCGTCCTGCGGGCCGTTAAGGTTCTGTACGAAGGGCAACTGGATGCCGGTTTTCAGCGCGTAGTTGCGATAGGTCAGCATTAGTCCGGGGCTCAGAAACCAGCGGCCGCCACCAGAGGCGTCGATCCGAGCGCCATTGCGTTCGGCGCGCCCGACAAGCTCGCCGTTCAGCTCCAGCATCCAGACCCAGTCCGGTTCAAAGTAGCCGGTGGGTCGCGGGCGGATGCCGCCGACCAAATCCAGTAGCAGCACATCGCCGCGCGTCAGTCCCGCATCGTTCTCGCCATTGCGGCGATAACGTGCCGCCGCCCAGCGGTACCAGCTGCGGCCCTCGTAGCCGTAGCTCAGGCCCAGGATGGCGTCGGTGGCGCCGTCGTTGGCCACATCATCCTCGCCGGTGCCGCCGAAGATCGCGCGGACCGCGACGGCGGCGGCTTCCTGCACGCCGGGCAGGTCGCGGCGCCAGAAACGGTACTTGCTCGCCAGCGCCAGATCACCACGGCCCGATCGCTTCTCGTCCGGGCCGGATTCGTCCACGTAATGCTGCTCCACGCCGATCACCCAGTCCGCCGTCAGGCCGTACTTCAGTTCAATCGCGAACTCCTGCTCGCGTTCCGCCCCGGCCTCGGTGCGGGCAAAGCCGCTGTGAACCTCGACGCCGCCTTTGAACAGGGTGTGCGGTCCCAGGCCGAAGACAGGGTCGTGGGCGCCGGCGCCGGTCGCCGTGCCCGCCAGGGCCAGAGCCAGCAGGCCCGAATACCAGTGTGTCGCTGTCATGTGTCGCTCCAACAGGTCTTGACCGCCACGCTACAACCTGGAGTCCACTCCATGTCAAGGGCTTTCGGTGACGCGGCCGGAACTGTTGACCTGGAGTGGACTCCAAGAATTAATCTGTCCGGACTGATCGGGAATCGACAAGCGCTATGGAACGAAAGGACATTGTTGTAGAACTGCTGACCGCCACCGGCTGTGGTGCCTGCCAGCCTGTTCGTCAACGGATCCGGTCCGTGATCGAGGAGTTGGGCGAGGCTCGTCTGCGTCTTCGCGAAGTGGATGTCGTGGCGGACATCGACTACGCAGTGAGCCTCGGCGTCCTGAGCACGCCGGCCATCGCCATTGATGGCGCACTGGTCCTCAGCGGAGCGCCATCCGTCGCCGAGTTGCGGCGGGTTCTGCGTGAGCACTTGAGCCGCTGATGGACACGGCCACCTGGATGCAGCTCGGCGGCGCCGGTGGCCTGGCTGCCGCGCTGCTGGCAGGCCTGTTGTTCAGTTTCACGCCGGTCGCCTTCGCGTCGATTCCGCTGGTGCTGGGTTACGTGACCCGGGCGCGGGCGCCGCGCGAGGCGCTGGCGTATGCCGGGGCGCTGTGCACCGGTCTGATTCTGACCCATGTGCTGCTGGGTATCGGCGCGGCCTTGGGTGGCGCATGGGCGCAGCAGGCGCTGAGCCGGCAATGGGCGGGCGTCCTGGGTCCGTTCCTGATCGTTCTTGGCCTGATCTGGACCGGTTGGCTGCGTCTGCCGCTGCCCTGGGTGTCCTTGCGCGGCCGGCGCGTCGCAACGCTGGGCGGCGCCTTCATGATCGGCATTCCGCTGAGCGTTGGAATCTGCCCGGCCTGCTCACCGGGCTTGTGGGTCGGACTTGGCGCCAGCGCCGCAATGGGCTCGGTCGCCTATGGCGCCCTGCTGATGCTGGCCTTTGGCGTCGGCCGCGCGGTTCCGCTGCTGGTCGGCGCCTGGAGCCTGGGCTGGCTGGAAGGCCTGCGCGTTCTCGCGCACTGGCGCCGGGCTTTCGAAATCACCGGCGGGCTGACCCTGATGGCGGTCGGTCTGTACCTGCTCAATGCACACTTCAGGTGGATGTAAACATGCAACGAATCGGCGATGTGGCAAAGGAACTGGGGCTCAGCGCGGATACGCTGCGTTACTACGAGAAGATCAGCCTGTTGCCCCGGGTAGCCCGAGACCCCAGCGGCCTGCGCCGCTACGAGGCGCGCGATCTGTCCCGTCTGCGATTCATTAAGCGCGCCCAGAAGATGGGATTTTCTCTCGACGAAATCGGACAGCTGTTGCAATTTCGCGACAACCCCCAAAGTGCGCGACCACAGGTCCGGGCGCTGGCTGGCGAGAAGCTGGCGCAGATCAACCGTCACCTCGACGAACTGGCTGTGCTGCGCGACGAGCTGACACTACTGGTCAATTTGTGCGGCGCGAGCCTCGAAGGCTGCCCGATTCTTGAGGGACTTGACTCTGGACCAGAGTCCAGGGATTAAGGTGTGTGTCCTTCGCATTCTGCACTACCGGAGTTGAGTAATGGACACCACCCATAAATGCCACGTCGCCGAGACGCCTCAGGAGCCGCAAACCTGCTCCCACGCCAAGCACGCCGGCACGGCCCACAGACGCCCGGAACTTCACGCCGGCAACGCTTCCGGCGCAGCTTACACTTGCCCGATGCATCCGGAGGTGCAAAGCGATCGACCCGGCGACTGCCCGAAGTGCGGCATGGCGCTGGAGGCGACCGATGCATCCGCCGAGGCGGACGACGGCGAACTGCGCGAGATGACTCGCCGCTTCGGTATCGCAGCCTTGCTGAGTCTGCCGCTGTTGTTGATCGTGATGGGCGACATGCTGCCCGGGTCACCCGTCTCGGCTTGGTTGGGACACGGTGCCCGCGTCTGGCTGGAACTGGTGCTGGCTACGCCGGTGTGTATCTGGGCGGCCTGGCCCTTCTACCAGCGCGCGGTGAAGTCGGTCATCAATCGCCATCTCAACATGTTCACGCTGATCGGTCTGGGGGTGTCGGTGGCATTCGGCTACAGCCTGATCGCGGCCGTTGCGCCCGGGATCTTCCCGGCGGCGTTCCGTGACAGCCAGGGCGAGGTCGCAGTCTATTTCGAGGCGGCGGCCGTGATCGTCACCCTGATCCTGCTCGGACAGGTGCTGGAGCTGCGGGCGCGCAGTCGCACCGGCGCGGCAATCCGCCAGCTGCTGGGTCTGGCGCCGAAGACCGCGCGCCGCATCGCCGAAGATGGCAGCGAGGCGGACGTCGCGCTGGAAGATGTGCAGGTCGGTGACCGCTTGCGCGTCCGGCCGGGCGAGAAGGTGCCGGTCGACGGCGAGGTGCTCGATGGCCGCAGCACGGTCGACGAATCGATGGTCACCGGCGAGCCGCTCGCGGTCGCCAAAGCCGCCGGCGATGCGTTGATCGGCGCCACCGTGAATAGTACCGGGTCTCTGGTGATGCGGGCTGCCAAGGTAGGCGCTGACACCTTGCTGGCCCGTATCGTCAGCATGGTGGCCGAAGCCCAGCGCAGCCGCGCGCCGATCCAGAAGCTGGCGGACACGGTGTCGGGCTGGTTCGTGCCAGCAGTGATCGCGGTCGCGGTCCTGGCCTTCATCTCCTGGAGCCTGGTCGGCCCCGAGCCGCGTATGGCCTACGGCCTGCTCGCCGCCGTGGCGGTGCTGATTATCGCCTGCCCCTGCGCGCTGGGCCTGGCGACGCCGATGTCGATCATGGTCGCCACCGCCAAGGGCGCCGGCTTCGGCGTGCTGTTCAGAAACGCGGAGGCCATCGAAGTGCTGCGCACGGTCGATACCCTGGTCGTGGACAAGACCGGCACCCTGACCGAAGGGCGCCCGCAACTGGTGACAGTGGAACCGGCCGAGGGAATCGAAGAATCTGAACTGCTGAAATTGGTGGCTGCGGTCGAGCGGCCGAGCGAACACCCCCTGGCTGCGGCCATCGTGGCCGGCGCGGAGGAGCGGGGCGCTGCGCGCGCCCAGGCCGAGGGCTTCGAGTCCGTCACTGGCAAGGGGGTGACGGCCAGCGCGGAAGGTCGCCGCGTGGCGCTAGGCAACCGGGGCCTGATGGCCGATCTGAACGTTGCGATCGAGCCCCTGACTGGACGCGCCGAGTCCCTGCGCGAACAGGGCCAGACCGTGATGTTCGTGGCTGTGGACGGTCGTGCCGCGGGTCTGATCGGGGTCGCCGATCCCATCAAGGATACCACCGCCGATGCGATTCGCACGCTGCACGGCGAGGGTCTGCGACTGGTCATGCTGACCGGTGATTCGCAAGCCACCGCCAAGGCCGTTGCCGCGCAGCTGGGCATCGACGAGGTGATCGCCGAGGTCCTGCCGCAGGACAAGGCCGAGGCCATCAAGCGCCTGCAGGGCGAAGGCCGCATCGTTGCGATGGCCGGCGACGGCATCAACGATGCCCCGGCGCTGGCCCAGGCGCAGGTCGGCATCGCCATGGGCACCGGCACCGATGTGGCCATGGAGTCCGCGGGAGTCACACTGGTCAAGGGTGATTTGCGCGGCATCGTGCGGGCCCGCCGGTTGTCGCGGGCGACGATGCGCAATATCCGTCAAAACCTGTTCTTCGCCTTCGCCTACAACGCCGCCGGCGTGCCGGTCGCGGCCGGCCTGCTGTACCCGGCCTTCGGCCTGCTGCTGAGCCCGATGCTGGCCGCAGCAGCCATGAGCCTGTCGTCGGTGTCGGTTATCGGCAACGCTTTGCGGTTGCGCCAGGCCCGGGTGTGAGCGTGGAGCGCTCGATGCCTGACGAGCAGCGTCGGAACGATAGCCGAGAAGGTCAGGTGGGCATTCCCGGCGGGGAATTGCGCTTCCTGGTCGAAGGCGCCGGTCCGGCGCTCCTCGTGATCGGTTCGTCGGTGTACTACCCGCGGACCTTTTCCCTTCGACTCAAGCGTGCGTTGACAATGATTCACGCCGATCTGCCGCACTTTTCAAAGCTGGGCCCGGACTTCCCGCTGAGCCATGTCAATCTGGATTTTTATGCCGACTGCATCGAGCGGATTCGGGCGGCAAGCGGTCACGATCGACTCGCCGTCGCCGGGCATTCGCACCATGGAAATGTCGCATTGGAGTATGCGAAGCGATTTCCCGATCGCGTCTCCCGACTGATTCTGATCAATTCGCCGCCTGTAGGTGTACGCGACACCCTCGCAGCAGCCGAGCGGTTCTGGGCAGAACATGCCACCTCGTATCGTCGAAATTTGCTGGCGGAGCGCCGAGCGGCTCTGTCCGCCAGAGGCAGCGTCGCAACCTCAGGCCAGAACTTCGTCGCCCAATACGTGGCGGACGCGCCCCTCTACTGGTACCGACCCCGATTTGATGCCACACCCTTGTGGCACGGAGTCCCGATTGCCACGCGGATCCTTCCGGCTTTCCGCGCGATGTTCAGCCAGTACACGATGAGCTGGGATGTCGGTGCAATGCCCGCACCGGTGCTCGTGATCACGGGCACGCACGATTTCGCGGTGCCTCCCAGCCTGTGGGCGCCGCAGTTGGCCGGTTTACCCAACCTGTCCCTTTGTCAGATCGAGCGCTGCGGCCATACGCCGCAGCTGGAGCGGCCGAACGCCTTTGACCCCTTGATACTGTCCTGGTTGCGCCAATGAACACCAGCTCGAATTCGACAGTGCGCGCCGTACTGATCGCACTCAGCGCCCGCGAAACGGCTCGACAAGTTGCGGCAGGTAGGCGGCCGGATAGTCGGGGTGCGCTTCGATACCGAGCTCGTCCGATCGCATGGGCGCGGCGCCTGCCTCGTAGCGAAAGGTGCCGGCCAGGTGATCCCACAGCGTCGTGAACAGACCGAAGTTCACGTCGCCTTCGCTGGGTCGGCCGACGTGATGGAAGCGGTGCACTTCGGCATTGGCAAACAGGTACTTGAGCGGGCCGGTCCGGTAATCGGCATTGGAATGCTGGAGCAGCAGCTGCATGGCCACGCAGAACGCCAGGGCCTGCACGACGGGCAACGGGATGCCGAGCAGCAACAGCGGCAGAATGCCGGAGCCGGTTTCAATCGCCTGATGCACCGGATGCTTCATCAGACCGTTGAAACCGTACAGACGCCGTACGCTGTGATGCACGGCGTGAAATCGCCAGAGCCAGTTCCAGCGATGGCTGGCGTGGTGCGCCGCCGCGACCCCCAGATCCAGCACGATGATTGCCATCACAACCTGCAGCCAGAGCGGCCAGTCATCTGGCCATACGCTTGATGCGGGAATCGCCAGCGCCAGCATTGGCAGCAGTAATACGCCGCTGTGATTGGTCGCGGTATTCACCAGGCCATGCAGCAGGTCGCGTGCAACGTCATCATGTGATCGATTCCAGTCCGCCTGATACGGGACGATTCGCTCGGCAGCAAACATCAGTCCGATCGCGCCGGCGAGAATGGTCCAGGGCATCCAGGCCGGGGCGCCCGAGCCGAGTAGTGCGATGATTGCGCCGCAGCCGCCGAACAGAACGGTCGGGAAAAGCCCATAACGGATCAACGGAATAACAATGGCCATAAGACACCTTGAGTCGAACAGTGACGCGTAGTCTGACTTCTGGCGGGGACGCAGCGCTTGAACAAACTGGCGGTGACCCGCCGTTTGATATCTGGTTGTGGTCCGACCGCCTGCTGCTGCACGGCCCCGGGTTCAAGGCGGACAGGCACCGCCACCACGCCATCCAGCTGGGCATCGGTCTGGATGGCCCGATACGGCTGCACACAGGGACCGCCAACCCGTGGCAATAGGCGCCGGGGTTCGCGGTGCCGGCGGATCTATCGCACGCCTTCGATGCCCAAGGCACGCGGATTCTGATGCTGTACCTGGAACCGGAAAGCCTAGCGGGCCGTCACTGGCTGGCTCACCATGGAGACCGCGACGCGGCATTCGAATTGCCTGCTGCGCTCACGTTGGGGGTTCTCGCTCCGGGTTCCTGGTCCGAGGCAGAAGGCCTCGTGGAACACTGTCTTGGGGCACGGAGCCCGGAACACGACATCGTCGATCTTGACCCGCGCATCGTAGCGGCTGTTGAACTGATCGACGAGCATCTGAACGAATCTGCGCTGCGACAGGCCGATCTCGCTCGCTCCGTCGGCCTGTCCCCGAGTCACTTTGGCCACCTATTCTCGCGCCAACTGGGCCTGCCACTACGACGTTTCATCCTGTGGCGGCGATTGCGCCAAGCCGTCGAAAACGCCATCAGCGGCGCAACTCTGACCGAGGCGGCCCATGCCGCCGGCTTCGCCGACTCGGCGCACCTGTCGCGGACCTTTCGCAGGATGTTCGGCTTGCCGCCCGCTCTGTTCTTCGGCGCGCGCCGCCTGGCGCGCGTGCACATGCGGCCAGCTGTTGGCGACCGGCTGGTGACTCGATACGACGGTGCTTAGAATGGCGTCTTGCGCTGCAAATGAGCCAAGGTGGGCAATGGCCGGAAGTACTGATACTGCACCGGGAATGACGATTGGGTCCGTGGCCCGTCGCGCCGGCGTCAACCTGCAAACCGTGCGTTACTACCAGCGGCGCGGGCTCATTGAGCAGCCGGCCAAGCCGGATTCCGGCTATCGCCGCTACGGCAAGTCTGCGGTGGACCGCATTCGCTTTATCAAACGCGCTCAGGAACTGGGCTTCAGCCTGGCGGAAATCTCTGCACTACTGGAACTCGGCGATGGCCATTGCGACGACGTGCGGCGAGTAGCCGAAGGCCAGCGCGCCCTGGTCGCCAGACGCATCGCCGACCTGAGCGCAATGCAGGGCACTCTGGATGCGCTGATTGACCGCTGTCGGCATGAACGAGACCCCGGCCACTGCCCATTGATCGAGACTCTGTCACACAACGGCAAAGATCCCAGTTCGGACGCTTGACACGGTACCCGGGTACCGCGTTTAGGCTTGGCCGTGTTCCTTGAATTGATTGAACACGGAGCTGAGCATGAATGAATCCGCAACGATTTCCGGTCGCACCGCCTGGGTGCAGATCGGCGCCGTGCTGGCAGCGATCGGCGCCTCGTTGTGCTGTGTTGCGCCACTGGTCTTGATTTCCATCGGCGTCGGCGGCGCCTGGGTCAGCTCGCTGACCGCATTGGAGCCCTATCGGCCCATCTTGGTCATCGCCACCCTCGCGTTGCTCGCATTCTCCGGCTGGCAGCTCTATCGGCGCGAGGAGGATTGCGCGCCGGGTGAGGCCTGCGCCAACCCGGCGGTCAAACGCCGCCAACGTCTGATCTTCTGGCTCATCACCTTCCCCGTGTTGGCCTTGCTCGCTTTTCCCTGGTACGCCCCAGCCCTGCTTTAAAGGACGAATGACATGCTTTACAAGACCGTATTCATTGCTCTGCTGAGCTTGTTGGCGGGGTCACTGACCGGCTGTGGAGGCCCTGTCGGTGCCGAGGAAAGACCGGCATCGGCCGCCACCGAGACTGTATCGCTTGCGGTCGAAAACATGAGCTGCGCGACTTGCCCCATCGCAGTGCGCAAGGCCCTTGAAAGGGTTGATGGCGTGCGATCCGCTCAGGTGAATTTTTCGACCAAGACCGCCACCGTGACCTACAACGCGAACAAGACAGCGGTATCCGAGCTGACCGAAGCCACCACCAACGCCGGCTTTCCATCTGCGATGACAAGCAAGCCCCCAAGCAGCGAGCGCCCGCAGTGAACGGCGGTGGTGAGGGTCTGCATATCGCCATCATCGGCAGCGGCAGCGGCGCCTTCGCGGCCGCCATCCGCGCTGCCGAGGCCGGCGCCCGCGTGAGCATGATCGAGTCCGGCGACGTGATCGGCGGCACCTGCGTCAATGTCGGCTGCGTGCCCTCCAAGATCCAGATCCGCGCAGCCCAGCTAGCGCAGCATCAGCGGCTAAATCCCTTCGAGGGCCTGCCCAATCACGCGCCTGCCATCGAGCGCCCGCGGATCGCGGCCCAGCAGCACTCACGGGTGGAGGAGCTGCGCCAGGCCAAGTACCAGAAGAACCTGGACGACAATCCGGGCATCAACATGATCCGTGGGCGCGCCCGCTTCGAGGACGCCCATACCCTGCACATCGAACTGCGAGGCGGCGGGCTGGAGCGCATCACCGCCGATCGCGTGCTGATTGCGACCGGCGCCTCACCCATGATCCCGCCGATCCCGGGGCTGGCCAACACGCCGTACTGGACCTCGGACGAGGCGGTGTTCAGCGACGAAGCGCCCGAGCACCTGCTGGTCATTGGCGCCTCGGTGGTGGCGGTCGAGCAGGCCCAGGCCTTTTGCCGGCTGGGATCGAAGGTGACGATCCTGGCGCGCAGCACCCTGCTGTCGGGCGAGGAACCGCACCTGGGCGCGGGTCTCACTGACGCCTTCCGGGCCGAAGGCATCGACGTGCGCGAGCACACCCAGGCTATCGCGGTCCGGTACGAATCAGGCCAGTTCGTCCTCGAGACACGGGACGGCCCGATCCGTGGCGACCGGCTGCTCATTGCCACCGGCCGTGCGCCCAACACCCGCGAGCTGGGCCTGGAACAGATCGGCTTGGCGACCGACGAGCGCGGCGGCGTCAAAGTGGACGAGCACCTGCGCACCAGCGTCGAGACCATCTACGCCACCGGCGACTGCACCGACCTGCCGCAGTTGGTCTACGTGGCCGCCGCCGGCGGCACCCGCGCGGCCGTGAACATGACCGGCGGCGAGGCCAGGCTGGACCTGTCCGCCATGCCGGCGGTCATCTTCACCGAGCCGCAGGTGGCCACCGTGGGTCTGGACGAAGGCCAGGCACGGAAGCGCGGCATCGAGACCGAGACGCGCAAGCTGGCGCTGGACCACGTGCCCCGGGCCCTGGCCAACTTCGAGACCCGCGGCTTCGTCAAGCTGGTGGCCGAGGCCGGCAGCCACCGCCTGCTGGGCGTGCAAATCCTCGCCGCGGAGGCCGGCGAAATGATCCAGACCGCGGCTCTGGCCGTGCATCACGGCATGAGCGTCGAGGCCCTCGGCGATTTGCTGTTCCCATATCTGGTGCACGTGGAAGCGCTCAAGCTCTGCGCCCAGACCTTCACCAAGGACGTCGAGAAACTCTCCTGTTGCGCCGGCTAGGCATATCGTCTCCGACCCACTCGAATCCGGCAGGAATGGACACGAGCGTGTGCGGATCACCGCGAATCAAGGGTGTCGCAATCCATCCAAACAAGTCTCGAACAAAATCACAGACCGAGCCGCAGCCAGCCGCGTTCGACCAGACCCGGCAGGCGCGCCGCCCAGGCCGGCTCGCGTGTCAGCTGACCCAGCCTCGTGCCGGCCTGGGTTGCGAGCAGCAGGGCATAGTCCGGGTCATCCAGCCGATGGATCTCGGGCCATTGTTCACCATGGCGGATCACCAGCAGGCGCTGGGCGTCCTGGCCACTCAAATCCAGCGTCGTATCTGGCTCTGAGGGCTGGTTGGCCTGCCAGATGTCCAGCACCGGGTAGTGCGTGTGCAGCAGACGGGCGGCGGTCGGCAGACACAGCGGCAGGGCTGCCTGCTGGTCTGGGTCCAGCGTTGCCAGTTGCTGCCAGTCTTGAGGCGGATCGTTGGCGGCATGGAACACCTCGTGCCAGGCCCATTCCAGCTGGGCCACCTCAGGCAGATAAGGCCAGTTGGCCAGAGGCGCAAAGTCGGCAAGCCAGTCGGGAAGCGCTTTGCCGAGTGCGATCAATGACCAGGTGCGGGACGGGTTTTCGGCGAGGTAGCGTCGCGTGCAGGCACCAAAGCTGTCTGCGCCCAGCAATCGCTCGAGTACGGGAAAGGTTTCAGCCAGTGCCCGGCTCTGGATACCCCGAACGCTGCCACTTTGGATTGCCAGCGCTCGCCGGGACCCGCGTCGCGGATCATCCTGCAACGCGCTGAGCACGGACTCGTCGCCATCGAGCAGCGCGGCCAGTAGGCCATGCTGCAGATCAGCGAGCCGCATCCATCCGCTCCTGTGCCCGTGCGGCCTCGGTGCACAGGGTCTCGAAATCGGGTATGTCCTGATCCCACTCCAGCGACGTCGGCACTGGGCCGAAGCGCGCCAGTGCCGCTTCGTACAGCGACCAGACATCCGGCTGTACCGCCCGACCGTGCGTGTCCAAGCGGTGATCCTCGGCCTGCTCGTAGCCGGCCAAATGCATCTGACGCACTCGCTCAGGCGGGATGGCGGCCAAATAGTCGCCGGGATCGAAGCCGTGATTGTGCGCGCTGACCGCGACGTTGTTCACATCGAGCAAAATCTCGCAATCGGCCTCATCGGCTACCGCGGCAAGAAACTCCCATTCGCTCATGCACGAATGCGCATAGCGCAGGTAGCTCGATACGTTCTCCAGCACGAGGCGACGCCCCAGGCGCTCCTGCACCACCGAAATGCGCTGCACGCAGTGGCGCAGCGCTTCCGGGGTATACGGCAGCGGCAGCAGATCATGGCTGTAGCGGCCGCCGGCATGGGTGAAGCACATATGGTCGCTCACCCACTCCGGCTGTACCGCCGCCGCCAGTCGCGCCAGCCGATCCAGATAGTCATGATCCAGCGGATCGACCGAGCCAATCGACAGGCCGACACCGTGCAGCACGACGGGGTAGCGCGCGCGCACGCGTTCCAGCTGTCGCATTGGCGGGCCAGAGGTGTCCAGATAGTTGTCGCTTAGAGCCTCGAACCAGCCGATGTCGTGATCGCCGGCCAGTATCTCGGCCTGGTGCCGGGGCCGCAGCCCCAGCCCGACCCCCTCTATGACTTGACCTTGCCGTCGGTGATCTTGTTGCAGGTGCCCTTGGGAAGGTAGATCCATTCTTCAGGATCATTGTCCGTCTTGGCCATACCGGAACAGGCGTGCTGGCTGGTGCCGCAATCGTTCATGCCCGCCTTGACGATGCCGGTGCATTTTTCCTTGCCTTCCGGAGCCTCGGCGGCGTGTGCTGCCGCAGTTCCTGCTGTGATCATGCTTGCCACGGTTAGGGCCAGTAGTGAGTTGGAATGTTGCATGGTTTTCTCCTTGCTTGATGAAAGTCCTGTTATAAGGACCGGGTAAATCAGATAGTGTCGCGTGAAGGTTTAAGTAGGCTATTTGCCTGCGCCAGATGCCTGCCCAATTACAGGCCCTTGTGCGCATTCAGTTGCCTGCCACGCCAGATGGCGAAGATCGCCGGAAACACGATCAGCACCATTAGCAGGGCAGTGCCGACGCCGCCCAGCATCGGTGCGGCGACCCGCTTCATTACATCGGCGCCGGTGCCGGCCGAATACATGATCGGCACTAGGCCCATGAACAGCGCCAGGCCGGTCATCAGCTTGGGCCGCAGGCGTTTGGCCGCGCCTTCGACGATGGCTTCGCTCAAATCGGCGGCGTTGCGCATGCGGCCGTCGGCCACGTGCTGTCGCCAGGCGATATCCAGATACAGCATCATCAGCAGGCCAAGCTCAACGGCCAGCCCGGCCACGGCAATGATGCCCACGGCCACAGCCACCGACATTTTGTAGCCCAGCGCCCACAGCAGCCAGCTGGCGCCCACCAGTGAGAACGGCAGGGCCAACATCACCACCAGCGTTTCCACCAGTGATTTGCGGTGGAAATAGAGCATGAAAAAGATCATGAAGATCGTCAGCGGCACCAGGATAGTGAGGCGCGCCTTGGCCCGCTCGAAACTCTCGAACTGGCCCGCCCAGGCGATGCGGTAGCCGTCTGGGATCTTGACTTGTTCGCTGACCACGTCCTTGGCCAAGTCCACATAATCCGGAATGCCGATACCGTCGCCGACATCGACAAACACAAAGCCGACCAACTGCCCATCTTCGTTACGGATCATCGGCGGCCCGGTGCGGAAGTTGATATCAGCCACCTGAGTGATCGGAATTTGCGCGCCGGCGGCGGTGGTGACAAATACCCGTTCCAGGGCCTCGAGATTGTCGCGGTATTCACGGTTGTAGCGCACCAGGATGCCGTAGCGTTCCCGCCCTTCGACCGTTTGCGAGACCATCTGGCCGCCAATGGCCGAGACAATGACGTCCTGCACATCGCCCACATTCAGGCCGAAACGCGAGGCCGCGTCGCGGTCGATGTCGAAGTCCAGGAAGTAGCCACCGGTGGTGCGCTCGGCGAAGGCACTGCGCGTGTACGGCGCTGTGCCTTCGTCAGCCAGCAGGGCTTCTTCGATGTCGGTGGCGGTGGTTTCGATGGTCGCCAGATCCGGCCCGAATACTTTGATACCCAGCGACGAGCGTATGCCGGTGGCCAGCATCTGGGTGCGGGTCTGGATAGGCATCCACCAGATATTGGGCATGCCGGGGAAGCGCAGCTTTTCATCCATTTCGGCAATCAACTTGTCCCAGGTCATGCCCTCGCGCCACTGACTTTTCGGTTTCAGCGTGATGTTGGTTTCAACCATGGATAGCGGGGCCGGGTCGGTGGGACTGGTGGAACGTCCGACCTTGCCGAACACCCGCTCGACTTCCGGGAACTCCATCAGCATGGCATCCATGGTCTGCAAGACCTTCTGCGCTTCACCGGTGGACATGCCAGGCAGCGCGGTGGGCATGTACAGGATGCTGCCTTCGTTCAGTGGCGGCATGAACTCGCTGCCCAACTGCCGCAGCGGAATGACCGACGAGGCCATCAGCAGCGCACCGGACAGGATCACCGGCCAGCGGTAGCGCACGGCAAAGCGCACGACGGGTGCGTAGCCGCTGACCAGCATGCGGTTCAGCCAGCTTTTCTCGCCATGAATTCTGCCGCGAATGACCAGTACTGCCAGTGCCGGGATCAGGGTCACGGAAAGCAGCGCGGCAAAAAACATCGAGTAGGTCTTGGTCCAGGCCAGCGGCTTGAACAGCCGGCCTTCGCTGTCCTGCAGGGCGAAGACCGGCAGGAAAGAGACCGCGATGATCAGCAGGGCGAAGAAAATCGAAGGGCCGACTTCCTGCATGGCATCGATAATCACATCGGTGCGTGATTCCCGCTCCGCTACAGGTTTGTCCTGCCACAGGCTCAAGCGTCGGTGGATGTTTTCGACGATGGCAATGGCCGCATCAACCATGGCGCCGATTGCCACCGCGATGCCACCCAGTGACATGATATTGGCGGTCAGGCCTTGGTAATACATCGGAATGAAGGCCAGCAGAATGGCGATGGGCAGCGTGATGATGGCCACCAGCGCGCTGCGCAGATGCAGCAGAAAGACGATGATGACCACCGAGACGATCAGCATTTCCTCACCCAGGGTGACTTTCAGCGTGTCGATGGCGCGAGTGATCAGGCCGGAGCGGTCATACACCGGCACCACTTCGACACCTTCGGGGAGGCTGGTGGCCACTTCGGCCAGCCGGGACTTGACCCGCTCGATGACATTCAGCGCGTTTTCCCCGTAGCGCATTACAACAATGCCCCCCACGGCCAGACCTTCGCCGTTGAGCTCGGCGCTGCCACGTTGCAGGCCCGGACCCAGGCTCACCGTGGCTGTGCGCCGTCAGCAACCATGTAACACCTGAGGGGTTTCGCTAAAGGAGGGTTTGGCCCATCGTTTTCACCTGAAGGAGTAAAGATGACAACGAAGTCCAAATCCACCACCGAGAAGCAGATCCGGGACATTCGTCGCAAG
>JASBUL010000067.1 GCA_030147945.1 Oceanococcus sp. | reverse complement strand
ACGGTAGGTCTCGAATGCGGGGGCTATGGCGTTGATGATGCGCTGCTGTTGCGCGCTGTCGCAGTGCTGCAAGGCGCGCCCAACAGGGCCCAGATGCATCAGGTAGTGATGCAGCCGCGCTGCCGGGAATTCGCACATCAGATCGAGCGGACGGATATCGACATCTATCCAGCCTGCGCTGCCGAGTAGGGTCCGGGTCCGGCTTGCGCGCGCCAGCCCGAACTGGCCGGGCGAGTCCGCCGTGCGCGGCGCGAGATTTGGCAAGTAGGGGCGGGCGGCGCGTTCGGCGGTGAGCATGAACGGGTTGTCTGTTTCACTGCGCCAGGCGATAGCGATCAGTTGCCCTTGCGCGCGCATGGCGCGGCGCAGATTGGTGAAAGCGCGAGCGGGGTCCGCAAAGAACATGATGCCGAAGCGCGAGATGAGCAGGTCAAAGTGGGCGCTTTCAAATGCATGGTATTCGGCGTCCGCGCACAGGAAACGGGTCGTGGTTGCGGCCTCGGTGGCACGCACACGGGCTGCATCGATCATCGCCGGTGCGATGTCGACGCCGACACAGCTCGAACCTGGCGGCAGGCTTTGGCTCGCGGCAACGGTGGTCGCGCCGGTGCCGCAGCCGACATCCAACAACCTGATCGGGTGTTCGCGCCGGATCGCCTGCATGAGTGCATCGGTGTGCGGACGGAACATCTGATCGAGCAGGCTCTGGGCCTGAATCCAGCCGTTTGCGCCTTGGCCGCGCCAGAATTCCTGAACGTCCAGCGATGGTCTGTCGTGGCTTGTCATGAGTGCTCCTGAGGATTGCGTTGGTCGGTGTGTTGGCGCATTCTGCAACTTCAAGTGCACTTGAGTTCAAGCCCATGCCGGAACTGGATATTGCCGAGGTCGCGCGGCGCGCCAACCTGCCAGCCTCGACCTTGCGCTACTACGAGGACAGAGGCCTGATAGCCTCGATCGGTCGGCGCGGCTTGCGTCGGCAGTTCGATGCCGGCGTGCTGGAACGTCTGGCCGTGATCAGCCTGGGGCGCTTCGCGGGTTTTTCACTCAACGAGATCGGTGACATGCTGGGGCGTGAGGGCAAAGGCCAGATTGACCGCAGCCGGCTCGCGGCCAGAGCGGAGCAAGTCGAGACCTCCATTCGCCGGCTGGAACGCCTCAGAGACGGTCTGCGTCATGCAGCGGATTGCCCTGCGCCATCGCATTTTGAATGCCCCAGCTTCCGGCGCCTGATGAACGACGCCAATGCCGGCGTGCTGTCCGCTCGCGGTGTCTCGCATGACGGCTGAGTCAGCACATTCGTTTGCGGCCACGGTGCTGCGCCCGCTTGCACCGGGAGATGCCACGCTGGCGGCGTTTGTCGTGCTACCCAAGGCGATCAGCGCAGCTCTGCCGCGGCGCGGTCGGATCAGTGTCGAGGTTGCGCTGCATGGCGTGGATTTCGTGGCACGACTGGAACCCGACGGCCAACTCAGCCACTGGCTGGCATTTGATCAGGCGCTGTTTGAGCGTTGTGCTCTTGCTCACGGACAAACCGTGCAGATGAGTATTCGATGCCTGTCCTCAGAGCCTGAACCGGCGCTTCCTGACGATCTCACAGCCGCACTTGAGGCCGCGCCGCAAGCGCGTGCGGTTTGGGAGGCGACGACAACCCTGGCACGGGTCGACTGGATACACTGGATTGAATCGGCAAAGCAGCTCAAGACCCGGCACAAGCGGATTGGTGATGCCTGTGAACAGCTTGCGCAGGGTAAACGTCGGGTCTGCTGTTTCGATCCATCCGGTTTCTACAGCAAGGCGCTTTCGGCGCCCAAAGGTGTTGGCGCATGACATGGAGCGGGCGAATTGCAGGTCTGTGTGCGGGGCTGTTATTGAGCTTTACGCTGCGCGCCGAGGTGCTTTGGCTGGATGTGCGCACAGCGCAGGAAAAAGCTCAGAACGGGATTGCCGAAGACCGTCTGGTGCCTTATGACGATGTCGTGACCCAGGTGCAGGCGCTGGTTCAGGACAAACAGGCGCCGATTGTCCTGTATTGCCGCAGCGGACGACGTGCCGGGATCGCCAAGTCACTGCTGGAAGAGGCGGGTTATCTCAATGTGCGCAATGCTGGCAGTGTTGAGAATGCGCGCCAGGAGCGCGGGCTGCCCACACCGCCATGCTGCTGAAAGACCCTTGGCTGACCAGGAACAGACATGAGTGTGCTGACCGATCAGTATCGCGGCTTCGCCCGATACAATCATGATTTCAACGCGGCTTTGTATCAGCGCTTGGAGGCCTTGTCGACGGATCAGCGCGGGCGCGATCTGGGTGCATACTTCGGCTCCATTCATGGCACGCTGAACCACATTCTTGTCGCTGACTGGATATGGCTGCTGCGATTCCGCAGCGCCTTTTCCGGTATGCAGGTCCTGCACGACGCGCAATGGTTGGCGCCGCCGGGCGCACTGGATCAGGAGTTGTATTGCGACTTTGCTGATTTGCACGTGGCGCGGCGCCGCACGGATGAGCTGATTCTGCGTTGGGCGACACAACTTGACGACAAGACCTTGGGGCAGACCATGCGCTACTGCAATTCAAAAGGGCAGCAGCGTGCCCATCCGCTGTGGGTTGCTGCAGCTCATCTGTTCAACCATCAGACCCATCACCGCGGTCAGATCACCACCCTGATGTCGCAAATGGGCTGCGATCCCGGCACCACGGATTTTTTTGCCTATGTCCAGTGACCGCGACGGCGCTGTGCCCGGACCACAAACCCTGTTTGTTTCGCACGGCGGTGGACCCTTGCCCTTGCTGGGCGATCCGGGGCATGCGGACATGATTCGCTGCATAGCGCAGCTCAGCAGGCATGTGCGCCGACCGCAGGCCATTGTGGTGGTCAGCGCGCACTGGGAGGCCGATGTTCCGAGCCTGACCAGCGCAGCGCAGCCCGGGTTGATCTACGACTATTCGGGATTCCCGCCCGAATCCTATGCGCTGGAATACCCGGCTCCTGGCGCACCCGCTTTGGCCACGCGGCTAGACCATGCGCTGCGTGAGGCTGGCTTTGCGCCATGCCTGGATAGCAAACGCGGCTTTGATCATGGTCTGTTTGTGCCGCTCAAAATGCTCTTTCCGCAGGCCGATATTCCATGCATACAGGTCTCCTTGATGAGCAGCCTGGATGCGGCTGCGCATTACGCACTCGGTGTGGCCCTGGGGCGCGCCTTGGATCCCGAAATCCTGCTTCTGGGCTCCGGTTTTTCGTTTCACAATTTGCGCGCGTTCTTCACACGCGCAAATGAGCAGCAACGAGAGTGGAACCTTGAGTTTGAAGCCTGGCTGATCGAGACCTGCTCCAGTGAAGCCTTGAGCGAAGCACAGCGGCAGGCCCGGCTGGTCGACTGGACCACGGCGCCCGGGGCGCGTTTCTGTCATCCGCGTGAGGAGCACTTGCTGCCGATTCACGTCTGCGCCGGTGCGGCGCGGCGGCCCTGCAGCCGGGTTTTTGAGTTGCAGATCATGGGGCTCAAGTCGAGCATGTATTTATGGTGATTGCGCTGCGCGCAGGGGAGTAGGATTCATGATGGCTGTGTACCGACGCGGCATCGCGGCACTGGGGCTGCTTTTTGCGCTGGCTTTCGTGGTGGTTGTTGTTCCTCCGCTTTGGGCGTCGGGTGATATTGTCGGCGCGCTGGCGGCCGGATTCGTCAATCCGTTTGCTTCAGGCTATGCGCTGGATGCGATTATCTGCTGGTGCATTCTGGCTTTATGGGTGATACACGATGCGCGTCATGAGGGTGTGCGGCATGGCTGGGTGGCGCTGCTGCTCGGGCTGGTTCCGGGCGTTGCGACCGGCCTGGCGTTCTATCTGCTGCTGAGGTTGCGCCGCCACGCGCCCGGTGCAGGCGCTTGAGTAGATGGCATGTGCGGCACGCTGCAAAACATGATGTGCCGTCGCTGGTCAGCGTGTTTCAACGGTCTGTCCATGAACTTGCGGCATCGCACTACAGCGCCGCTCAGCGCGCAGCCTGGGCACCACAGGATGCAGATCTGGCCCACTGGCAGGAGCGTTTTGATGCTCTGACCACGCTGCTTGCCGCACAGGGTGCGGAGATTGCCGGCTTCATCGCCTATACCCCGCAGGGTTACATCGACATGTTGTTTACCGCGCCACGGTTTGCGCGACGTGGCATCGCAAGTCTTTTGTTCACGCAGGCCCGCAGCGCGTTGCAGGCGCGTGGCGTGGATCAGCTCACAACCCACGCCAGCTTGTCAGCGCAGGCATTTTTTCTTGGCCAGGGTTTCGAATACGTGCACCATGAGGTGGTGGAGCGACATGGCGAACGTTTGGCGCGCGCGCTGATGCGCTGTCCGATCTCGATAGGCGCGGGCGTATAACCGTGCGTTTTGTCAGGCCGGCAAGGTCGCACGCAGCGCTTGGCGCATAATGCCCGAAAAACAGGCCCGAACCATGCTGAAGACCACCTTTGCACACACATTGCTGGACGAGCTTCTGGCGCCTTGGCAAGCGCTCATCGGGGCGGATTTCGACGGCTATCGCAATCACTGTCAACGCATGATGACGTTCTGCTTTGCCTTGCGTTCCTGCTCTGAGGAGGAGCAACGCAAAGTGGCCATTGCCGCGTGTTTTCATGACATCGGTTTATGGACGGAAAATACCCTGGATTATCTGGATCCGTCCGTTGTGCCAGCGTTGGAGTATCTTGACCAGCAAGGCCTGAGCGCGTGGTCGGATGAGATCCGCTTGATGATTACCGAATACCATCGCTTGCGTGCCGTACGTGACCCACGCTACCCACTGGCGGAGGCCTTCCGTCGGGCCGATCTGGTCGATTTTTCTCTCGGTCTGGTCAAGTTTGGGCTGCCACCTGCGCTGGTTCGCGAGGTGCAGCAGAGTCTGCCCAATGCAGGCTTTCATCCCGGGCTTGTGCGCAAGGCTGCAGCCTGGTTTGTGCGCCACCCCTTGAACCCGGCACCTATGATGAAATGGTGACGCCGGTGGTGCAGTTCTGCGTGATCTATCAATTCCGAGTGCGCAGCGGCGAAGAGAGTCGCTTTGTGCGTGCCTGGGAAGATCTGACGCTGGCCATTCGTGAGCACTGTGGAGGTTTGGGCTCCAGACTGCATAAAGCCGACGATGGCTGGTGGCTGGCCTACGCGCAATGGCCTGACCGGCAGACCTGGGAGCAAGCCCAGGCGCGCACGGCACCGGTACACCCCGATGCGCAGCAACGCATGGCTGCAGCCATCGAAGGCCGCCGTCCACCGATTTTGCTGACGTCCCATGCGGATCTGCTGAGCCTGACGGCGGCGTCAGCCCCCAGCCAAGACTGAGGACTGATCGACCACCGCCATGTCACAGCTCGAAGATCCTCGCGTACTGTTCGCTGCCGAGCGCACACTGCTGGCCTGGAACCGCACCAGCCTGGCGCTGATCGCTTTTGGCTTTTTAGTTGAGCGGGCCGGGCTGCTGATGCAGGCGCTCAAGCCGGAAAGCGTAGACACGGGCTCGATGCTGGCCAGTTTCTACATCGGACTGGCGTTCATTGCGCTGGGCGGGTTCGCGGCACTGTACTCATGCCGCCAGTACGCCAGCGTGCTGAAAACGCTGCAGGCGGCGGAAATTCCGCAAGGCTACAGCCCGCGCTGGGGCATTGTGGTGAATGTGCTGATAGCGCTGCTGGGTAGCGCTCTGATTGCGGCGTTGTTTGTTGCGCGTGTTTAGACCGACACCGTACAAAGCGGGGCTTGAGACACAAAAAACCCGGCGCAAGGCCGGGTTTTTCAAACGCAGATAACGCGCTCAGTACTGATAGAAGCCGCGTCCGGTCTTGCGCCCGTAGTGGCCTGCGGCAACCAGTTCACGCAGCAGCGGTGCAGGGCGGTATTTGGGGTCGCCAAACTCCTGCACGAACACCTCCATGATGGCCAGCAAGGTATCCAGGCCGACCAGATCAGCCAGAGCCAACGGGCCGATCGGCTGATTGCAGCCCAGCTTCATCCCGGCATCGATGTCTTCAGCCGTGGCAATCCCATCCTGCAGGGCGAAAATCGCCTCGTTGATCATCGGGCAGAGGATGCGGTTGACCGCAAAGCCCGGTGCGTTCTTGACTGAAATCGGCGATTTGCCGATGGTGCTGGCGAAGGCTTTTACGGTGTCGTGGGTGTCCTGGCTGGTCTGCAGGCCGCTGATCACCTCCACCAGGGCCATGACCGGCACCGGGTTGAAGAAATGCATGCCGACAAAGCGATCCGGGCGACTGGTCGCCGCACCCAGCTCGGTGATCGACAGCGACGAAGTGTTGGTCGCGATGATCGCCGCTTGCGGCAGGATGTCATCCAGCTGCTTGAGAATCTTGACCTTGATGTCGCGGTTTTCCGTGGCCGCCTCGATCACCAGATCAACACCTTTAAGCTCGGCGTAGTCGGTGGTGGTGGTGATGCGTGCCAGGGCCGCGTTGCGCGCGTCGGCCGACAGCTTGTCCTTGGCGACCAGCTTGTCCAGGCTCTTACTCAGGGTGGCCAGACCACGTTCCAGCGCGGCCTCGGCGATGTCGACCATAACCACATTGAGACCGGCCACGGCAGAGACCTGGGCAATGCCATTGCCCATCAGGCCGGCACCGACCACACCAATGTTGCGAATCTGCGCCATGCTCAGACCTTCTCGAATACGGCAGCAATGCCCTGGCCGCCACCGATGCACATGGTGACCAGCGCGTAACGACCGCCAATGCGCTCCAGTTCGTACAGCGCCTTGGTGGTGATGATGGCGCCCGTGGCGCCCACCGGGTGACCCAGCGAGATCCCGGAGCCGTTGGGGTTAACCTTGTCCGGATCAAAACCGAGTTCGTTGGCCACGGCGCAGGCTTGGGCGGCAAACGCTTCGTTGGATTCGATCACATCCATGTCGGCAACACTCAGGCCCAGTTTGTCGAGCACCTTGCGTGAAGCCGGCACCGGGCCAATGCCCATGTAGGCCGGGTCGACACCCGCGTGGGCGTAGCCGAGCATTTTGGCCAGCGGCTTCTTGCCCAGTTTTTCAGCAGCGCTGGCGGTGGCCAGCACAATCGCGGCGGCACCGTCATTGATGCCCGATGCGTTGCCTGCGGTGACCAAGCCGTCTTTCTTGAACACCGGACGCATGCCGGCCAGCGTGTCAGCGGTGGTGTCACCGCGCACGTGCTCGTCGGTGTCGAACACGGTCACGCCCTTGCGGGTCTTGATTTCGACCGGAACGATCTGTGATTTGAAGCGGCCTTCTTCGATGGCGCGGGCAGCGCGGCGCTGGCTTTCAGCGGCCAGGGCATCCTGCTGCTCACGACTGATGCCGTATTTCTCGGCCACGTTCTCGGCCGTGATACCCATGTGCACGTTCTGGAACGGGTCATGCAGCGCGCCGGTCATGAAGTCGAGGATCTGGCCGTCGCCCATGCGTGCACCCCAGCGACCGCTGGGCAGCATGTATGCGCCCTGGCTCATGGCTTCTGCGCCGGCGCCAATGGCGACTTCGGCATCACCCAGCATCAGTGATTGCGCGGCCGAAACAATGGCCTGCAGGCCGGAACCGCACAGACGGTTGACGTTGAATGCAGGGCATTCCTGCGGCAGACCTGCCTGAATGGCGGCAACACGCGAGAGATAGGCATCGCGCGGCACCGTGGGGATGACCGTACCCATGGCGAGGTGGCCAAACTGATCGGTGGCCACACCGGAGCGTTCGATCGCGGCTTTGACAGCGGTGGTCGCCAGATCAGCCAGCGGGACTGATTTCAGGGAACCGCCAAAAGTGCCAATAGCTGTGCGCGCAGCGCTCAGGACAACGACTTCATTGTTCGACATGCGAGGATCTCTCTGTTGTAAGAGCCGATACGGCTTGTGCTTGGATGCGCGGCTAGCCATGTGGCCGTGCCCGGGTCCAAGTCATGCAATGACCGTGGTGCGGAAAGACCTTCCGCTGACTCTGGGATGAATGTCTGATGCCGGTAGAGGTGAGGCCCCAACCGATCGGTCAATTTTAACCGGTTTGCGCCACTTGCGCAGCGTCAGGCTTGCTGAGCAGTTGTTTGAGCATGGGCAGGCGGTCATTGCCCCAGCACACGAAGGTGCCAAGGCGAAAGGTCGGCACACCCCAGGCACCGGCCTCAAACAAGGCTTTGCGGTTGTTCTCGGCGTGCTCAAGATGGCCGGTGTCAAGCAGGTTGGCCTGTGCTTGATGCCAATCGATGCCGCTGCGTTCGCAAACCAGACGCAGACCATCGTCTGTGGCCACATCCACCGCCTCGCTCCAGATGGCGCGTGCCGCCTGGTAGCAGAACTCGATTTGCTGCGCGGTATCGCGGGCCAGCGGAAAAACCTGCAGGCAGCGCTGCGCACCAGCGCCGATCGGGTCGGCAATATGACCGAAGGCAATACCCAGACGCTGCGCTTCGCGGTACACGTCGCGGACGATGTAAAAGCCTTTGGCCCGGGGGATTTTCATGCCGCGCATGGCCATGGGCAGCACCGGGCGGATACGCACCGGGTTGGGCCAGTTCTGATAGTCCTCACGTAGCTGGGCCATGCTCAGATACGAGTAGGGACTGCGGAAGCTGAAGAACACCTCGATGGCCTCACCCGTGCGCGATGCCGGCAGGGCGTAGTGCTCAGGTTTGACTTGCAGCAGCGGCGCGGGATCGGTGTAAGCGTCCTGCTTGCGCAGCGCAGTCTCAAGATAGGTCATGCGGTCCAAAGCCCAGAACCAGTCACCGCGGTACTGCCACATGCCCGGCAGGTAGTGTCCGTGGTGGGCGCGGTGTTGGTGGTTTTGTGCCAGCACGTCGGCGCTGTCCGGGGCGAGGGTGCCGTCAATGGCCTGGCCTGCAAAAAGGGCCGTGGCCAGCACGGCTTCGCGTTCGAGCCAGAGGCTCAGATCCGTCTCTACGGCGGCCAGCAATCGGCCGGCGCGCTCGCGTTGATCGGCATCGGCAAGCTGCGCCTGCAGCGGCCAGCTCAGGCCGCACGCGGGCGCGATGCGTGCGGCATCGAGCATGGCCATGCGCCGCTGGCTGGCTTCTTCGGGGTAGGTTTCGGCGGCCGGCGGCGGCACCATGCGAATACGCAAGGGCGCCTTGATGCGCTGTTGATTGGCCCGCAGCCACTGCGCACACAGATGTGAATGGGCATCCCCGGCCTCGTAATACAGCACCAGCTCGGGCTTGCCGCCGCTTAGGCGGGTTAGCCCAAAACGCTCGGCGCGCAGACGGTTGAGCGGGCCGCGGCTGGCGGCGACACGGTCGGTGACCAGGGTTTTTATCCGTGTGCTGAGGGACATGCGCAAAGTCGCCCAATTTCAAAGATCCGGACTATGACGGCCCGTATCGGTCGTCGCAAGTTACACGCTGGTATCCCGGTCATCACAGCGAGGCGCTAAAATGCGTGGCATGACAGCATGTGTAGCCAACTGACTTGAGTTCTGAGCAACTTTCGCGCCTGGGTTTTGCCGAGCATTGGCAGGCCGCCTGGCAGGCTCGGCCGGATGCGGTGCCGGTGCGTCTGGCGCGTGTTGATCGTTCTCGCGCGGTGGCCTGGTCGGTCGATCAGGTGTTCGAGATCGACCTTGCGCTGTATCCGGGCAAGTACGACCTGACCGTGGGCGACTGGCTGTTGCTTGAAGTTAACGATGGTGTGGCGCTGCCGCTGGAGCGTTTGCCGCGGCATGGCTGCATCCAGCGGCGGGCGGCCGGCGAGCGGGCCGATCAGCAGCTGATCGCGGCCAATCTGGACACCCTGTTCATCGTCAGTTCCTGCAATACCGATTTCAGCCTGGAACGTCTGGAACGCTACCTTGCGCTGGCCCTTGATGCGCAGGTCGAGCCGGTCATCGTGCTGACCAAAATGGATCAGTGTGATGCCGTGCAGGACTATGTGGGGCCGGCCTCGGCGTTAAGTCCCGGTTTGCGGGTAGAGGCGGTGAATGCCAAGGACCCGGCCTCGGTCGAGGTGCTCAACGCCTGGTGCGGGGCAGGCCAGACGGTGGCGCTGGTTGGCTCCTCAGGGGTTGGCAAGTCAACCTTGATCAATGCCCTGTGTGACGACGAACAAGACACCCAGCAGGCCCGTGATGGTGATGACAAAGGCCGCCACACCACCACCGCGCGGTCTCTGCACTGGTTGCGTGCCGGCGGGCTGATTGTCGATACACCGGGCATGCGTGAGTTGCAGCTGCCTGGTTGTGAAGATGGCCTGGATGCACTGTTTGAGGATGTTGTCGGCCATCTTGGGCAATGTCGCTTCAACGACTGTGCGCATCAGGGCGAACCCGGTTGCGCCATTGCCGCCGCGATAGACAGTGGCGCGCTCAGCCAGCGGCGCTGGCAAAGCTACGAGAAATTGCAGCGCGAGCAGGCCCAGAATGCCCGCAGCATCGCCGAGCGCAATGCCCACGACAAAACGCTGACCCGCAGCTACAAGCGTTATCAACGCGAAGCGCGTGGGGTCAAAGGTCGTCGCAGCTAGGCCGTTTGCCCGGCCAGGGCTTCGCAGCGCGCCTTGAGTGCCGCAGCGTGGCGCTCGAAACCGTCCTGAACCTGCTTGATTGGCGTGGCCCAGGACAGCCAGCCGGTCAGGGTTTCTTCGGTGTGATAGTGGGTCAGGCCGTCGCCACGTTGTTCGATGATCTGCGGGCGCTGCCCACGCACCAGATTCCACTCATGCAGAAAGCCTGTGAACATGTACTGCAGGGCGGCGCGTTTGATGCCCGCATGCTCGGCCGGCGGCTCCAGCCGAGTGATGCGTTCAATTTCCTGCCGCTGCCAGCCGTTGGAGAAGTGGATGTGCAGGGTCAGATCGCTGCCCAGCCGCAGCGGCGTATCGGCGCATTCGATGTGCTCGACAAAGGGATTCCACTGGCGGTAGTTGTCGATGTCGGTCATGACCTGCCAGACCAGATCGATCGGCGCGTCGATGAGGGTGTCGGCTTGAGCGCTGGGCATGATCGCTGTCCTCAGTGGCTGTGGGCGTCAATCAGGCTTTGCATGCGCGTCCACACGGCGCGGCCCAATTGCGGGTCCAGTGCCTGTGCGGCGGCGTCCTTCTTGACCATCAGGTGCACATACAGACCGGTCTGGCCTTCGACATCGGGCGAGCTGGACAGATAAATCGCCGGGCGTGCGGCTTTTTCGGGGCTCGCAAACATCAACCCCATCACCGCCTTCAAGATCGGTTTGAAGACTTTGGGCGCTTCACGCGCGATGTTCGAATTGATCGGCCCGGGGCACAGCGCGTGGACGGCCACCTCGACCGTGTTGCCCGGGTTGAGTCGGCGCGACAGCTCCATGGCGTAGTTGGTCATGACCAGCTTGCTGTGGCCGTACTGGGCAATACTGCCCATGGCGCTGTATTCCACCGGTTGGCCGAGGCTGTCGAGTTCGATCGGCGTGCCCGAGCGATGGGTTTCGGATGACACGAACACGATGCGCGGGATTTTGCCGGGTTCGGCATTGGGCGATTCGGCAAAGCTTGAGTTGGCAATGCTGCCGTCGTGGAGTAATTGCTGCACAAACACCCGATTGCCCAGCGCGTGCACGCCGAACATCATCTCGAAACCCTGCTTGGTCTTGAGCGGCTTCTGCGGCACCAGACCGGCATTGAGCACCACCCGGTCAAGCTTTACACCCTGCTGCTTGAGCGTGGCGCAGCACGCGCGAATGGCCCGGATGTCGGACAGGTCCAGCTTGACCATATCGACCTTGTCGCTGCCGCTGGCCTGCTTGACCTCTTCGCCAGCCTCGGGGATGCCGCTGCGACAGGCCATGATCACGTGTCCGCCACGCCGCGCGAAATCAATCGCGATGGCTTTGCCGAGCCCGGAGTTGGCCCCGGTGACCAGGCAGGTGAGACCGTCAAGGCGGTCACTGTCGCGAATCTCGCCAATCGGTTCTTTGTGACGGAACAGGTCGACGATGCCATTGAGCGTGGCCAGGACCGGATTGCCGTAGGTGCTGTTGTTCTTGTCGCTCATGTGTCTCACTCGTGCGGAATATTGAAACGTTCGCGGTAGGTGGCGTAGCTGCGTTCGACTTCTTCGCGGCTCAGGCCAAATTCCTCCAGCGTGTAGTTGTGTTTGCCGTGACGGTTTTGCTTGTTGACCTGGCGTGAGGCCTCCATGGCGGCACGTGCTTCATCGCTTAGCGTGATGCCGGCGAAGGCGTAGATGCGCTCGACCTGGGTCATCGGATCTTTCATCAGGTCGTAGTACGAGACATCCATAAAAGCCTGTGGATGTTGCTGGCGCACCTGCCATGCGGCTTCCACCATATTGGCGTTGATGGCCAGCCAGTCGCGGGCAATGCGCGGCGCATCGACCTGATCGGAGAACACCCCGAAGCCGTGGGCCAGCATGCTGGAGAACGAGGCCGTGGTGCGCTGCGGATCGCGGTGGGTCTGAATGATGCGGGCGTTGGGAAACACCGCCAGCAGCACATCCAGATTTTCCAGATGAGCCGGTGTTTTGAGCACCCAGCGCTGGCCGGGGCGCTGCCATTGCAGCACCTGCAGCAGAACCTTGAGATAAGCGTAGGCCGGTCGCATATCCTGCTTGCTCAGCCAGGCGCTGTAGAGGGGCAGGTGCAAGGTTGCTTGCGGCACCTGGCTGAGGAAACTGTATTCCATCAGCAGTACATCTTCTTCCGGCGCGGTGGCTTCCACCGGGTGGATGGAGAAGAACTCCGGCGCCAGGTATTTCAAGCCCTTTTCAGCCGTGCGGGCCTGCTTGATACGCCACTGCGGGTTGCCCGGCTCCTCTTTGGGGTGCGGCATCGGGTTGACCGCTTCCCACGAGGCCAGAGCCCGTGTCGCCGGATCGGCCGCGAGCAGGCGATGCAGCATCGTGGTGCCGGTACGTTGCAGCCCGGCAATGACCAGCGGCGGCTCGATTGGCAGGGCCAGGATTTCCGGGTGCTGGGTGATCAGATCTTGAACACGCAGGCGTGTGGCCAGCATGTCGAGCAGGCGCTTGCGGAAAATCCAGCGCCCGAACGGATGCATGTTGGCGTCCTGGATGGCCGAACTGCACAGCTGATCCAGAGCCGGGCGGAAATCGTCCTCACCGAAGTCGACAAGTCCGGTGCGCTTGCGCGCGCTGGCGATGAGGTTGTCCGGCGTCAGATTGGCACGCCAGCCGAGCGCGCGGCCCACGCCATTGAGGATGGCGATCGCCGTGGGGCGGTACGGGTGAAAAGCTTTGGTCATGATCAAACGGGCTTTGTTGGGGCGGGCTGGGCGCTGAGAGAGGCGAACTTGACCACCTTGCAGCGCGGCTGCGGATGCTGCTCGGCGCGTATCCAGCGAAAGGTCATGCCGCCGCAATCATGGCCAACGGTGTTGATCCAGTTGGGCAGGCCAGGGTCCTGGTGGGCGACGATGATGCGCACGCTGCCATCGTCGTTGTAGACCGCCGTGTGCTTGTTCACGTGAATCGTGAAGTAGCGGTAATCCAGCGATTCAAACCAGTGGTTGTCGAGCTGGAAGTTCCAGCTTTCACAGGCCGGCGGTTCGGCTTCGATCACCAGTGCTTCATCCGGCGCCAGCTTCCAGTAGCTGTGGTAATAGATGATGTTGGGATCGCCGCCGGCCTTGGTCGAACGCTCCGGGTCGAACATCGGCAGTTCGTTGGTGTGCTTCTGGAAATCCCGCGCCCACTTGGCGAACAGCATGGACGCACCGGCCACCAGGGTGCTGGCCATGTTGAGGCCGTGATCGACCGACTGTGCGGTGACCGGGCTGGGGATGCCATCGCCACTGATGCGTTCGATGCTGAGTTCGGCCGGCACTTCGCGGCTGCGATCCTTGAAGGTCTGGCGCACGATCACCATGCTGGAGTCGGCTTCCATGGGTAACCAGTTGCCGGGCTGCTGGCGTGCGCTGATGATCAGCTCGAAGCTGCCATCCGGGTTGATCTCAAGATCATCGGCTTCGACGTAGCCGGTGGTCGGCATCTCACCGCCCTGGCCGTAATGGCCTTTCTGACTGCCGAAGCCAAGGTAATGCACGCTGCCGCGGGTGCCACGGATGCGGTAATCGAACGCGCCGCTGATCTGGGCGTTCATGTAATTGTTGTCGGGATTGTCCGAACCCATCTTGACCGTTTCATGGGCCAGACGACGCAGCACCGGTGCCTTGGGATCGGCGTATTCCATGAACGCTTCCAGCCCGGCGCGGGTCAGACGGCTCAAGTAGCGGTATCCTTCGGCCTGATTGAACGCATCCATCGGCGCGCCCGGAAAAACCATGGCGCTGCCGGCGGCCTTGAGGGTGTCGCAGAACTCTTCCCAGGCCTGGCCCGAGACGATGCGTTCTGCCGCCACATCATGTTCGGTTTTGCCGCGCAGACGCAGCATCCATAGCCGCAGTTTCTTGAATCCCTGCAAGCACTTAACGATAAAAGCTTTGATGGCGATCCCCCCTTTGGATACCATGCGAGCGAAATAACGTACGCCATACGGAAATAATGTCAAGCTCCGAAAAGACCAGCTCGAGCAGCCGCCCACGCAAGCGTGGACGACCGGCCCATTTGTCGCGCGAACAGATTGTTGAGGCGGCGTTGCGGCTGTTGCGTGAGGCGCCGGACAAGGCTCTGACCATGCAGGCGCTGGCGCGCGAGCTGAACGCTGCGCCGATGTCGCTGTACACCCACATCCGCAATCGCGAAGACCTGATGAAAGCCATCGCTGAAGATGTACTCAGCAATGTGCAGGTCGAGGTCGCGGATCACTGGCGCGACACGGTGGCCAACTGGGCCCGGGCCTTGCGGGTGCGTTTTCTGCAATATCCCTTCGTCGCGGCGTTGTTGCAGGACGGGATTGCCACGCCAGCGGCCTGGTTAACGGTGTCCAACCCGTTGCTGCAGGCGCTCAAGCAGGCCGGCTTCAGCGCTGAGGAGTTGGCCGACACGCAGCGCTGGATCAGCCGTGTGGTCACCGGCAGCGTGCTGATGGAACTGGTCCTGCCTAAGGTGGTGCCGGAAGAGCTCATAGGCGTGCGCCGCGCGCTGGACGCGTTGCCGCCTGAAAGTCAGGCGACCTGGCTGGAGATTCTGCCGGCCCTGGGCCAACGCAATGACGAAGAGGTGTTCGAGTACACCCTGGCGCGCACGCTGGATGCGGTCGAAACCTTGCGGCAGAGCCGGCCTGGGGGTTAGAGCAGGCCGGGAATCAGGGCTTTGCGCTGGGCGGGATAGTCGGCAAAGGTGGCCCGATACCAGCGATGGTGTGACAGCGCACGCGGGCCCAGATTGGCGATCGTGAACAGGGCAAAGATGAGGCCGGCGGTGGTCCAGCTCATCAGCGCCCAGCCGCACCAGAGCATGATTTCGCCGCTGTAGTTGGCGCTGGAGACCCAGCGAAACAGGCCGCCTTGAGGAATCTTGTAACCGTCGCTGCCATCATCTCGCAGGCCGATCAGGATGGAGTCCGCCTGGAAGTTGATCCACCAGCCGACCACGGCTACGGCCAGACCGATTAAAAAGCGCGGATCAGCAAACCAGGTCTGAATCAGATGAGGTGCGTGCACCACCGCATAAGCGTTGACAAAGCCATTGAGCGCGTTGAACAGGAACCCGAAAACCACCCCGCTTACGGGAAAACGCTTGCCCCGCTTGTGCGTGCGCAGTGGGTAGATGATGGCACGGTAGATGTAATGGCTTTGCCACAAGGCATACAGCACAAGCTGTACCGCCGAGGGCTCATCAGCCAGCCACCAGAAGGTGATGGTAAAAGCCCACACTTGGGGGGATTCGAAGATCAGCCAGGCGGGCAGGGCGGGCAAGGTGAAACGTTGGCCGGGCGTCATGTGGCGGCCGTAGGGGTTGGTGATCCAGAAGCCTGAGATGAACGTCAGCAGCGCCAATCCGGCGAGAAAGATCAGACTGCCGTGGTAGAACTCATGCATGTCCGCGTGCCCCGAACACCGGCACACCCAAGCCGCGCAGAGCATGCCAGGTCCATAGGCCGCCCAGGAAATCACCCGCGGTAAGGGCGATGTAGATCGGTCGCATCTCAAACAACAGCACCAGGGCGAGGAACACCAGCGGGATGGTCAGCCGGGCCTGGGCGCTGAAGCGGCAGAACACCTCAACCTCGGCATTGCCCAGGCGCCAGTAGTAGTAGGCCACGATGGTGGTGACCACGCCGAGCATGCGAATCCAGTCCAGCCCCTCAACCGGAAATCCGAAGATCTGCAGTGGCAGCTGCGGTGCAAACATCATGGTCAGCCCGGCGCTGGCCGGGTACAAGGCAAACCAGCGGATGGTGTTGCAGGCTGGATTCATGGTGTGTCTCCCTGTCATTCTTGCTTGTCCAACCAAGGCTAGTCGTCAGCGGCGACGGAAAATTCATCCAAACGTGCGGTATGACGACAAACGGCAGACTACGGAGAGATTCATGCATGAGCGGTTGATCGTGCCGACGCCGGGCCGCGGTTTGATTGAACTGAGCGCCCGTATCAATCAGTGCCTGGCCGAGTGCAGGGCAGGTGATGGGCTGCTCAATCTGTTTCTGCGTCACACCAGTGCATCGCTGATCCTGTGCGAAAACGCGGATCCCGATGTGCTGCAGGACCTGGAGCAGTACATGCAGGATCTGGTTACCGATGGTGATCGTCGCTTCATACACCGGGCTGAAGGGTCGGATGATATGGCCGCGCATATCCGCAGCGTGCTCACGGCCAATTCGCTGAGTATCCCGGTGCGCGCGGGTCGGCTGGCGCTGGGCACCTGGCAGGGCGTGTTCCTGTGGGAGCACCGCTACGCCCCGCATCAGCGGGAGCTTGTCCTGACGCTGCTGACATAAGTTTCGGGGCTATAATCCCGGCATGCGTATGCGTTCAATGGCCTCGATTCTACTTGTGCTGGCTTTGCTGGCTTTGCTGGCACAGGCCAGCGTGCCGTTGTTGCACGCGCAGAATTGGGCGCGCATGCAAAATGACGGTGGTCTGAGCTACGCCTTCTGCGGCACGCTATCGCCGGTCTTGCTGGCCAAGATGAAGGCCGTTGCACCGCCCGGTCTGTATGCCCAGGGCGCGCCTGCGCAAACGGCACAAGACTGCAAGCTGTGCCTGATCATGGGGGCTTTGGGCGCCATGCTGGGCGCGCTCGTCGTGGCCTTGCTGGTGGCGGCACATCGGCCGGCCCATCCGCCAGGGGGCTCACCCACAGATGGTTTTGCGCTCGAACACGCGCTCTTTCAGGCACGCGCGCCTCCCGTTTTGTCCTTCAACTGAATCCGCGCAGGCGTGAACGCTTGCGTATCTGATGCCGCACGCGATGTGCGGTGTGTTGGACCAGGGACAATTCATGAAAATCTCTTATCTGAGTCTGCTCAGCGGACTCACGTTGGCTGCTGCAAGCAGTTCCGCGCTGGCGTGCTCAACCTGCAAATGTGGTGATCCCACGATCACTTTGCTGGGTTCGGAGAAGGCCTTTTCGGGGCGCTTTCGGCTCGGGCTTGATCTGCTGTGGCGTTCGGAAACCCAGGGTGCGGACAATAACCCCAGACAGATCACCACCGATGAATCGCGGGCCGTGCTCGGCGTTGCTTACAGCGCCAGCGAGCGTCTTAGCTTCGCGCTACAAATGCCCTATGTGGAGAAAACCATTACCCGCCGCGATTTCTCACGCGAGCAAGGACGTGGCTGGGGCGATGCAGAACTGACGGCGCGTTACCGCTTGTGGAAAACGGGTCCGATGAGCGGTCGCCATATTGCCGGCCTGCAAGCCGGCGTACGTGCGCCAACGGGCGATACCGTGCGCAACAATCAGGGCCAGGTGTTGAATATTGATGCTCAGCCCGACGCAGGCGCATGGGCGGGCAAATTCGGCGGCTGGTACGCCTTTCACCAGTTCCCCTGGTTTGCTGCAGTGTCGGCCAAGTACTACCAGTTCGGTGACGCCGAGCAGGGGTTTGAGCCGGCCAATGTGTGGGTCGCCAGCGCGTCCAGCCAATACGGCCTGACCCCGCGCTTTGCCGTGGAACTTGGCCTGGATGCCCGCTATTCGGCTGAAAACCGCTACAGCGGTGTGATCGATCCGGATTCGGGTGGCAGCTTGGTGGTTGCCCGTATCGGTGCATCGGCGCGCCTGGGCCAGGAGTTGGTCACTCGGCTCGCGCTGCAGTTGCCGGCTGTCGATGAGCTTAATGGCGATCAGGAAGAAGACCCGACAGTGCAAGTTAGCCTGGCCTACGACTTCTAATAAAAACAGCGTAATACGGAATATATTTTAATGATTATTCGAGTTTTTGCTGTCGGCCTGCTGGGCTTGGTTTTGACGGCTTGTGACAGCAGCAGTGGCAGTATCCATGAAGGCGCGCAAGCGCGCTTTGCGGTCACAGCGGTGGGGGCGGCGCATGCTGGCGATGAGCACAGCAAGCACAGTTCCAGCTACATCACTTTTCGTACGCTCGACGGTGTGCGCATTGATCTGCAGTTGGGTCTGGTCAATCTGGTGCCGGTTGAAGTCAAAGCCTGCACCAGTGTGGCCTCCATGCTGAAAGGTCTGGGGCAGCGTCTGGTCAGCAGTGCCTGGGCGCATGCCGGCTCACATGACGAGGCCGAACCCACCGATGTGCTGGATGCCTTGTCCGGGCATGAGAAATACATCGGCGCACTGCCTCTGGAGGTTGGTGACTACTGTGGGGTGGTACTGGCGTTGGAGCCGGTGCTTGCCAGTGCGAGCAAACATGCCGACAGCGGCCTGGAGCTGAGTGGTCATGCGGTGAATGTTTACCCGTGCTACTTCCACAATACGGCGCAGCTCAGCGACGAAGAGTACGCCGCAGGCGGTTACGACACCGCGCACAGTTGTGTGCAGTTTCAGGCTGGTCATGCCAGCAGCACGCTGGAGCTGGATTTCGCCGAGCCGGTATCAATCAGCGCCGAGCGCCATCATCTGAACATCGCGCTGGCGGCACATTTCGAGACCTGGTTCGATGGCGTGGTCATGGACGATGTGCCCACGGTTGAAGCTGAGCAGGCCAAGATGCTGGCCAACATCCGCAATTCGATACACATCGATACGCTGACTCTGGAGTGAGTCTGAGCGGGCCGGCCTGAGGCTGGCCCGCGTTAGCCGCTAGGGATCAAGCGGGCGCCATCTGACGGCCGAATTCCATTTTGGCGATGGATTGGCGGTGCACTTCATCCGGCCCATCGGCCAGCCGCAGCACTCGCGCCCAGGCGTAAGCCTGGGCCAGCCCGAAATCGGTGGTCATGCCGCCGCCGCCATGGGCTTGTATGGCCCAGTCAATCACCTGACAGGCCATATTCGGCGCCATCACCTTGATCATGGCAATTTCCTGGGCGGCCGCTTTGTTGCCCACCTTGTCCATCATGTCAGCCGCTTTGAGAGTGAGCAGGCGGGCCTGGTCGATCAGAATGCGCGACTCGGCGACACGCTCGTACCACACGCTCTGCCGCGCCACCGGCTTGCCGAAGGCGGTCCGTGTGGCCAGGCGATGGCACATCTTCTCCAGCGCACGCTCGGTCAGTCCGATCAGGCGCATGCAGTGGTGAATGCGGCCCGGGCCCAGGCGGCCCTGGGCGATTTCAAAGCCGCGCCCTTCGCCTAACAGCATGTTAGAGGCCGGTACGCGCACATCCTTGAAATCGACTTCGGCGTGGCCATGCGGGGCATCGTCAAAACCGAACACCGGCAGATGTCGCATGATGGTGATGCCCTCGGCATCGGCCGGCACCAGGATCATCGATTGCTGGCGATGACGGCTTTCATTGTCCGGATCGCTTTTGCCCATGAAGATGAACACTTTGCAGCGCGGGTCATTGGCGCCGGAAGTCCACCATTTGCGCCCGTTGATGACGTACTCATCACCGTCGCGCACAATCGATGACTGGATGTTGGTGGCGTCGGATGAAGCCACCGCCGGCTCGGTCATGGCAAAGGCGGAGCGGATTTCGCCTTTGAGCAGCGGGGTCAACCAGGTGTCTTTTTGCTCCTGCGTGCCGTAACGCGCCAGCACCTCCATGTTGCCGGTGTCTGGTGCTGAGCAGTTGAAGATTTCGGGCGCCCACAGCACCCGGCCCATCTGCTCACACAGCGGCGCGTATTCCAGGTTGCTCAGGCCAGCGCCTTCTTCAAACTCGGGTAGGAACAGGTTCCACAGGCCGGCCGCTTTGGCCTTGGCCTTCATCTCTTCCATCACCTGGGTGGGTTGCCAGCGATCACCCTCAGCCACTTCGGCCTCAAAACGATGTTCGTTGGGATAGACGTGCTCGTCCATGAACGCTTTGACGCGTGCAAGCAGGTCCTGGGTTTTGGGGCTGTAATCAAAATTCATGGTGTCTCCATATTCGCGTCAATATCGCGCCATGCGGTGATGAAGAGACGTTGCACAGGCTTTTCGGGACCGTCGCCGGACAGGATGTCCGGCGCCGAGCGATCCATGGATGGACTTGAGCGTGTCCCGATAAGCCTGTTCAACGGCTCATTTTCGAATTGCGATGCATTGTTCAGGCGCGCGCCTGGATGCTTTCGACGAGCTTCCAGGCCATGTCGGCCAGGGGAAAGGCCATACGCCCGATGGCCTCGGCCTGTTTGTTGGCCGCGGTGCCATCTTGAACTCGACCAAGAATGCCGTGGGCAATGCCGGCCAGGCGGAAGAAGTTGTAGGCCATGCAGAAGTCCCACACATCCGGTCCGGGCATGGTGAAACCGGTGCGCTCGGCATAGCGGGCCACGTAATCCTGCTCGGATGGAATGTTCAAGGCCGCCAGATCTTGCCCTGCTAGACCCCGCATCTTGCCGGCCGGCGGCATGCGCCAGGTCATGCAGTGGTAGGAAAAATCAGCCAGCGGATGGCCCAGGGTGGACAGCTCCCAGTCGAGCACTGCGATCACGCGGTTCTCGCTGGGGTGGAAAATCATGTTGTCGAGCCGGTAGTCGCCATGCACGATGCGGGTTTCGTCACCCGGCGGAATGTTCTCGGGCAACCATGCAATCAAGCGATCCATGGCCGGGATGCGCTGTGCTGCGGAACTCAAGTATTGCTTTGACCAGCGCCCGATCTGGCGCTCGAAATAGTTGCCGCTGGAACCGTAGTCGGCCAGGCCCAGCGCAGCCGGATCGAGTTTGTGCAGCTCGGCGATCACGCGGTTTTTGTCGTCGTAGATCGCGGCCCGATCTTCGGCGGACAGGTCGGGCAGGCTGGGGTCCCAGAAAATCCGCCCTTCGACGCAATCCATGACGTAAAAGGCCGTGCCGATCACGCTGTCGTCTTCACACAGGCAGTAGGTTTTGGCCACTGGCACGTTGGTGTCGGCCAGCGCGGTGATCACCCGATACTCGCGGTCCACCGCGTGGGCGGATTTGAGCAGCTTGCCCGGTGGCTTGCGGCGCAGCACATAGTTGCGCGTGGGGGTGATCAGCTTGTAGGTCGGGTTGGACTGGCCGCCCTTGAACTGCTCTACCGTCAACGGTCCGGCAAAACCGTCGACTGTCTCGCTCAGGTAGCTTTGCAGGGCCTCGACATCAAACTGATGCTTGTCGCGCACCGGCATGGTGCCACTGAAGTCCTCACTCATGCCGAGCGCTCCATGGTCACCACCACCTTGCCGGAAACTTTGCGGTCCATGAGGGCGCGAATGGCCTCGGCGCCGCGCGCCAGCGGATAGGTGTCAGCAATATGCGGTTTGATGGTGCCCTCGTTGAACCAGCCAATCAGGGTCTTCAGATCCATCATCAGGTTCATCGGTTCACGCTTGCCGAAATCGCCCCAGAACACGCCGACTATGGCGCAGCCTTTGAGCAGGGCCAGGTTCAGCGGGATCTTGGGGATTTCGCCATTGGCGAAACCGACCACCAGATAACGGCCGCGCCAGGCGATGCTGCGCAGGGCCGGTTCGGCATATTGTCCACCGACCGGATCGTAGATCACGTCGGCACCCTTGCCGCCGGTGAGTTCACGGATGCGCGTTTTGAGGTCTTCATCGTTGTAGTTGATGAGCTCATCCGCGCCGTGTTCCTTGCACACGGCAAGCTTGTCGGCGCTGGAGGCACAGGCAATCACCTTGGCGCCCAAGGCTTTGCCGATCTCGATGGCGGCCAGACCCACACCACCCGAGGCGCCCAGTACGCACAGGGTTTCACCTTGTTTGAGGCGAGCCCGGTCCTTGAGCGCATGCAGCGATGTGCCATAGGTCATGACAAAGGCCGAGGCGGTGACGAAATCCATCTCCGGGACCATCGGAATGACCTGCATGGCCTTGCACAGCACCTGCTCGGCAATGCCACCCCAGCCGGTGAAGCTGATCACCCGATCGCCGGGTTTGACGTTCTTGACCTTGGCGCCGACCTTGGCGATGACCCCGGCCGATTCACCACCGGGAGAAAACGGCAGCTCAGGCTTGAACTGGTATAGATTGCGGATGATCAGGGTGTCGGGGAAATTCACCGCCGCGGCGTGGACGTCGACCACCACCTCATCGTCACCTGGCTCAAGATCGGGTAGGTCTTCCACCACTAGGGTTTCGGGCAGGCCATGCTGTTTGCAGAGCAGCGCTTTCATGTTGTCTCCGTAGCGTTGTCGTGGTTGCGTCGCTGGCCGCGTCAGGCCAGCGAGTTGTGCGGTGTGCGTTCGTCAAGAATATGCTGCAGACGGCCTTCGATCGAGGCTTTGATCTTCTGGTGAGGGAACACGTAGAAGCGTTTTGCCTTGACTGCATCCAGAGTGATGCGGGCCACGTCGGCCGCGCTGAGGCGTCCGCTGACCACCGCTTGTTTGGTCATGGCATCGCTGCTTTTGGTCATCGGGTGCGGGTTTTTCGGCGCATCCTGCGGACGCAGATTTTCTGAATCGGCGATACCGGTGGGCACGAAGGCGGGGCACAGCACGCTGACTCCGACATTGGCCTTGAGCATGCCGAGCTCATGGTGCAGACATTCCGAAAGGGTGACGACGCCATGTTTGCTGACGCAGTAAATGCTGCTTCCGGGTACCGACAGATGGCCTGCGGCGGATGCCGTGTTGACGATGTGGCAAGCTTCGCCGGAATCGATCATGGCCTGGGTGAAGCTGCGCAGCCCATGCACCACGCCCATGAGATTGACGTCCATGACCCAGCGCCATTCCTCCAGCGTGGCCGTCCATACCGGCCCGGTCACGGCGACGCCGGCGTTGTTGAACAGCAGATGGACATTGCCGAAGCGCTCGCGTGCTGCCGTGGCCAATGCTTCAACCTGCTCCGGTTTGGCAACGTCGCAGGTCTTGAGCAGCACGGGGGTGTCTGCATTGAGCAGCGCGGCGGTGGCCTCAAGCCCTTCGTGTTTGAGATCTGCGAGCACCAGATTCATGCCCTCGGCCGCGCAGGCCAGGGCGAACTCGCGGCCGAAGCCGCTGCCGGCGCCGGTGATGACAGTGGTTTTGCCTTTTAGCTCTTGCATGGCGGTTTTACCGGTAGGTGATCAGGGATTCGCCGGACAGGCGTTCGAAGTGGGCATGGCTGTTGAGTGCACTGAGGGTCACATGGCCAGGCTGAAACAGGATTTTGGTGGTTGAAGCGTTGATGATGCTGCTGTTGAGCTTGGCCGCTTCGCTGTCCGGCATCTTGAGCAGATGCTGGGTGATGGCGCTGATCGGGCCGCCCGAGGTGAACACCGCTATGTGCTGTGAGCGCGCTGCGCTGTCGATCAGTATTTCGAGACCACGGATACAGCGGGCCCGAAAGGCCTGCCATGGTTCGTCGTAGTCGGCATCATGCTGGCCGCCGATCCAGCGGGCGAACGCGGCACTGAAGATGCGCTGAAATTCTTTGCGTGGGTCGGGGTGATCCATGAACAGGGCCTTGACCCAGGCAGGGTCGGCAAAGCCTGGCTCTTGGCGATGCAGCATCTGAACATGATCATATTCATTGAACTCGCGCAGGGTCTCCCAGGCGCTGTCCGGCGCCAGATCCGGCGTCAGCGTTTCGCAGCACGCGCTGGCCGTTTGTTTGTGGCGTGCAAGACTGCCCGTCACGATGCGATCCAGGCGCGTCTGACAATCACTGAACCAGCGGCCCAGTTCGCGGCCCTGACGAAAACCAAGCTCGGACAGCTGGTCGTAGTTGGCCTTGCCGAATGAGGCCTGGCCGTGGCGAATCAGTGTGATGGTCCCCATATGCCTGTCTTGTTCATGTGCCGCGTTGTGCTTGCAGACTACGCGGCAAGGCGACGCTGGCAAAGGATCAAGCGTAGCGTCGCAATGAAATAACAGCCAATGATGTTTGTGTATGGTGAGTCATGCACAACGTTAATGATTCAAAGCTCGGAATTTGCGCCCGAATGCTGAAGAATAGGCGCCGCTAAATGTCATCACCGCAAACCTGAGGAGAACACACTATGACAATTCGCTTTGACGGCCAGGTGGCCATCGTGACGGGTGCCGGCAACGGTCTGGGGCGCGCCCATGCACTGGCCTTTGCCGCGCGCGGCGCAAAAGTGGTGGTGAATGATCTGGGCGGCGCCCGTGATGGCACCGGGGCGTCTTCGGCGGCTGCACAAGCCGTGGTCGAGGAGATCAAGGCTGGTGGCGGTGAAGCCATGGCCAATGGTGCTGACGTGACCAACTACGCGCAGGTCGAAGCCATGGTGGCCGAGGCCAAGGCGGCCTGGGGGCGGGTCGATATTCTGGTCAACAACGCCGGGATTCTGCGCGACAAGACGTTCGTCAAAGGCTCGCTCGACGACTTTCGTGTGGTGCTTGAGGTTCATCTGATGGGCTCGATCAACTGCACCAAAGCGGTATGGGAGACCATGCGCGAGCAGCAGTACGGTCGCATCGTGATGACCAGTTCCAGCTCCGGGCTGTACGGCAATTTCGGTCAGACCAACTACGGCACCGCCAAGATGGGGGTGGTCGGGGCCATGAACACGCTCAAGCTGGAAGGTGAAAAATACAACGTCCGCATCAACGCGCTGGCGCCGACAGCGGCCACACGCATGACCGAAGAACTGTTCCCGGCTGACCAGCTGGAGCTGATGGGCCCGGAGCAGGTCACCCCGGGTGTGCTGTTTCTGTGCAGTGAAAATGCACCGAATGGTGAAATTCTGTGCGCTGGCGCAGGCTGCTTTGCACGCACCCGCATCGTCGAAACCCAGGGTGTCTTTCTTGGCTCGAACGCCTCGCCCGAAGCGGTGGCCGAAGCCTGGGATGGGGCAATCTCGGACGAAACCGGGGCGCGCGCCCTGCGCCAGGGTATGGAGCAGCCGGCCAAATTCGGCAAGATGGTGGCGGCAGCCCTGAAAGGCTGAACGGATGCGCCGCGAGGCCTGTTCAGGTTTCGCGGCGCTTCATCAGCACTCTCATCCCGCCATGGCTTCACGGCGATGGCGTTCGTCGATCTGATCGTTGAGTGTGCACCAGTCGTAAATCACCCCGATCAAAAGCAGGCCGCCGGTGAACAGGTAGAGAATGCCGGTGATCCATTTGCCCTGATAGAAGCGATGGATGCCGAAAATGCCAAGGAAGGTGAGCAGTATCCAGGCCAGGTTGTAGTCGATCGGCCCCTCCAGGTAGCGCCGGTCGGCGGAACGGTCCATGCCTGGAATCAGGAACAGGTCGATGATCCAGCCGATGAAAAACAGCCCCAGGGTGAAAAACCAGATGATGCCGGTGATCGGGCGGCCGTAATAGAAGCGGTGGGCGCCCATGAAGCCGAAGATCCACAGTATGTAACCGATGACCATGCTGTGGCTGTTGTTTTCATTGCTCATGCGGGGTCTCCGAGTGGGTGATGGCGCTTTCCATCCAGGCTGCACTGAGCAGGCTGGTCAGGCAGAAGCCAAGAAACATGAAAAAGCCGAGTTCCAGCGAGGTGCCGTTGGTGGTCAGCACATCGACCTGCTCGGTGGCGTCGGCAAAGCCACTGAGCTGGCTGGCAATGATCCCGTCAAAGCCGATATACGCCATGAAGATGGCCACAACCATGACATCAGCCATCGACCATTTGCCGGATTTTAGGGCGAAAAAACGCACCACAGGATTGCCGCGCAAGCGCGCCTTGCCGTAGAGCCAAAGCACCGACGAGGCCAGTTTGGCCATCGGAAACAGCACGCTGAAGGTCATGATCAGCAGCCCCACCGCGATCATGTCGTAGGCCCCGGTTGAGGTCAGCACCTCGACCATATCGAGCACGCTTTTGCTCTGGAAATAGAGCATCTGGTTGGCGAACACCACCGGCTCGCCGAGCAGCACGAAACGCAGCTCGGAAATACGCGCCTCCACATCCATCATCGGGGTCAGCACGCCGCACAGCATGAGGATAGTCGCGCCGACAGCCAGGGCCACGAAGCGATCGCGGCTCGGTCGTGGTGACTCCAGACGCAGCAGCACGAAAAGGCTCAGCATCAGCGCCAGGATGGCCATGGCATAGCGCTTGGCCTCGTCCTGATGGTTGCGGATACGCGCCTCGATCAGGGCGCGACAGAACATCCATTCGGTGCATTCGTACTTGGCTTCAATGGCTTCTATGCGGCTGAGATCGAGCGGCGAGAAGGTGCGCTTGGACAGATCAGACAGCACATCACGCAGAAACAGGTTGAGTTCGTCTCGCGCTTCCGGTTCTTCCAGTTCGGCAAGTATGCGATCAGCATATTCGGGGATCGCGGTTTTGATGTCTTCGACATCAATGAAGATGTTCTGCACGCCCTGTTTGATCTGGCCGCGCACACGTTCCCACCAGGTCTGGCCGGACAGATTCTGCTTGCGCATGTAGTTGTCGACTTCGGTGATCAGCGTGTCGAGCATGCGGCTCAAACTGCGTTTGATCGCCGCGCGATTTTCCTCGCCCAGATCGAACTCACGAATCTTCTTTTCCAGGATGTAGGTGACGTGCTCGACCCACACATTGGCGTTGAGCAGGCCGTAGCGCACATCGTCCATTTCCGCCACGTCGATGCTCATGGCCTGCTGTTCGTCGAGCAGCTCAATCAGCTGATGGGCGAGATAAGCCATGGCGCCGAGGATGGCCAGAACAAGAAGCGAACGCAGTGTGCGCATCACACCGCAGGCTGTTGTGGAGGATGCTGCATCGATGAATTGCGCCTGACTTGCATACCGCGCAAGCCTAACCGAAAGCGGGCAGAAATGTTGGGGCAAAATCGGTGACAATCGAGCCACTGCCCAGCCCAAAAAACAGGAGACATCATGCTCAAGCGTCGCGAAATCGACTTCCAGATCTTTGAAATGCTGGAGGCCGAGCGCTTGTGCGCGCAACCGGCTTTTCTGTCGCAAGACCGTGAAACCATCGATGCGATTTTAGACAGCGCACAACGTGTAGCGGATGAAACCTTCGCCACCCACGCTGCGCTGGCCGACGCCGAAGAGCCACAGTTTGTGGACGGGCGCGTGCGCATGCGACCGGAAGTGCAGACCGCGCTCAAAGCCTTCGTCGAGGGCGGGTTCATGGGCACGAGCTTCCCCGAGAAGCTCGGTGGCCTGCAGCTGCCTTACGTGATTTCGCAAGTCATCAACTGGATTTTCTCGGACGCCAATGTGGGGACCGCGGGTTATCCGTTCTTGACCATGGCGGCGGCCAACCTGATTCAGGCCCATGGCAGCGAGGAGCAGAAGCAGCGCTACATGCTGCCGCTGATCCAAGGGCGCTGGTTTGGCACCATGTGTTTGTCGGAGCCGCAAGCCGGATCGTCACTTGCCGATATCCGCACTCGCGCGGAACCCACGGGTGAGGGTGACTACCGCATCAGCGGCACCAAGATGTGGATATCCGGTGGTGAACACGAGCTGTCGGAAAATATCGTGCATCTGGTGCTGGCCAAAGTGCCCGGTCAGCCCGCCGGAACGCGCGGCATTTCGTTGTTCATCGTGCCCAAATACCGGCTTGATGATCAGGGGCAGCCGGGGCCGCGCAATGATGTCAGCCTGGCGGGGCTGAACCACAAGATGGGCTATCGCGGAACGGTCAATACCTTGCTCAACTTCGGTGAGAATGGCGACTGTCGCGGTTATCTGATCGGCCAGCTGAACCAGGGCCTGGCCGCCATGTTCCACATGATGAACGAGGCGCGCATCGGGGTGGGGCTGAATGCCGCCGTGCTGGCCTACAGTGGTTATCAGCATTCGCTGGATTACGCCCGCAATCGCCCGCAGGGGCGTACCGCTGGCCAGCGTGATCCGTCCTCGCCGCAGAGCATGATCATCGAACATGCCGACGTGCGCCACATGCTCATGCGTCAGAAGGTGTATGCCGAGGGTGCGCTATCACTCTGCTTGTACGGAGCCGCCCTGGTTGACCGCAAACACCTGGCCGACAGTGCACAACAGGCCGCCGAGCTTGAATGCGAGCTGTCGATACTCACGCCTCTGATCAAGGCCTGGTCATCGCATTACGGGCTCAAGGCGAATTACTGGGGGCTGCAGATTCTCGGTGGCTACGGCTACACCCGCGATTATCCGCTGGAGCGGATTTATCGCGACAACCGCCTCAATCCCATTCACGAAGGCACCAACGGCATCCAGTCGCTGGATTTGCTCGGGCGCAAGGTGTTGCAGAATCAGGGCGCTGCGTTCCGTCTGCTGATGGCGCGCATCGGTGAAACGGTGAGTGCCTGCACTGGCCACTCGGAGCTGGGCGAATTCGCCTCGCAACTGCATCAGGCACAAATGCGCGTGCTCGAGGTGACCACCGCTCTGGGCAAGGTCGCGTCAGGTGGCGATGTCGCCACGCTGCTGGCCAACTCCTGGACCTACCTCGACATGATGGGGCATCTGGTGGTGGCCTGGATGTGGTTGCGACAGGCTGTGGTTGCCCAGGTCGCTATGCCGCAGGCCAGCGCAGAGCAGGACTACTACACCGGGAAGATTCAGGCCTGTGCTTATTTTTACCGCTGGGAGCTGCCGCAGGTCGAGATGCAGGCACAGCAGCTGATGGCCATGGACGCCAGCATCCTGCAGATGGCCGAGGAGATGTTCTAGGCGGCGTCCAGGTATTTGGTCATCTCGATCCGGTTGCCGCGTGCGTTCCAGCTGACTTCATCCATGGCGAAGCGAATCATGGTGATGCCGCGTCCGCTGGAGCGCAGCAAAGCGTCGGGTTCAAGCGGATCCGGCAAGGCCGCCGGATCGAAGTCGGGGCCGTCATCCTCGATCTTGATGGTGAGGCGCGCGTCGCCGCAGTCCGCCTCGATGCGGATTGCACGACGGGCGTAGCTGTGCTGGGTCAGGCGTGCACGGATCAGCGTTTCGTAAGCCTCCCAGTCCCCCTGATCGCGCAGCTCGGAACTGATTTCCAGGTTGCCGTGAATCAGTGCGTTCTGCAGGGCCTCGCACAGTGCGGTGTTGAAGTGGTCCTGGCTGCTGGTGGGCAGGCGCGAGCCGCAAACCTGAACCAGATGACGGCTGATGGCGCCGAGCAGATTGCGGCAGCTCGGTAGCGTCAGGGCGTAGTGATGCTCGCCGAATTGCACCACAAACGGACAACCCGCCACGCTTTGCAGATCGAGGCTGGCAACCCGCGCGATCAGGTCATCGACGATCTCCAGATGACAGGCGTTGATGCCCGAAATGCTCAGATCGTGTTCATCGGCCCTGGCCAGCGTCGGCTGTCGCTCCACCTGATGTCCGGCCTGGCCAAGCCGGACCTGAAGACGTTGTGCTGTGGTGGCGTCACCGTTGACGATGAGGATGTTCATCGAATGCTTGCGTTCGCGCTGGCGAGACTGTTCTCGGGAAAGGCTTCGAGCCTGGCAGGGAGTGTACCGCTATTCATGATCTCCGCCCATTCATCGGCCATACGTCGGCATTCTGCGGTCGCGATGCTCCAGTCGCGCAGCAGGGTGTCGAGATCGGAATAGCGCGTGAAGTCTTTGCGATCCGGAATCTTGCCACCCGGCAAGCGCGCCAGCATCTGCTGCGACGGCGCGATCATCAGCATGCGGTCAAGGTGGTGGGCGTGTGGTTTACGCCAGGGCAGGAATTTGTCCAGCCAGCCGGGCACGATGCGGGTCGAAAAGTGCGGAAACAACACCAGCCCCTGATCAACGCGGTAGTCCAGATCCATGTGATAGTCGATCAGCCCGCCATCTCGGTACATGCCGGGCGGGGCGCCCGGGATGTCCAGCTCGCCCTGCATGAGCAGCGGTATCGAGGCGCTGGCGCGCAGTGCAGCCTTGACATTGTTTGCCTCCAGGGCCACTTCGTGGCTTGTGAAGGCATCACGAAAAGGCAGGAAAGGTGCCCGGCCCTGCGGGTGGTGAAACACCACCCGCTCCATGTGCCGGGCCAGTCGCGCGCGCCCGCGCAAGTTGCTGACCGCGATGGCGGCAAGCCCCGCTTTGAGCTGCCGTGGCGTTTCGTGGGCGGCCCGTCCGGTACACCGCACGGTGACAATGTTGGGGCGCAGATAACGGTGACGCAGCATCTGCTCGATATGTGCCTCGGGCAGCAAGGTGTCGAGCAGGTCGTTGCACACCCGGCTGATTTCCACCGCATCCGGCTTGTCGCTGTAGCGCTGGCGCAGGTAGGCATGCTCGAAACGATCAAAGGCCGCCACCGGATCATCCTGCGCCGCGGCGGCAAAGCGCCAGCTCGATATCGAAGAACCAATGGTGAACAAGGGGCGCTGCCGCTGGGCGAAAAATTCGCCGAAGAAGTAGCGATCGAGCGCGGCCAGGGCCAGCCACTTGGGGCCTCCCGCTGCCCCCGCCATCACTTCGATCTGGTCTGCTTTTAGGCCTTCCTGCTCAATGAGGCGGCGGGCACCGGCGCCGGCGCGGATCACCAATGAACTCATGACTGCTCCACCGGGATATGGTCAAGCAATGTGGAGAAAGCCTTGAGCACGCGTTTCCAGTCATCCGGACTTTCCAGCCGCAGCGAGGCGAAGCGCTGATGATGCTGGTAGGCCATGCCGAGGTGGATCATGCCGGCGCTGAGGACCGAGAGCATGGGTTTGAGCTGGCTGTGCACGGGTTTGTCGTTGTGCGACAGGGACTCGCTGATCTGATTGGCGAACTGGCCCAGAGCATCCTCCATGACCCGCGTCAGGGTCGGGTTGCCCGACATTTCCCAGGCCAGGATTGCCATGGTTTCCGGGCGCTTGCCAAGAGCGGCAGCGAAGTTGAACATGACCCGCTTGATGCGCTCGCGCAGGGGCAGCTGAAAGAATTCGTCATCCGGCAGGTCAATGATCTCGGCTCGGGTCGGCCAGAAATCTTCGCTGGTCACGAAGGCATTGATAAGCCCTTCCAGATCCCCGAAATAGCGATAGATCAGCACCTTGGCCACGCCGGTCTCATTCGCGATCCGGTTGATGCCAAGGGCGGAAAAGCCCTCTTCAACCAGCAACCGCTCAACCGTACGAAGAATTCTTCGCTTGGTGTGCTCTTTGTTCTTCTTGGTGTTCTCCATGGCGCCATGTTACCGCTGGTTACCGAGCGTTAACAACGCATCGTCCCGGGCCGCTTATCGGGTATGATCAGGTTCAAAGATACCGATCGGTAACGTTGTTGCCGGCTTCACCCACTCCGTAGACCCGATGCCCATGAGTTACAACACCCTGCTAGTCGAAAACGCCGCCGGCGTGACCACCATCACGCTCAATCGCCCTGATAGCCTGAACGCGCTGTCGTTCGAGCTGCTTCATGAACTGCGCGATGCACTGGTCGCCGCGGGCAAGGATGAGTCCTGCCGCTGCGTGGTGCTGACCGGAGCGGGTCGCGGCTTTACTTCGGGCGCGGATCTCAAGGACACGCTGACACAGCTCAAACCGGGCGAGCGTCCGGACCTGGGGCAACCGCTGCACACCACCTACCATCCGGTACTGCGCGAGATCCGTCATCTGGAGAAACCCGTGATTGCGGCCATCAACGGTGTGGCCGCTGGTGCCGGTCTGAACATTGCGCTGGCCTGCGACATTGTGGTTGCAGCGGAGTCGGCCAAACTCATACAGGCGTTCGTGCGTATCGGCCTGATTCCCGATGCCGGTGGTACCTGGAGTGTGCCGCGCCTGATTGGCCGGGCGCGGGCGACGCGCTGGCTGATGAGTGGTGATGCGCTGGATGCACAGACCGCGCTTGACTGGGGACTGATCACCGAGGTCTTTGCCGACGCCGAGCTGCAGGAAAAAACGCAGGCACTGGCAGCACGCATGGCCGCACAGCCGACACGCGCGCTAGCCGCGATCAAGCAACTGATGGACAGTTCGCTGGACCTGGATCTGGAAGGACAGATCGCACGCGAGGCGCGTCTGCAATCCAAAATCGGGTTCAGCGATGACGCCATGGAGGGTATCAGCGCTTTCGTTCAGAAGCGCGAGGCGCGCTTCAAGGGCAAGTAGCCTTGGCGCTGGACGCGGCGGGCGTCAGTCCGTTGGGTCCAGCGCGCGTTGCCAGTAGCCCACGTCCAGCCACTGGCCAAATTTCAGGCCAACGGACGGAAAGTGGGCGACCTTGTGAAAACCCAGGCGCTCATGCAGCGCCACGCTGGCCGCATTGGGCAGAGTGATACCGGCGATGACGGCGCGTATGCCGATGGCTTGCACGTTGTCGAGCAGCGCTTGATAGAGCAGGGTGCCGATACCTTGGCCCGCGATCCGGCGATCCAGATAGATCGCACTTTCGACGGAATAACGGTAGGCCGAGCGGGTTCGCCAGCGATCGGCATAGGCGTAACCCAGCACCTGATTGTCAACTTCGCTGATCAGCCACGGCAGCCCATGTTCGGCCACATTGTGCATGCGTTCAGCAATCTGCTCCGCGCTGACCGGCTGCTCCTCGAAAGTGATGACCGTATCGCGAATGAACGGGTTGTAGAGCGCCGCGATGGCGCCGGCATCATCCTGGCGGGCGGGGCGAATATGCGGACGAAGCATGGGTACGGCATCCGAAACGCGCGAGGGCTGCGCAAAGCAGCAGAATGACATACCCGAGGGACACGCTGCCGCCGCGACCCGCTGGCGTTGCCCGTGCCGTGTGCTGTTCAGCCTGCACGCACGCGTCGTTGGGGCCACGACTGAATTGCGCCTCGGCCACCAGATCGCGTGATGAATGCCCCAGCGCAAGCCGATAGCAACCCGGCGCTGTGCGCCAAGCCTGGGTTGGAGAGTCCCAGTACTGCAGATCATGCGACTCAATTCGAATGGCCACGCGCTGCTCTTCGCCTGCATCCAGGGCCACCCGGTCGAAGCCTTTGAGCTGCCACGGTGGTTGCGTCACGCTGTCGCTGATGTCTGGCATGCCGAGGTAGATTTGCGGCACGGCGAAGCCGGCTCGGGCGCTTGTGTTGCGCACCGTGAAGCCGATCTCGATGGCATCACCCTGATCCTCAAGCTGTAGCGCGGAAAACGCGAAACGGGCGTAGGACAGGCCGTGGCCAAAAGCGAACGCCGGGGTGTGCTCAAATTCGTCGTACCAGCGATAACCGATGAAGACCCCCTCGCTGTAGACCGCCTGGTTGAGCACGCCGGGATAGCGCAGCGGCTGCCCCGCCGTGGGCGTTTGCTGTTCGTCAGCCATGAAGGTCACAGGCAGGCGCCCGCCCGGATCAACGTCACCAAACAGGATGCCGGCCAGCGCTGCGCCGGCCTCTTGTCCCGGGTACCACGCCGACAGCACGGCCGCAGCCTGATCGCGCCACGGGGTCAGGATTGGACCGCCGCTTTGGATAAGCACGATGGTGTTCGGGTTGACGGATGCAACGGCGGCAATCAACTCGTCCTGTGGCTTGCCTGCCACAGGCAGGCCCGGCAACAGGGGCGGGCAATCCAGAGACAGGCAGGTTTTGTCGACCCCCTCGCTGGCGGCATCGCGAACGAACACGATGGCGATATCACTGTTTCTGGCCAGCTCCGCCGCGGCTTGCTGATCCTGACCGTCGAGGTATTCGACGCGCACGTCGCGACCGGCGCGTTCACGGATCGCGTCCAGCGGCGCGCTGTAGCGAAAGGCTTGTACCGAGGCGGAGCCGCCAACGTCGTAGTTCTCGGTTGCCGGAACCCCGATCACGGCGATCGAATTCACCGCGCTCTCATCCACTGGCAGCACGCCATTGTTGCTCAGCAGTACAGTGCCACGCTCGGCCAGTTTGCGGGCGACGCGCGCGTGAGCCTCTATGTCGATCAGGCTGTCGTCAGATGGGAAAGCGGCCCGGTCGAAAAAACCGAACCGGAACAATGTGCGCAGTATGGTGTGCACGCGCAGGTCGATGGTGGCCTCAGTGACCAGCCCGCTCAGCACAGCCGCGTGCAACAGTGCCGGTGCATAAAGCTGGGGGATCGGCATTTCGATATCCAGACCGGCGTTGACGGCGCCTGCAGTTTCCTTGTTGGCGAGCACGTAGTCGGTGAGCACAAAACCGTCAAAGCCCCATTCCCCGCGCAGAATGTCGCCAAGAAGGCTGGGGCTGGAGCAGGCCGGGCGACCATTCACCAGGTTGTAGGCGCACATGATGCTAGCGGCATCGGCCTGGGTCACCGCAGCTCTGAACGGCGGCAGATAGATTTCCCGCAGGGTGCGCTCGTCAACGATGGCATTGACCAGCTGGCGCCCGCCAAGCACCGCCGTGATCGGCGGCACACCGATCAGGCCTTCCTGGGTGTTGAGCACAAAATGCTTGACATTGGCGATGACGCCCTCGGCCTGCACGCCTTGCACCCAGGGCACCGCAATGCGACTGGCGAGGTAAGGATCCTCGCCGAAGGTTTCGAAGGTGCGGCCGGCTTGCGCAATGCGCATGACGTCCACGGTCGGAGCATGGACCAGGTCATTACCTTTGAGGCGCACCTCCGTGGCGATGGTTGCAGCCACCTCACGTGCCAGCACGGGGTCAAAGCTGGCCCCCAGCGCAAGCGGGGAGGGCATCAGGGTGCCGAGCCGTTCGCGGGGTCCCATGGGGCCATCCGACATGTAGATCGGCGGGATGCCCAGTTCCTCGATGCCGTCGACCGTGCCGACTGCCGGCTCACCCGTGGCCGCGCCGAAAATGTCATCGCCGGCCATCAGCTCAAATTTCTGGCTCAGTGTCATGGCATCGACCAGCAGACTTGCACGCTGTGCAGCCGACAGCGCGGTGTCACACCAGGGCCGCTGGCTGATGTCGCCGCAGCGTCCGGCGGCATGGGCGTTGCTGCCAAGCACCAGCATACCGATCAGAAACGGCATCACACGGCTCATGGACATGAAGATCTCCCCGATATCTTTGTTGTGCCGGTATGCTTGCGCGCGGTTGAACGGTCTGTCCTGATCCGCAGTGATGAGATACAGGCGCAGGGAAACTTTTGCCCGGATGAGCGGTCCAGTCTGCAGGGAACCTGCTGGGCCCGTTATTCGTTTTCACGCCAGACAGAACACGGGGTCCAACGTGCTTAAGACAATTCGACTGACACTTGCGGCGATGCTGGTCGCACTGCTTGCGGCTTGTGCAACCGCCACGCCGTATCAATCCATGCAGCGCGGCGAGGGCTACAGCGATCAGAAGCTGGAAAGCAATCGCTATCGCATCCGATTCGCCGGCAACCGGCTCACCGACAAAGACACGGTCCAGAACTACCTGCTGTTCCGGGCGGCCGAAATCACCCTCGATAATGGACACGATTATTTCGTGACGGTGAGCCTGGAGACCGACAGCGAAACCACTCAGCAGCAGAGCTTCAGCTTCGGTAGCGGCTTCGGACACTGGTACTGGCACCCCTTCGGCGGTGTTGGCGTGACCACCACAACGGCCTCAACCGAGTACGTAGCGGAAGCGCACATCATGACCTTCAAGGGTGAAAAGCCGGCGGAAAATCTCAACGCTTTTGACGCACGTGAGGTGGTCCGCAATCTGCAGGCGCAGATCATACGGCCGCAGAAAAAGTAGCGGCTGCTCGCTCGCCCGAGTGAGGCGGCAGAGCAGCATATTCGATGGCGCGCCCTGCAGGATTCGAACCTGCGACCGTCGGCTTAGAAGGCCGATGCTCTATCCAGCTGAGCTAAGGGCGCGTAAAGAGCCGCTATTGTAGAGGAGCGGCGGTGTGGAGTCCCGCGGACGTTGATTGGGTCAACGGATTTGCAGGGCCTTGCTCTTGACGCGCCCGAACTTCAGCGTGGCCGCATCGCGCAGATAGTCGTTGAGTACCGCCCAGGGCGCTTTGTTGCCCTGGCGCGGCAGGCGGTCCGCGCCACGTCGCACGTAGCCCGAGCTCAGGCTGCCCATGATGGTGTCGTCGGTGCGCTGTGCGCCATTGGCCTGAGGTGTGACGGTGCTGGCCTTGCGCTTGTCCATCAGCGTGATCAGGCGACAGTAGTGCTCGCAAACGATATCGGCTTTGAGAGTCCACGAGGCGTTGGTGTAGCCGAAAATGACCAGCATATTGGGGATGCCTTCGATCATCATGCCTTTGTAAGCCATGCGCTCGCTGATTTCGACCGGCTCGCCGTCGATGCTCATTGCCGCGCCGCCGAACAGCTGCAGGTCAAGACCGGTTGCACTCACGACTACATCGGCGTCGAGATGATCACCGCTGTCCAGGGTGATGCCTTTGGCGTCGAATGATTTGATCGTGTCGGTCACAATCTGAGCCTGACCACGGCGCAATACCCGGAACAGATCACCGTCCGGCACCACGCACAGACGCTCGTCCCAGGGATTGTAGGCGGGGCTGAAGTGCTTCAGATCGACCTTGTTGCCGAGCTGACGTTTGGTCAGGCGACGCAGTAGGCGCCTGACCACGCGCGGACGTTCGCGCGAGGCCACATACAAGGCGCGCTGCATGCCGATGTTGCGCGCTCGGGTGGCCGTGTAGACCGAGCGCGCCGGCAAAAAGCGCGACAATTTCGACCACAGCGGATCAATCGCAGGCACCGAGACCACGTAGGTTGGTGAACGCTGCAGCATGGTGACCTTGGCGCCAAGTCGGGCCAGTGACGGTACCAGGGTGATGGCGGTGGCGCCGCTGCCGATCACCACAACCTTCTTGCCCGCGCAATCGAGATCTTCGGGCCAGTGCTGGGGATGCACCAGGCGTCCCTTGTAGCGTTTAAGGCCTGGGTAGTCGGGCGTATAGCCGGCATCGTAGTTGTAGTAGCCGGTTGCGGTAATGATATGCCGCGCGGTCCACTGTTCGACCTCGTCACTGCCTTCGCGATGGGTCGTGATCGTCCACATCGACGCACTGCTGGACCAAGCCGCATGCACCATTTTACGGCCGAAGCGGATTTTGGGGATCACGTCATACTGCTGCGCGGTCTCGCTGACGTAGCGCTTGATGGACGGGCCATCGGCCAGGACCTTGGGTTCGCGCCAGGGCCGAAAGTTGTAGCCAAACGTGGACATGTCCGAATCCGAGCGGATGCCCGGGTAGCGGAACAGATCCCAGGTTCCGCCGATGGCGTCGCGACGCTCCAGGATGGCGTAACTCTTGTGCGGCAACTTGCGGGTTAGGTGACAGGCCGCACCGATACCGGACAAGCCGGCGCCAAGGATAAGCACATCGAATTGGGGGGACTGTGTCATAAGGTTTTCCGAGCGGCCGGCCAAACGCCGCATACTAGATGAGATTGCAGGTTGGCGCGCTCACAGGCGCTCGATCAGTGGCTTGATTTCGCGCCAGGCTTGTTCCAGGCGTTTCTCGGAAACTTTCTGACGGGTTTTCAGGGTCTGAGCGAAGACCGATACGCGGTACTCCTCGATCATCCAGCGATAGCTGATAAGGGCATCCGGAGCACCTTGCCGGCGTTGCGCACAGCGGTTGAAGGCCTCTTTGGCACGTTGCCAGTGCGGCGTAATCAGCATCTGGCGTGAGCGATCGTCAGCGGGCGCATGGCGCCAGCGTTCGGCGCGCAGGCACAGGGCCTGCAGATAACGGGACAGATCAGCAATATCCGGGGTACGTTCCAGCCAGCCGGGGCTGAGCAACCAGATCAGCTGCTCGTTGATATCTTGAGCGGCAGTATCGCCGTCGGCTGGCTTTTCGCAGCCTACCCATTGGGCCCAGTTCTCAGCCATGCGGGTCATGGCCTGCCATTGACGCTGCAACTGCTCGGCCAGTGCCTGGGTCTGGCTGATGGCTTGCTCGAACTGGGCACGTGACAGGATCTGCTCGTCGAGCTGGGTGTCACGGACCACGCGGGCGGCCAGCGAGGCCAGCACATCGCCGTGCCGGCGCGTCGGTGCGAGCAGATCAATAAGGTGCTGTTCGGCGGCTTCGGCCTGCGGCAGGGCTGACAGGCGTAAGATGATGGTCTGCCTCTGGGGCAAGCTTTTGAGGCGCTGTTGCAGGCTTTTGTGCTGGCTCAGCAGCATCAGTCGGAGCAGGCCTTCACGATGCTGGCAGCGCGCCTCTTCGGCATCGTCGAACAGCTGCAAAGCCACGCTGTCGGTGTCATCACGCAAGCGTGGAAAGGCATGTAGGCCGCCGTCAATATCGATGCTGTTCGGCAAGGTTTCGGGCAAGGGTTCCGTCCAGCGGGTTAAACCCTGAGCGTTCCAGCGGTCATCGTGATGGGCCTTGAAGGCGGTTTTGGCCTGGCTGCCCAAGGTCTCGCGCAAGGCTTGCAGGTCTCGTCCTGCGGCCAACTGGCCACCGTTGTTGTTGCGCAGTCGGATCCGCATGTACAGACGATCGGGCAGGGCGATTGCGCGCAGGTCGTGCTCAGTCGGACTGGGCTCGCCGCAATGGCGCTGCAGCTGGCGTGCCAGTGCGGTGTAGAAGTCACCTTGTGCAAAAGTCAGGCTCGCCAGGCATTGCTCGACAGTGTGCGATGCGGGAACAAACTTTCTGCGCTGCGCTTTGGGCAGGCCTTTGATCAACTGCTCGATCTTGTCGCCCAGCAAACCGGGTACCAGCCAGTCAAGGCGTTGTGGGTCGAGCTGGTTGAGCTGGGCCACCGGCACATCCAGATTGACGCCATCATCTTCATTGCCGGGGGCGAACACGTACTGGATCTTGAGATTGTGTCCGTGCATGGACAAGCGGCTGGGAAAGGCCTCGCTGAGATCGTCTTGCTGTGCATTGCGCAGATCGGCCTCGCTCATGCGCAAGCGCTGATCCAGAGCATCATCAAGCTGTCTGATCAGATCCTGACGATTGACCACCTCGCTGGGCAGGCGCGCGTCGTACCAGGCCACGATGTCGTCGTCTGCACGCACAATGCCCCGCCGGCGCAGCTTGTTTTCTTCGGATTGCAGGCGTTTGGCCAAGCTCTGATTGGCCTTGAGGAAAGCGGGCGCATCGCGCCGGCCCCACTGGCCCTCGATCAGGGCATGAAGAATAAACAGCTGGCGTGCATGCG
>JASBUL010000053.1 GCA_030147945.1 Oceanococcus sp. | reverse complement strand
GACCAGCCGCGAGGAAATCTGCAGGATGTCTTCCAGCGGCTTGAGGCCATTGGCCTTGAGCGTGTTGCCGGTGTCGACCAGATCCACGATCAGATCGGCCAGCCCGACCAGCGGTGCCAGCTCCATGGAGCCATACAGTTTGATCAGTTCGACCTGCTCACCACGGCTGGCGTACCAGTCGCGGGTGATGTTGACGTACTTGGTGGCAATGCGCAGGCGCCGATCCGACGGCCGCGTCACCTCATCGGTGCCAGCAAGACACAGGCGGCAACGCGCAATGTTCAGATCCAGCGGCTCATACAGCTGGTTGCTGCGGTGCTCCAGCAGCACATCTTTGCCGGCAATCCCGACATCCGCCGCGCCGTGCTCGACATAGGTCGGCACATCGGTGGAACGCACGATGAGAATTTCATCGACCAGGCCGTCTGCAGCAATCCGCAGCTCGCGGGTTTTGCTCAGATCCTGACGCGGATGGATACCCACCTTGGCCAGCAACGGCAGGGTGTCGTCCAGGATGCGCCCTTTGGCTAGGGCCAGCGTCAGTTTCTCGGATGAATTGCTCATAGTGTTCTACGCAGCGATACGTTGGATGCTGGCGCCCAGCTGGCGCAGCTTGTCCTCGATGTGTTCATACCCGCGATCCAGGTGATAGATGCGGTCAACGGTGGTCTGCCCATCCGCCGCCAGCGCGGCCACCACCAGGCTTGCCGACGCACGCAGATCGGTCGCCATGACCGGCGCACCCTTGAGGCGCTCGCGCCCGCGCACCACCGCGGTGTTGTTTTCCAGGCGAATGTCCGCCCCCATGCGCTGCAGCTCCGGCACGTGCATGAAGCGATTTTCGAAAATCGTTTCGTGGACCACGCCAACACCATCGGCCAGCGCATTCAGGGCACAGAACTGGGCCTGCATGTCGGTCGGAAACGCCGGATGCGGCGCCGTGTGGATATCCACCGCCAGGGGCCTGCGGCCGTGCATGTTCAAGCTGATCACATCCTGGGCCACCGCGATCTCGGCCCCGGCCTTGCGCAGCTTCTGCAACACAGCGTCAAGCAGATCGGCCTGAGCGGCCTGCACGGTCACCTGTCCGCGGGTCAACGCGGCGGCCACCAGGAAGGTACCGATTTCGATGCGGTCAGGCAGGATGCGGTGCTGCGCGGCGTGCAGGGCCTCAACACCCTGGATGCGGATCACCGAACTGCCCGCACCGCTGATCTTCGCCCCCATGGCGATCAGGCACTGCGCCAGATCAACCACCTCGGGCTCACGCGCGGCGTTCTCGATCACGGTTTCGCCATCCGCCAGCGTCGCTGCCATCATCAGGTTCTCGGTGCCGGTGACCGAGACCATTTCCATAACGATACGGGCCCCGCGCAGGCGCGAGCAGCGGGCCTGAATATATCCGTCGACCACATCCACCTCGGCCCCCATGGCGCGCAAACCATCCAGATGCACGGTGACCGGTCGGGCACCGATCGCGCAGCCACCCGGCAGCGACACATCGGCCTGACCGAAACGCGCCAGCAAGGGCCCCAGCACCACGATCGAAGCACGCATGGTGCGCACCAACTCGTAGGGCGCGACATGGGTGTTCAGGTCAGCCGCCTGCAGGGTCAGGGTGTGGCCACTGGTGCTGTCTTCCAGACTGACGCTCACCCCCATCTGCGCAAGCAGACGGTTCATGGTCACCACATCCTTGAGATGCGGAACGTTGCTCAGCGTGAGCGGTTGCGCGGTCAGCAGCGCCGCAGCCTGTATCGGCAGGGCCGCATTCTTGGCGCCGGAGGCACGCACCTCACCGGCCAGCGGTCCACCGCCTTCAATACGCAGTTTGTCCACGAATCAGGCCTGGGCAACGCGGGTCTTGAGGGCCAGCGCGTGAATTTCGCCACCCATGCGCTCACCCAGGGTGGCGTAGACCATGCGGTGCTGCTGCACGATACCCTTGCCGGCAAACTCGGCACTCACCACTTCGGCTTCAAAATGGGCACCATCGTCACCGCGCACGGTGACCTCGGCATCGGGCAGGCCCTGGCGGATCAATTCGGCAATCTGTTCTGCGGTCATGAGGTCATTCACTCGAAATTCGGGGCTTAGGGGCGCAATTTGTAGCCGGTGTGCAGCAATCCCAGGCAAATGCCCGAAACCAGCATCAGGAACCCGCCAACAACGCCAAGACTGAGGGCGCCGGGGGCATCGGCCACACCGAAAAAGCCCAGACGAAAGCCGTCAATCATATAAAAAAACGGGTTGAAATGAGACAGGCCAGCCCAGAACTCCGGCAGGGAATGGATCGAATAGAACACCCCGGAGAGAAATGAGAACGGCATGATGAAGTAGTTCTGGAAGGCCGCCAGATGCTCGAACTTGTCGGCCAGAATGCCGGCGATCATGCCCAGCGCCGCGAGACACGCACTGGACAGGAACAGCATTGCCAGCAGATGCAGCGGCTGGGCAATTGGCAACGGTACGAACAGCCAGCCCACCGCGTACAGACAGCTCGCCACCAGCGCGCCGCGCAGCACCGCTGCCAGCACGAACGCGGCGAAAATCTCGAATATCGACAACGGCGCAAGCAGCAAAAACACCAGATTGCCGTTGATCTTGGACTGGGTCACGCTGGACGAGGTGTTGGCGAAGGAATTCTGAATCACACTCATCATCATCAGGCCCGGAATCAGAAAGGCCAGATAGCTGACGCCCTCGTAGACTTCGACGCGCCCTTTGAGGACCTGCCCGAACACCACCAGATAAAGCACCGAAGTGATGACCGGCGAGGTCACGGTCTGCCCCACCACCTTCATGAAACGGCGGATTTCCTTGCGCAGCAGGGTGACAAAACCGACCCGGTTCATGCTTCACCTCCGGTCATTTCGACAAACACGTCTTCCAGCGAAGGTTCGCGCATGCGGATGTCTTCCAGCCGGAAACCGGCCTCACGCACGCCATCCAGCACATCACCGATGCGGTCCTTGTCCTTGTGCAGGCGGAACTCGATGTCGCCGCTGCCGGCTTCGCCGTGACTGCTGACCAGAGCTTCAAGCGGGCCGCTCAACTGCCCCTGGCCACTCGTCTTGATGCGCACAAAACGGTAGGGGTGACGGCCCAGCATGGTGCTTTTGTCTTCCAGCGCACGGACCTGACCATGGTCGAGTATGGCAATGCGATCACACAGGGCCTCGGCCTCTTCCAGATAGTGCGTGGTGAGCACGATGGTGTGGCCCTCGTTATGCAGGCGCCGGGTGAAATGCCACAGGGCGCGACGCAATTCCACATCGACCCCGGCGGTGGGCTCATCAAGGATGACCACCGGCGGCTTGTGCACCAGCGCCTGGGCAATCAGCACACGGCGCTTCATCCCGCCAGACAGCGCGCGCAGCTTGGCATCGCGCTTGCCTTCCAGATCAAGGGCACGCAACAGCTCGTTGATCCAGCCCTGCACATCAGCGCCACGCTGACCAAAGTAGCCGGCCTGGATGTGCAGCATTTCCTCGATGGTGAAAAACGGATCGTAGACCAGCTCCTGTGGCACCACGCCCAGGTTCTGTCGCGCCTGCCGATAGGCGCTGACCGTGTCGTGGCCCATCACGCGCATGGCGCCGGCATCCTTGCGCACCAGGCCCGCGATGATGCTGATCAGGGTGGATTTGCCCGCGCCATTGGGGCCGAGCAAGCCAAAGAACGAGCCAGCCGGTATTTCGAAGCTGACCCCGCCCAGGGCCTGTAGCGAACCATAGCGCTTGGACACCGCATCGATGTCTATGGCAGCGGTCATTGTTTAGAATTCGGGGTTCAAGCGGAGGCGAAGTTTACTTGATGGCTTGCCTTTCCGCCTTCATTGTCCGACCGGATCACACATGCTCGTCTCACTCGCCGCGGTTGCCGCCGGCCTCATCCTGCTCACCTACAGCGCCGATCGCTTCGTGCTTGGCGCCGCCAGCATCGCGCGCGTGCTCGGCGCGCCCCCGCTGCTGATCGGGATCACCATCGTGGGCATCGGCACCTCTGCCCCGGAGGTTCTGGTCTCGCTCAGCGCCTCCTTCAGCGGCGCACCGAGCATCGCCGTGGGCAACGCCGTGGGCTCCAACATCACCAACCTGGCCCTGGTGCTGGGGGTGACGGCGCTGATCTCCCCCCTGGCGGTGGCCTCGGGCATCCTCAAACGGGAACTGCCGCTGGTCCTGATCGTCAGCCTGCTGGCCTATTACCTGTGCGCTGACCTGGTCCTGAGCCGGGTTGAAGGCGCGGTGCTGTTCGTCGGGTTTCTCGGCATGCTCGGCTGGATGGTCTCGCTGGCCCGCAGCGGAACCAGCGATGACCCCATGATTGCGGAACTGTCCGAGCACGAAAACGATGCCCAGCTGCCCAAGGCCAAAGCCTGGATGTGGGTCGCCTTCGGCATCATCATGCTGCCGGCCAGCGCCCAGCTGCTGGTCTGGGGCGCCAGCGAGATCGCCCGCACCTTCGGCATTCCTGACCTGGTCATCGGTCTCACCATCGTGGCCATCGGCACCAGCCTGCCCGAACTCGCCGCCTCGGTGGCCAGCGCCCTGCGCGGTGAAGCCGAGCTGGCCCTGGGCAATGTGCTGGGCTCCAATCTGTTCAACATCCTGCTGGTCCTCGGCCTGCCCGGCCTGATCGCGGCCCCGGCGCTGGACAGCGAGCTGCTGGCGCGCGACCTGCCGGTCATGCTCGGACTCACCGTGGTGACCCTGATCATGGCCTTCGGCTGGCGCGGCCCAGGCCGCATCTCGCGGCTTGAGGGCGGGCTGCTGCTGGCCGCCTTTGCGGCTTACGAACTTATACTGGCGATTGACCTGAATCTGCTGTGAGTGCTGCCATGAAACCCGAGACGCTGATCGAACGTGGCCGTGAAGTCCTGAGCATCGAACGCGACGCGCTGACCGCCTTGACCGATCGCATCGATGCCGATTTCGCACGGGCCTGCGACCTGATGCTGGCCTGCGAAGGGCGCGTGGTGGTCACCGGCATGGGCAAATCCGGTCACATCGGCAACAAGATCGCGGCCACCCTGGCCAGCACCGGCACGCCGTCATTCTTCCTCCACCCGGGCGAAGCCAGCCATGGTGATCTCGGCATGATCACGCCCAAGGATGTGGTCGTGGGATTGTCTTATTCGGGCGAAACCGCCGAACTGCTGACCCTGATCCCGCTGATCAAACGCCAGGGCGTGCCGCTGATCGCCATGAGCGGTCGCCCCGAGTCCAGCCTGGCCAGCGAGGCCGACGTGCACCTCAATGTGGCCGTGGCCAAGGAAGCCTGCCCGCTCAATCTGGCGCCGACCGCGAGCTCCACCGCAACCCTGGCAATGGGCGATGCCCTGGCCGTGGCCCTGTTGGATGCGCGCGGTTTTACCGCTGAAGACTTCGCCCGCTCACACCCGGGCGGCAGCCTCGGCCGACGCCTGCTGGTTCATGTTCGCGATGTGATGCATGCCGGCGATGATGTCCCCGCGATATGGCGCGGCGCACCGCTGGCCGAAGCCCTGATCGAAGTGACCCGTAAAGGCATGGGCATGACCGCGGTCATTGACGACGACCAGCGCATCATCGGCATCTTCACCGATGGCGATTTGCGCCGCACGCTGGACCGCAACGCTGACATGCACAGCACCCTGATCGAAGAGGTCATGAGCCCCGGCCCCAAGACCATCGACGCCGATCAGCTGGCGGCCGAAGCCGTGGCCATGATGCAGCAGCACAGCATCACCGCGCTGCTGGTTGCCGATCAGGACAAGCGCCTGCAAGGCGCACTGCACATGCATGATCTGCTGCGTGCCGGAGTGATCTGATGAATGACGACCTGCGCGCCCGCCTGAGCGCACTCAAACTGGTGATTTTCGACATCGATGGCGTGCTCACCGATGGCAAGCTGTATCTCGGCCCGGACGGCCAGGAATGGCGCAGCACCCATGTGCGCGACGGCCTCGGACTGAAAAATCTGCAGGCCGCGGGCATCGTCACCGCGGTGATCAGCGGTCGCCCGGCCGGTGGCCTGGCCCAGCGCCTCAAATCGCTGGGCGTGACCCACCGGTACTTCGGCCAGGACGACAAACTGCCGCTGTTCGAAGAACTGATCGAACACCTCGGCATCTCGGCCCAGCAGGCCGCCATGGTCGGCGATGACACGCCGGACCTGCCCTTGTTTACGGCTTGCGGCGCGGCCTTTTGCCCGGCGGATGCGCATGCCGATGTGCGGGCCGCTGCCGACTGGGTTGCGCCCAGCAATGGCGGCCACGGCGCGGTGCGCGAAATCTCTGACCTGATTCTTTCGACGCGATGAAAGCCAGCCCCACGATCCGAACCCGTATCGGGCTTGCGGCCCTGCCGCTGGCTCTGATCCCGGCGATTCTGATCGGGGTGGCCACCCAGGTACGCACACCCGGCGCACGGCCAGCCGCCGAGGTGCCCAAACCGCCACCGGAGGCCGACTACTACATCCGGGGCGCCCAGCTCAGCAGCATGGATGAGCAGGGCCAGCTGCTCTACCGGGTCAATGCCGCCAACGTGCTGCACTTCCCCGATGACAGCGTGAGCATGGCCGATGTTGAAGTCGACTATCTCAACGGGCCATGGACGCTGACCGCGCGCAGCGGACACATCCCACCGGGCGAGGAATCGCTGGAACTGTCCGGCGATGTCAAAATGCACGGTACACTGCGAACCGGCGAAACCGTGAACCTGAGTACGGACAGCATCCGCATTCGTTTTGCCGAACGCCTGATTGACACCGAATCCACCGTGCACATGAATTCCGACAGCGTGAACGCCACCGCCACCGGCCTGCGTACTGATATGGCCGGCCAGGAACTGCGCCTGCTCTCCGATGTCCGCGTCCGCTATGAACCGTAAACTTTTTATCGCCCTGCTGCTGACCTGGCTCAGCCTGCCGGTGGCCGCACAGCAGCAAGACCGCCCGGGCTTTCTGAGCGATGCGCTGGCGGTGGAAATCGAAGCCGACGAGGCCGAGTTGAGCGAGGAGCGCGATGTCAGCGTCTACCGTGGCAACGTGCGCCTGAAGCGCGGGCCGCTGACCATGCACGGCGAGCAACTGCGCATTCAGCGCGATCCGGCCAGCGGGCAGATCGAAGCCCGCCTGTCCGGCAATCCCGCCACCGCCGAACATCAGGCCGAACAGGACGGCCCGCCGGTGATCGCTTCGGCCAGCCAGATCGTCTACACCACCATCGTCGAGGTGCTTGAACTGGCCGGCAATGCACGCATTCAACGCGGCGAAGACGAACTGCAGGGCGACAGCGTGCGCTACGACGTGGCCAATGCCCGCATCCAGGCCGACGGCGGTAAGGACCGTGTCCGCATCGTGATCAACCCGCCGGCCGAGGCCAGCAGCAAACCGTGAGCCTGGTCGCCCACAACCTGGTCAAGCGCTACCGCAAGCGCACCGTGGTCAATGGCGTGTCGCTGCACGTCAACCCGGGCGAGATCGTCGGCCTGCTCGGCCCCAATGGCGCGGGCAAAACCACCTCGTTCTACATGATGGTCGGACTGGTCCCGGCGGATGAAGGGCGCATCAGCGTCGGCGACATCGACATAACCCACCTGCCCATGCACCTGCGTGCACGGCTCGGTGTCGGCTACCTGCCGCAGGAAGCCTCAATCTTTCGCAAACTCAGCGTGACCGAGAACATCCTGAGCATCCTGCAGGTGCGCAAGGACCTTAAACGCAGCCAGCATCGTGAAGAGCTGGACAAGCTGCTGGAGGAACTGCACATCACGCACATCCGCGACGGGCTCGGCATGAGCCTGTCGGGTGGCGAGCGGCGCCGCGTGGAAATTGCCCGCGCACTGGCTGCCGAGCCACGATTCATCCTGCTCGACGAACCCTTCGCCGGGGTCGACCCGATCGCCGTTGGCGACATCCAACTGATCGTCAACCACCTGCGGGATCGTGGCATTGGCGTGCTCATCACCGACCACAACGTGCGCGAAACCCTGGGCATCTGCAGCCGCGCCTACATCCTCAGCGAAGGCGGTGTGATCGCCGAAGGCACCCCGCAGAACGTGCTCGAGAACGAGCAGGTGCGCAAGGTTTACCTGGGCGACGACTTCCGCATGTAAGACCTAGCGGGACTCAGCCCCGGGCGGGCGCGAGGACAGCTCGTAAAAGGCCTGACGCACGGCCACACCCTCATGCAACACACGGTAGACCTGCTGGCTGATCGGCATTTCGACCTTGTAGCGGGTGGCCAGCAGATTGACTTCGACGGCGTTGCGCACGCCCTCGACAACCTGGCCGATCTCCTGCTGCGCCGCATCCACGTCACGGCCCTGGCCGATGGCTTTGCCCAGGCGCCGATTCCGCGACTGATCATCAGTGCAGGTCAGCACCAGATCGCCCATGCCCGACAGCCCCATCAGGGTCTCCGCCTGACCTCCCATGGCTTCACCCAGGCGCATGATCTCGCGCATGCCCCGGGTGATCAGCAACGCGCGGGTGTTGGCGCCCAGGCCCATGCCGTCAGCGGCGCCGACCGCAATGGCAATGACGTTCTTGACCCCACCACCGACTTCCACACCGATGACGTCATCCGAGGTGTAGGCGCGCATACCCGGCCCATGCAGCGCATCAGCAGTTTCGGCGGCAAACCCGGGGGTGCGTGAGGCAATGGTGATGGCCGAGGGCAAGCCGCGCCCGACCTCCTTGGCAAAGGTCGGCCCGGACACAATCACAAACGGCACGCGCCCGAGTCCGTCGGCCACAACCTCATGAGCCAGGCGGCCGGTTTCGGGTTCAAAACCCTTGCTGGCACAGGCCACACGTCGCGGCCCCGTGGCCAGCGGCTTGAGCGTATCGACCAGCGGACCCAGCGCATGACTGGGCACGGCCAGCAGCCAGAATGACACCGCCGCAGCCTGCTCCAGGCTTTCCGCCACGCGCAAACGCGCGGGGAAATCGCAACCCGGCAGATAGCGCTGATTGACGCGCTCGGCGGCAAGCTGCTTGAGCTGGGCCGCATCGCGCCCCCACAGCAAGGTGTCGCAACCGTTGCGGGCCAGCTGTATGGCCAGCGATGTGCCGTAGGAGCCCGCACCGAAAACTGCGATCTGAGTCATGCCCGTTCTCCGCTGTGGCGCATGGTTACCGCTCAGTGCTTGGCCGCGCCGTCCGCTCCGGCCTGCTGCTGCTTGAGATATTCCTGAAACAGCGCGTCGAAGTTGACCGGCTGGAGCAGGAACTGGGGAAATCCGGCGCGCTGAATCAGGTCGCTGACGGTCTCGCGCAGATACGGGAACAAGGCGTTGGGGCAATAGGCACCCAGCACCGGCCGCTGATCGTCCTTCTCGGCAAAGCCGCGCAACACGAAAATTCCGGCCTGATGCGCCTCCACCAGATAAGCCGTGTTGTCGTCCAGCTTGGCGGTCACGGTCACCGACAGGGTGACCTCATGGGTGCTGTCGGCAACACCTTTGACATCGGTGTTGATCTGCACGTCCATCTTCGGCTTCCACTCCTTGGTAAACACCAGCGGCGCACCAGGAATCTCGACCGAGCAGTCTTTGAGATAGATTTTCTGCATCACCACCTGCGGGCCGGTGGCCGGCGCTGCAGCGGCGTCTTGCGAAGCTTTGTCTGTCACGTTGAATCCTGTGAATCGGTATGGCGCGAACGCCGGTTTATTTGGTGGTCAGCGGCAAGCCGGCGTTCTGCCAGGCATTGATACCGCCGGACATGGGGTAAACCTCTTCAAAGCCGGCAGCACGCAGCTTCACTCCGGCCTGGGCTGCGCTCGAACCCAGCGCACAGCACAGCAGTATCGGCTTGCTCTGGTGTTTGCGCAGGCTTTTGATTTCATCATCCAGCTTGGCCATCGGAATGTTGCGCGAATCAACGATGTGACCGCGCTTGTAGTCGGTGGCCGCGCGCAGATCCACGATCAGCGCATCCTTGTCGTTGATCAGGCGCACCGCGTCGGACGGTGCCAGCCGACGCCCGCCGCGGCGGATCAGCACCAGTTCGTTGGCAATAAGCGCCACCAGTATGGCCAGCAGGGCTCCAGCCAGGAGCATGTGGTTACCAAGAAATTCGCTGAACTGCTGCATGAAGGACATCGCGCGGGAAAACCGCCATTATCGCCTCTGAGGCTCACGCATGAAACCCGCCCGACCGTTGCGCAAGATGAAATCCGTCAAGGCTCATGCGAACATGCGCGCCGCCATGCGCATGTTCGTTTTCGCCCTCCTCCTTATTCCACTGCAACTCGCGGCGCAGGGCGATCTGGCGCAAAAAAAAGCGGAACTGGCCTCCCTCAAGGCGCGCATCCAGACCATTGCCGCGCAGGTTGAGCGCGACAAGCAGACCCAGGACAGCCTCAGCCAGGACATTGAACGCATCGAGCAACGCCTGGCCAGCCTGCGCGAAGCCACCCGCACAGTGACCCGCGATCTGCGCGCGGCAGAAACCCGTAGCGCGCGCCTCGAAGCGGAGCGCAAAGCGCTGCAAAGCGAACTCAGCGGGCATTACAAGGCCCTGGAATCACAGTTGCGTGCGGCCTACATCATCGGGCGCCAGGCGCGCACACGCATGCTGCTGAGCCAACAGGACCCTGCCCGTCTGGCCCGCATGCAGGTCTATCTGGAATATTTCCAGCGCGCCTACCAGGAGCGCATCATGGCCTTCGAAGCGACCCTGACCCAGCTGGAAACCAAGAACAAGGAAGCGGCCCAGGCGCTGAATGAACTCAAGGCCTTGAAAACCAGTCGTGAGCAGGCCCTGGCCGGCATCCAGACGCAGCGTCAGCAGCGTCAGACCCTGCTCGACGAAGTCCAGTCGCGGCTCGGTGCCGGCGGCGCCACATTGCGTGACCTGCGCAATCAGCAAGCCCGTCTGGAGCAGCTCATCGAGCAACTCAGCGCTGCGCTCAAGCAGACTCAGCTGCCGTCGCTCAGTGGCAATCTGGCCAATCTCAAAGGCCAGCTGTTCAGGCCGGTCGAAGGCCCGATCCTGGCCAGCTATAACAGCCTGAAGTCCGACGGCGAAACCCGCTGGAAAGGACTGTGGCTGGGCGCTGATGAAGGCGCGCCAGTACGTGCCGTGGCCTCCGGGCGGGTGGTCTATGTGGACTGGATGCACCATTTCGGCCTGCTGGTGATCGTTGACCACGGCGAAGGCTGGTTCAGCCTGTACGGACACAATCAGACAGCCAACAAGGCGGTGGGTGACAGCGTCAAGGCGGGCGAATCGCTGGCCCAGGCCGGCAACACCGGCGGACACGACAAGCCCGGGGTCTATCTGGAGATTCGCCAGGGTCGAAAAACGCACAACCCGATCCGCTGGCTGCGCGCCGCAAACCCCTGAAAACAACGGTTTCTTCACACTTTTGTGTGGTAATGTTGGGCGTTCGTCCGGAAAGCCGGAAATTTTCCCGCTCTCTCGCAGTCCAAACGCCCGTTATCCGCGACAGCCGCGCCCCGGGCAGCGCGCACGAAAAGATTCACTATGGCAACCAAGTTCAAAGCTACTGCACTGATGGCCACCGGCGTTCTGCTGGGTGCCTCCATCACCCTGACCCAGGGTGTTTTCGCCGACCGCGAAAGCAGCCCGGCCAGTCTGCCGTTGCAGGAGCTTCAGGCGTTTGCCGAAATTCTTTCCCAGGTCAAAGACAACTACGTCGAGGACATCGACGACAAGGAACTGATCGAACACGCCATCCGCGGCATGCTCGATGGCCTGGACCCGCACTCGGCCTACCTCGACAGCGAGGAATACAAGGAAATGTCGATTTCCACCTCCGGCAAGTTCGGCGGTCTGGGCATTGAAGTGCAGATGTACAACGGTTTCGTGCGCGTGGTCTCGCCCATCGACGACACCCCGGCCAGCCGCGCCGGCATCGAGGCGGGCGACCTGATCGTGCGCATCGACGAGAAACCGGTCAAAGGCATGACCCTGAGCGAGGCGGTGCGCATGATGCGCGGCAAGCCCGGCACCAAGATCGATCTGCTGGTGATGCGCGAAGGCGGCGCCCAGCCGTTCAAGGTCAACATCACTCGCGACATCATCAAGGTCGAGAGCGTGCGCTCGCGCATGCTGGAGCCGCGCTACGGCTATCTGCGCATCTCCACCTTCTCCGGCAATACCGCAGCATCGGTTGAGAAGCAGCTGAACAAGCTCAATCAGGACGCTGACGACAAGCTGCGCGGCATCATTCTCGACCTGCGCAACAACCCGGGCGGCGTGCTCACCGCGGCGGTCGATGTGTCTGACATTTTCCTTGAGAGCGGCACCGTGGTGTCGATCAAGGGTCGCCATGACAGCGCCTTGCGCGAATTCACCGCCAAACCGGGTGATGCCCTGTACGGCAAGCCGATCGTGGTGCTGGTCAACGAAGGCTCGGCCTCGGCCTCGGAAATCGTCGCCGGCGCCTTGCAAGACCACCAGCGCGCAGTGATCGCCGGGCGCAAGACCTTCGGCAAAGGCTCGGTGCAGACCATCGTGCCGGTGCGCAACAACGCGGCCATCAAGCTGACCACGGCGCGCTATTACACGCCCAACGGTCGCTCCATCCAGGCCGAAGGCATCGAACCCGACGTCAACATCCGTTCGCTGGAAGTGAGCAAGCGTGAGCAATCGTTCACCCCGATCACCGAAGCTGACCTCAACAACCGTCTCGACAACGAGAATGAGGCCGAAGCCGCCAGCGCCTTGGAAGCCGGCAAGGATGACGAGGAACTGTCCCTGGCCGAGTCCGACTATGCACTGTACGAAGCGCTCAACCTGCTCAAGGGCCTGAGCATCATGAGCGCATCGCGCTAGAGCTTAAGGTCGCACCGTTGGCCAACACGCCAGCGGTGCCGTCGAGACCATCAATCTCAGGCGCGTGACCGCTAAGCCATCGCGGCGGCGCGCGCTGCCGCAGGCGAGCTGTTGAGGTAGGCCAGCGCTTCTTCGGTGGAACCTTCCTTGACCGGGTCATACCACGGACTGAAGAACGGCAGTTCCTTGAGCGCCAGCCAGAACGGTGACGGCAGGTGTCCGGTTTTCACCTCGCGCATCCACTGCATCCAGATCCATGGCTTGAACACGCTGGGCTTCTTGGCTTTGAAACGCTCATCCTGCTTCATCAGGTGCGCGGCCCCGTGCACCCACAGCCCGTAAACCGCCGGCATAGCGATCGAGGCCAGGTAGTACCGTGAGGCATAACCGCCGCCCAGATGGCGATACACGTCAAACGCCACGCAGCGGTGCTCCACTTCTTCGGCGCCATGCCAGCGCAGCAGGTCGAGCAGCACCGGGTCGGCACCGGCTTCATCCCACGAGGTGTTGCGCAGCACGTAATTTCCGAGCACGCAGGTCATGTGCTCAATCGCGGCGACGATGCCCAGCCGGAAGACCAGCCACTCTTTTTGCGCGAACTTGGGCAGCTTGATGCCCATCGGCTCATCGCTGAGCAAGCTTTCAAACAACCAGTCCTCCTGCCGCGTATTGCTCTTGGTTTCGATGCCGTGGGCATTCAGATACTCGACGATGGCGGCGCCGTGGGCGCGCGCGTGCATGGCTTCCTGACGCACGAACATCTGCACGTCGGCCTTGAGCTTTTCGTCGGTGATGTACGGCAGGGCTTTGTTGTAGATCTTGCAGAACCAGAACTCGCCAGCCGGAAGCAGCAGGTTGATCTCATTGATGAAATGGCTGGCAAACGGACTGCCGGGAATCCATTCCAGCGGGGTTTGCGACCAGTCGAATTCGACCTTGCGATGAACCAAGGAACCCGGTGTCTTCGACACCTTGGGCGAAGTTGGGCGGGCGCGCCGCGCCGCTGCGATGGAAGTCACGCTCATTGTTGTTTTCTCCGTGCTCAGGGTTCCAGATCCAGTTGCGCCAGACGCCGCGAAAGCCCCGGCACCAGCCGCGACAACAGGCGACTGCCGTGTGCTTCCACGCCGACCGGGACTTCAGCGCTGCGCTGCTCCACCGCCTTGAGTATCGAACGGGCGATCGCCTGCGGCTTGAGATTGCGCCGCTGATACAAGCGTGTTGCATCGCTCTGCTTGCGTTGCTGTTCGGCCTCGCTGACACCGACAAAGCGAGTGCTCTGGGTGATGTTGGTGATCGACAGTCCAGGGCAGATCGTGGCCACATGAATGTCATGTTCGGCCAGCTCGGCACGCAGGCAGTCGCTAAGCATGCGCACCGCCGCTTTGCTGGTGTTGTAGGCCGACATGAAACGGGTCGGTGTGTAGGCGCCCATCGAGGCCACATTGACAATGTGGCCCTTGCGCCCACTCTCGATCATCTGTGCGCCGAACAGACGTGAGCCCTGAATCACACCGCCCAGATTGATCTTGAGAACCTTGTCCCAGTCGGCATCGCTGGTGTCGAAAAACGAGCCGGCAAGACCGATACCGGCGTTGTTGACCACCACATCAACCGCGCCAAACTCCTTGCCCACCCAGCTGGCGAGACTGCGCATGGCGCGCGCGTTACCGACATCCACCACCCTGGCCCAGGCACTGACCTCGCTCAGGCGACACAGGGTTGCGGTTCGCTCGGCCGCCTCCTTGTTGATGTCCACCGCGATCACGTCGGCGCCAGCCTCGGCAAAGGCCAGCGCAGTTTCACGCCCGAAGCCGGAGCCGGCGCCGGTGATCAGCACCAGTTTGCCGGCATGGCGGCGCGGACGCCCTGGCGCCGTGATCCGGGCCCGCTGCAAATCGGCAGGCTGCTTGCCGCTTTGCACGAAGTCGACAAAACGCGCGATCTTGTCGGCCACCAGCTGCGGGTGACTCACCGGCAGCCAGTGTCCGGCGTCGACATCGCAACGCCACAAATTGGGGACCCAGCGCGGCAGGTCATCCCAGATCTCTTCGATCATGAAATGGTCACCCCGCGGAAACACCAGCTGCACCGGAATGTCCGTGGTGCGCAAACGGGGCTTGCTCAAGCGCTCACCGACATTGGCCCGATAAAGCTTGACGCCGTGCACGCCGTCCTCGGCCTGGGTCGGATTGGCGGCGGCGTCACGGATGCCTTCGACCCGCGCCAGCATGGCCGGCCACAAAGCGTTGCCGGCAACCTTCCACAGTGCCGGCGCCAGCACCGGCAAATGAAAAGCGCCGATGTACCAGGAATGGGCCAGCTGTTTAAGAACAGCCGCCTTGTCCGTCGCCGAGCGGCTGGCCAAGCGGGCTCTCAGCCACATTCCGGCATGATCCAGACTGGGACCCGACATCGAGGTGTAGGAGGCGATGCGACCTTTCAGACGCGGCGTGGTCACCGCCTCCCAGGATTGGATCGAACCCCAGTCGTGACCGACCAGATGCACCGGCTGATCCGGGCTGACGGCGTCGACCACGGCAGCCAGATCCCCGACAAGATGCTCCAGACGGTAAGCCGAGGTGTCCTGCGGACGGCTGGAGCGACCGGCGCCCCGCACATCGTAGGCCACCACCTGGTAGCGCTGGGACAAGGCCTCGGCGGTGCCTGCCCAGACGCTGGCGCTATCGGGATAGCCATGCACCAGCACAATCACGGGCTTGGCCTTGGTGCCCTTGCGCGCTGCCGCACCCCAGCGATACACGGCCAGATTCACGTCACCCGAGGTGACGTTCATATCCACTTTCATTGTCATCATGCAGCCTGTTCCAGCGGCCACAAGCCGCGTTGTTTCCAGCGCCGCACCTGCGGCACATCATCATCCAGCCAGAAGGCATCGTCCTCGGTCACCACCAGCAGCTCTTCCCACTTGGCGCCGACATCGCGAAAGCCCAGATGCGGCTCGACCGCCCACAGCCCAGGGGTGGGCGCGTGCTCTGATTTGGCCGAGGAATTCCAGATCGGGTTCCAGCCTTCGCGTGCACCACGCACCCGGTCGCGCACCAGTTCGCTGATGTTGCGCACGCCGAAATTGGCGATGGTCAGGTGCGCATCCTTGCCGTCGTCATCCAGGATTTCGATGCGATGGGCCAGTGTTTCAAACGGATAGGCCTTGTGACGGGGCTCATAGCCGTGACGCTGGCACAGCGCATCCACGGCACGACTGATCTCGGCCAGCGGACGTCGCGCCCGGACCTGCTCCAGAATCAGCATGCGGTATTCGAGCAGGTCGTCCATCAGCTGATCGAGCGTGGCGTTCTCACCAATCACGCCGCAATAGCCGATATCCGCGGTGTAGCCGTAGAGGGTGGGTGCGCAATCCAGAATGAATGGCATGTTGCGCTCGAGTCGGCGCAGCCCCGGGTAGAACGCCGGGTTGAATCCACCCAGCTGCTTGATGCCGATCAGACCACGAAAAGCCGTACGGTCGCCAAACCAGGCAAACGGCTCATGGAAGCAATCGGTTGCGCCGTGCTTGACCAGCCAGGCTTTCATGCGCGCAGCCACCTGGCGCTCGGTCATGCCAGGCCGCATGTCAGCTGCGGTGGCTTCGGCACAATCGTAGGCCAACCGCTGGGCGGCCCGAAAACCGGCCAGATCGTCCGCTTTCAGTGCAGGTGAAGCATTTTCCATCGTCGTCGCCTCATTGATGCAGCGCACCACGATAGTGCCGACCATGCCATTCGTCAATGGCACAGTTATTATGGTTTTGATTTATCAGCGAATTTGCTGCTCAGCGCGCCCCGGAACGGCTGAAATTCAACCACGTGGCCCGGGCGAAACACCACACCCCCAGACTGCCCAGCACCCAGCTGGCCAGAGGCAGGTCGGCGATACGCGCCGGCCCGCGCCCGTCCAGCCCCAGAATCACCGCACCGCCCAGACACAGCAAACCACCAAGCAGTGCCCATCGGTTGCGTGACTGCTGTTCGGCCAGATCCTGGCGCAGCGCCTTGAGCTCACGCGTCTGGGCGGCAAACTCGGCCGGCGGCCAGTCCTGCTGCAAACGCTTGAGCAGATCGGGCAGCGTCTCCACGATAGCTGGCAGATGGGCCTTCAGATCATCCAGACCGTTCAGCGGGTTGAGCCGCTGACGCATCCAGTCCTCCATGATCGGCTTAGCCGTTTTCCACAGATCCAGCTCCGGATACAACTGCCGCCCCAGACCTTCGATATTGAGCAGGGTCTTCTGCAGCAGAACCAGTTGCGGTTGCACTTCCATGCGGAAGCGCCGTGCGGTCTGGAACAGCCGCATCAGGAACATGCCAAAGGAAATGTCCTTGAGCGGCTTGTTGAAGATCGGCTCGCAAACGCTGCGTATGGCCGACTCGAACTCGTCCACACGCACATCATCGGGAATCCAGCCTGATTCCAGATGGAGTTCCGCCACGCGGCGATAGTCCCGATTGAAAAAGGCCAGGAAATTTTCCGCCAGATAGCGCTGATCAGACGGATTCAGACTGCCGACGATGCCGAAATCCAGGGCCAGATAACGCGGTTTTTCGGGGTTGCTGGCATCCACGAAGATGTTGCCCGGATGCATGTCGGCGTGAAAGAAGTTGTCGCGAAACACCTGGCGGAAGAAGATTTCCACACCACGCTCGGACAGCTCGCGAAAATTCACCCCCTCAGCGCGCAGCGCCGCCACTTCGTCGATGTTGTGCCCGTACAGGCGCTCCATCACCAGCACGTCGCTGCGGGTCTGATCAAAAAACACCAGCGGGTGGTAAATCAGATCGGAACCCAGCCAGTTGCGGCGCAGCTGGCTGGCATTGGCCGCCTCGCGCATCAGATCGAGCTCGTCGAGGATGACTTTCTCGTATTCCTTGATCACCTCACGCGGGTGCAGACGGTCGGCGTCCGGGCCGAAACGCTCGGCCAGCGCGGCGAGAAAGTGCAGCAGCGCCAGATCCTTGCGCACGGCCTTTTCAATACCCGGGCGCAGGACCTTGACCACCACATCCATGCCCGGCGTGCCATCGGGGTTGTCCGGCAAACGCGCAGCATGCACCTGCGCCACCGAAGCCGAGGCCAGAGGTTTTTCGTCAAAAAAGGCGAACAGGCTACCGACCGGCTGCCCGAGGGCGGCTTCAACCTGCTCGCGCGCCTGCTGGCCGGGAAATGGTGGCACGGCATCCTGCAGCAGGCTCAGCTCGGCTGCGATGTCATCCGGCAACAGATCCGGCCGGGTCGAGAGCGCCTGGCCAAACTTGATGAAGACCGGACCGAGTTCCTCCAACGCCAGCCGCACGCGCTCGCCGCGCGGCTTGGCGAAGCGCTTGTTGGGGCGTCGCCCGACAAACTGATCAAGTCCGTAACGACGCGATACGCGCCAGATCTGCCAAAACCGCGCGAGTTGACGCCAGTCGCTCATGCCGGATCATCCATGGCCGATTCGAGCCGTTTGATACGCGCTTCCAGGCGATCCACCGCCGTCGCAACCTCATCCACATCATCCATCCAGGCACGGGTCTGAGCCGGGTCGGCGGCCTCGCCGCCGGTCTGGTCAGGCGCATCGCTTGCCGGCGCGCGGCCCAGCAGCAGTTCACGCACGCCCTGACGGCCAAAGTCGAGCAGACCACGCAAACCCTGACCCAGCTGCCCGCCCAACTGGCTGCCGAGCAGCGGCTGTATGAGGCTGCGCAGCTCGGCCTGAAGATCGATGCGCGCGGCGCGCAGGGCACCCAGCACGGTGTCGGCGTATTCGGCATCGCCACTCAGACGCAACGCCTCACCCATGGCTCGCGGGTCTTCACCCGCCGCCAGCCGCGCCAGACCAACCAGCGAGGTACTGACACCGGCCCGGGCTGGCTCTGCACCGGGACTCAGCTGCAGGCCGTGGCTGACCGGGGTCATACGCAACGCCCAACCCAGATCACGCAACTCAAGCGCCACCGGCTGATCCGCACCCTGCAGCGCGGCAAGCGCCTCCGGACTGCTGGCCAAGGCCCGGTTGATGACGATTTCCAGTGGCCCCAGGGCCTGATCCAGCAAAGCCATCAGAATTTGTAACCGCGGTGCACGGCGCAAATGCCGCCGGTCAGGTTGTAGTACTGGGTTCGCTCGAAACCCGCCGCGTTCATCATTGACTGCAGCGTGTCCTGATCCGGGTGCATGCGGATCGATTCGGCCAGATAGCGGTAACTTTCGGCATCACCCGCCACCGCCTGCCCCATGCGCGGCAGGATTTCGAACGAGTAGGTGTCGTAGACCTTGGACAGCAGCGGATTGGTCGGCTTGGAAAACTCCAGCACCAGCAACCGACCACCGGGTTTGAGCACCCGCAGCATGGAACGCAGCGCCTTGTCCTTGTCACGCACGTTGCGCAAGCCGAAACCGATGGTCATGCAGTCGAAACTGTCATCGGCGAAGGGCAGCGCCTCGGCATCGGCCTGGGCGCAACGGGCCACCCCGGCGTAGCCATCATCGATCATGCGATCGCGCCCGCGCGAGAGCATCTCGTAGTTGTAATCGGCCAGGGTAATCGAACCACGCGGCCCCAGCCGGGCCGCCATGGCCGAAGCCAGATCGCCGGTGCCGGCTGCCAGATCAAGAATCTGGTCATTCTTCTGCACACAGGCCAGATCCACCGTGAAACGCTTCCACGCCCGGTGCACGCCCATCGACATCAGATCATTCATGACGTCGTAGCGCCCTGCCACCGAATCGAACACCTGCGAAACCCGACTGGCCTTGTCGTTCCAGTCGACCTCGGCGTAACCGAAATGGGTGGTTTTCTGGTTCATCACTGCCCGCTTGTGCAAAAAGGGGTCAGTTTACTGGTCTTGAGGGACTCAGGGCACCTTCGGCCGCAAGGCCGACAGCGGCATGACATTTTCCGACTCGACCCGCGACATGCCTTGCGCCTCGATCCGCTCCAGATAGCGCAGCCACAACGACTCCTGACGCTCACCGTAGTCACGCAGGGTGTCCCAGGTGTATAGGCCGGTGTCGTGGCCGTCAGAGAAAATCAGACGCACGGCGTAACGCCCGACCGGCTCGATCTTGCGGATGCTCACATCCTGTTTGCCGCCGACCAGCTGTGGCTCGGACAGACCATGCCCCTGAACCTCGGCCGAGGGCGAGTAGACGCGCAGAAACTCGGCGTCGAACAGATCCGGATCACGGTCGCTGAACTCGACCTGCAGCCGTCGCCCACCCTGCTGCAAACGCAGGGTCTTGGGTATGTTGCTCATGCCCGGCCCGGCGCGCTACAGAATGTAGCGCGACAGGTCTTCGTCGCGAGCCAGCCCGGACAGGCGCTCATCCACATAGGCTTTGTCGATGACCACGCTTTCGCCCTCGGAATCCGGTCCGCGGAAGGAAATCTCCTCAAGCAGCCGCTCCATCAAGGTATGCAGACGCCGCGCCCCGATGTTCTCGGTCTGTGCGTTGACCTCGGTGGCGATCTCGGCGATGCGACGCACGCCATCGTCCTGAAAGCGCAGGGTCACACCCTCGGTGCCCATCAGCGCGGTGTACTGTGCGGTCAGGGCGAAGTCCGGTTCGGTCAGGATGCGGGTGAAGTCGTCGGCGGTCAACGCGTTGAGTTCGACCCGGATCGGCAAACGCCCCTGCAACTCGGGGATCAAATCCGAAGGCTTAGCCAGATGAAAGGCGCCGGATGCCACGAACAGCATGTGATCAGTGCGCACGGTGCCGTACTTGGTGGTCACGGTGCAGCCTTCAACCAGCGGCAGCAGATCACGTTGCACACCCTCGCGGGAGACATCGCCACCGACCACTTCGCCACGCTTGCAGACCTTGTCGATCTCGTCGATGAACACGATCCCGTTCTGTTCGGCGGCTTCCAGCGCTGCGGCCTTGATCTTCTCCTCATCCAGCAGCTTGGCCGCTTCTTCATCGATGAGCAGACGCAAACCATCCTTGACCTTGAGCTTGCGGCGGCGTGAGCGCTGCTGCCCCATGTTGGAGAACATGTTCTGGATCTGGCTGGTCATCTCTTCCATGCCAGGCGGGCCCATGATCTCGACCCCGACCGGGCGGTTGGCCACATCCAATTCGATCTCGCGATCATCCAGCTGACCTTCGCGCAACTTCTTGCGGAAAATCTGCCGCGTCTTGTCCTGTTCGGCGCTGTTCTGGCTGTCCGGCTCGTGGTTCTGCGCGCGCGGCAACAGCACGTCGAGGATGCGCTCTTCAGCGGCCAGTTCGGCCTTGGGCCGGGCCCGCGCCATTTCCTGCTCACGCACCATCTTGACTGCGGTGTCGGCCAGGTCCTTGACGATGGAGTCGACCTCACGACCGACATAGCCAACCTCGGTGAATTTGGTCGCCTCGACCTTGATGAACGGCGCATTGGCCAGCCGTGCCAGGCGCCGCGCGATCTCGGTTTTGCCCACCCCGGTCGGCCCGATCATGAGGATGTTCTTGGGCGTGATCTCGTTGGCCAGCGCGTCATCCAGGCGACGTCGCCGCCAGCGGTTGCGCAGCGCCACGGCGACCGCACGCTTGGCCTCGCTCTGGCCAATGATGTGCTTGTCCAGTTCCTGCACAATCTCGCGCGGCGTCATCATCGATTCGTCACGAACCTCACTCATGGGAGCCCTCCGACCGGGCGCCGTCAAGCACTTCCACAGTCAGGTTGTTGTTGGTGTAAATGCAGATATCGCCGGCGATGCCGAGCGCTTCGCGCACGATCTTTTCAGCCGGCAGATCGGTGTTGCGGCACAGCGCCAGCGCTGCGGCCTGAGCAAAACTGCCGCCGCTGCCGATGGCCATGACTTCGGTTTCCGGTTCCATCACGTCACCGGTGCCGGAAATCATCAGGGTGGCTTCGGTGTCCGCCACGATCAGCATCGCTTCCAGACGCCGCAAGGTCCGGTCGGTGCGCCAGTCCTTGGCCATATCGACCGCGGCGCGAACCAGGTTGCCGCTGTGCGTTTCCAGCTTGGCCTCGAAGCGCTCGAACAGCGTGAAGGCATCGGCCGTGCCCCCGGCAAAGCCGGCCAGCACCTTGTTGTGATAGAGCCGGCGCACCTTGCGCGCATTGCCCTTGATCAGCGTATTGCCCAGCGTGACCTGCCCGTCCCCGGCCAGGGCCACCTGGCTGCCGCGTCGAACGCAGCAGATCGTGGTTCCGCGGAATTGCTCCAAAACGCCATCCTGCTTGCAAAGAGAATTGAATGTGAGGGCGACGGCCGCGCGTTCAAGTCACCCGCTTATTGCGACCGTCTGTCAGCGTGTCGGTTCGCCCGCAGGGGCAGGCCATCAGGGTTTTCGGCGTGCCCGCGGATGTGCCGCATCGTAGGCCCGGGCCAGATGCTGATAGTCCAGCCGGGTGTATATCTGCGTGGTGCTCAGATTGGCATGGCCGAGCAATTCCTGAACACCACGCAGATCGCCGCCGGATTGCAGCAAATGGCTGGCGAAGGAATGCCTGAGCATATGCGGATGCAGGTGTTGCCCCAGGCCCAACCGCTGACCCCACACCTCCATGCGCTGCTGGATGGCACGCGGCGATAGACGTCCGCCACGCTTGCTTACGAACAGTGCAGGCTCGGCCAGATCCGCCAGTTCGCCGCGCACGGCCAGCCAGTCGCGAATCGCTCTCATGGCGGTTTCACCAACCGCAATCATGCGCGTCTTGCCGCCCTTGCCGGTCACTTGCCAGCTGCGCCCGCGCTCAACCGTGGCGCAATCCAGGGCGGCCAGCTCAGCCAGACGCAAACCGCTGGAATAGAACAGTTCAAGCACGGCCCGATCGCGCAGGGCCAGAGCATCATCACGCGGCATGTTGTCGAGAAAATGGCTCAGCCGATCAACCTCCAGCGCCTTGGGCAAAGGCCGGGCTTTTTTCGGCGCGCGCACGCCATCGGCCGGGTTGTGCGCCAGCACACCCTCATTGACCAGATAGGCCAGAAAGCTGCGCAAGGCGGAGAGCTTGCGCTGAATCGTGGCCGGGCTGCGCTTTTGGCGGTGCTGATCAGCCAGCCAGGCGCGCACCTGAGCCTGATCCCAGGCGGCCTCGTTGCGCCCGCAGGCACGCGCATGCGCCACAAATTCGTCCAGATCGCGGCGATAGGCTTTGAGCGTCAACGCCGAATAGCGCCGCTCATGGGTCAGGTGGGCGAGGAAACGCTCAAGCGTCGCGCTGGCCATGAAAGCGCAGAGCCGCCGCGCACAGGTTGGCTGTCATTTCCAGGAACAGCTTGCCCATGTTCGGTGTAAAGCGATCCGGGTCGGTGCTGCCCAACGCGAGCAGGCCCAGACAGTCGGCCCGGTCGAGCGGCACCAGCGCAACCGACTGCAACTCCTCGTGATCACCAAACATCAGTTCACGCAGGGGCGCATCAATGCGATCGCAGACCACCTGCCCCTGACGGAAGAAGTCTTTCAGCGCTTCCGGCAGGGCATCGCGCTGCAGCACGATCACACCGTTGTCGCTGTCGGGCTTGGTGTCGAACAAGGCCACGCGAACCGCCTCGACCGAAAATGCGTTGTGCAGCACGCTGCTCAATCCGGCCACCACGCTGGCCAGGCTGTCGGCACGGATCAGGGCCTCGGCCAGCTGATTCATGCTTTTAACGCGCTGCTCGTTGTCCCGCGCGGTGTGCAGCAATTCGTCCAGGCGCTGATTAAGGCGCTGGTTGTTGTCGCGCAGCACACGCACCTGACGCTCGATCAAGGACACCGCACCGCCGCTGCCGTGGCGTATTGGCATTTCGGCCAGCACCTCGGCGTGACGAATGAAGAAATCCGGCGTGCGCGCCAGAAAGTCCAGCATGGCCTTTTCTTCGTCCTCGGACGGCGGAACCGGGAGTACTTCCGGTCGCGTCATAACTCAATCTCCCCTTCGAAAACCCACGTAGCCGGGCCTTCCATGAAAACATTCTGGCCTTCATCCCAGGCGATGCGCAATTGCCCGCCAGGCAGGTCGACCCGCACCCGCGCTTGGGTGTGCCCCCACACCCGTTGTATCACCGCGGCCGCACAGGCGCCGCTGCCACAGGCCGGCGTTTCGCCGACTCCGCGCTCAAAGACCCGCAAACGCAGGTGATCCGCGGCCACACGCTCGACAAAACCGACATTCACGCCCTCAGGAAAGGCCGCGTGACGGGTCAACGCCTCACCCCACTGCTGCACCGGTGCCCGCGCCACGTCATCGACCTCGATGACGAAATGCGGATTGCCCACACTGACCGCGCCACCGCTGACCATGCCCACCGGGCTGTCCAGGGTGTAGCGCTCCGCCTGCGCCGGCACATCCAGTGGAATACGCGCCGGCTGAAATTCGGGCCGCGACAGCTCGGCACGCACCCAGTCCTGCTCCAGCAATTCAAGATTCATGCGGGTGGTGCGCGTGGCGACCTGAATGGCGCGCGCCGTGGACAGGCCCTGACGCTCGACAAAGCGCGCCAGACAACGCGCACCGTTGCCGCACTGGCCGACTTCACTGCCATCGCAGTTGAAGATGCGATAACCGAAATCCGCCTGCGCATCAGGCGCCGGATCAACCACCAGAATCTGGTCGCAACCCACCCCGAAACGGCGGTCACCCAGCTTGCGGCACTGTGCAGCCGTCAGCGTCAGCGGGGCCGCCACACCGTCGAGCACGACAAAGTCGTTGCCCAGTGCCTGCATTTTGGCGAAGGGGAGCTTCATGATCGATCCTGGTAAGTTCTGAGCCATTTTCTCATGATTGGCGCCACTTTGAGATGACCAGCCCGATGACCACGATTCATGGCGGATGCCATTGCGGCGCAGTGCGCTACCACGCCGAGCTGAGCGAGCCGCTTGAAGCGCTGCGCTGCAACTGTTCGATCTGCGCAGCTTGCGGCTTTGTCCACCTCATTGTCGCGGCGCGCAACTTCACCCTGCTGACCGACCCGGCGGCGCTCAGCGAATACCGTTTCAACAGCGGCGTCGCCCGCCATCTATTCTGCGCGCAGTGCGGGATCAAGTCGTATTACGTGCCGCGCTCCAACCCCGACGGTATCAGCCTCAATCTGAACTGCATCGAGGAACGTGCACAGCTTAATGTGCGCATCCGCGACTTCGATGGACAGAACTGGGAAACGCACGCCGCGTCGTTGCAGCACCTGTCGGCCTAGCGCGCGTCCTGGCTCAGGCAGTTGCGCTGGAACTGGCGCGGCGACACGCCTGTCAGCGCCCGGAAGGCGCGGGAGAAATGCGCCGCATCGGAATAGCCGAGTTCGAAAGCCACATCGGTGACACGTCCGCCCTCGGCCAGGCGTTGTTCGGCGCGCCGCCGAATCACCGTGTTGAGCACGCTGCGAAAAGCCACACCATGGGCACTCAGATGGCGCTGCAATGAGCGCGCGGACAACCCGATGTGCCGGCTGACCCAGTCGATCGTGGCGGTCCCTTCGAGCACGGCCAGATCAACCACCTGGGTGATGCAGGCCACGATGTCATCCTCACCGGGAATCGGCGCAACCTGCGGCCAGGTCGCCACGCCGCATTGAGGGCGCGTGCGCGTGAGCAGCGCCGCCGGAAACACCACCGAGGCAAGCTCGCCGCACACCAGGTCGCAGTTCAGCAGCGCCTGTGCCACGCGCCGCTGAGGCTCGCTGGCGTCACGACTCTGCACGTAGTGCGGCGTCCAGCCCGGCCCCGCGTAACGGCGCAGCAGGTCAAGCATGTAGCCATAGGCCAGCAATTCGTTGCTGTTGCGCCCCACATCGACCGGGGTTGTGACCTGATAGCTCCAGTGCGCCCAGGGACCGGTGAGTGTCAGCGTCATCGCGGTGCCGGCCTGCAGGCCAGTGCTGATGCTGCGGTTGGCAGCGACGATCGCATCGCCCAGCGTTGGCGCCGACAGCACGGCACTGCCAAACGCGCCGAGGCCCGCCAAGCCGCCCTGCGTGGAAAGCCGCAGCGCCAACACCGGATCATCCAGCTCACGCGAGGCACCATCGACGATGCGCAACTGATCCTTGAGCAGCAAGGTGCGTTCGGGCTCGTAAGCCAGACGAAGGGGCACATCGGCCCGCTTGAAAACGCGCTCCAGACTGCCACCTGCGCGCCGCACCACATCTGCAATCGGCCCCATTGAGCGGGCCTTGGTCATGGCGGTACTGGCGCTAGCATGCTTGGACTCGGACATCTCACGACACCCCGCAATGCGACGAAGCGGTCATTTTGACCCAACTCCCGGCGCGCCCAAACCGGCTGGCGCGAAATGGCAGGCCCGCTGCTCGCGCCCCTCCTAGAGTGCAAGGCGCCCGACCGGGCATGCATTCATCAAAGGAGACTCAAACCATGCAGGAACTGCTCGAAACCGTATCCCGACTGACCCCCTACCCGGTGTCGGAAATCAAATGGCACCGCCTGTTCGAGCCGGAGGCCCTAGGCTACCGCGTCGACTACTGGGTGGCGCCGCTGGGCACCGACCAGGCTGCGGGCAAGGCCGACTTTCTGGTCAAGTGGGAGCCGGACTGCTACTGCCATTTCCACCGCCATACCGGTGCAACCACGGTTCAGGTGCTGCAGGGCGAGCACCACGTGATCGAGGAGAGCGACACCGAAACGGTGCACAAAATCCGCAAGCCGGGCCATGTGGCGAAAAACCCGCCCGGTGATCTGCACATGGAATATGGCGGCCCGCAGGGCTCGATGCTGTTTTTCAGCATGCAGACCGATGACGGCATTCTGTTCGAGTTCGTGGACCGCAACAGCGGCGCCATCCTGCGTGAGGTCAGCGTCGACGATTTCGCCAACAGCCACTTCTGAGCAGCACCACGCGGCTGACCCCAGGGCCAGCGGGTCAGCCGTGCCTGGACACCCTCAGGCCGTCAGGGGCAAGGCATAATTGTGCTTTTGCCCTCGCCCGACACCAGCATGACGGACGCACCGCCATCCACAGACACGACCAAGGTCTTACGCTGGCGCGATGCCGAGCAGGCCAGCGTACGCGCCTTGCTCGGCACATTCGGTCTGAGCGTGGAATCCGTCGCCGACGGCCAGGACATCCCGGCCAGCTACTGGGGCGACGATGAAGCCGGCCTGATCGGCGCGCGGGTCATGGTGCGTGGCGACACGCCGCTGCATTCGCTGCTGCATGAAGCCTGCCATGCCATCTGCATGGGCGCGCAGCGCCGCGCCACCCTGCACACCGATGCCGGCGGCGATGATGCTGAAGAGAACGCCGTGTGCTATCTACAGATCGTGCTGGCCGGGCGCATACCCGGTTTTGGCCGTCGGCGCTGTTGTGCTGACATGGATGCCTGGGGCTACAGCTTTCGCCTGGGTTCGGCACAGCGCTGGTTCGAACACGATGCCGCGGATGCCCAGGCCTGGCTGGCCGAACGCGGCCTGCCGTGCGCATAAGGCTCAGCGCAGGGTCACCAACTCTTCCGATGCGGTCGGGTGGATGGCGATGGTGTCATCCAGATCACGCTTGCGCGCCCCCATCTTCACCGCCACGGCAAAGCCCTGCAGCATCTCGTCACTGCCCGGGCCAATGCTGTGCAAACCCACCACCCGCTCATCATCACCGACCACCACCAACTTCACGGCACTGGGTTGCTTGTGGGTCAGCAAGGCGTTGTGCAGGGCCTTGAACTCAGCGCTGTAAACCTTGACCGCGTCGCCGTAGCGCTCTCGCGCCTGCGCTTCACTCAGGCCCACGGTACCGATCGGCGGGTGGCTGAACACCACGGTCGGCACACAATCATGGTCAAGCTTGGCCTCGCTCTGGCCACCGAACAGGCGGTCGGACAAACGCCGCCCGGCCTGAATGGCGACCGGGGTCAGGGCCGGCGCCGAGGTCACGTCACCGACCGCGTAAACCTGCGGCTGGCTGGTTTGCTGCCATTCATCAACCGCAATGTGGCCGCCGGCATCCAGCGCCAACTCGGCCTGCTCCAGGCCATCCAGATTGGGCCTGCGACCGGTCGCCCAGATCAGGCTGTCGACCTCCAGATCGTCACCGCTGGACAGCGTCACGCGCACGCCGTCAGCGACCGGACTCAAGGCCTGCGGCGAGGTCTGCAGATGCAGGTTGATGCCACTTTCCTGCATGTACGGCGTCAGCGTGTGCGACAGAATGTCATCGAAATGGCGCAGCACATGGTCGCCGCGCACCAGCAGGTGCACCTCGCTGCCCAGTGCCCGTAGCACCCCGGCCAGCTCCACCGCGATATAGCCCGCGCCAACCAGCGCAACCCGCTGCGGGCGCTGGGTCAGGGCAAAGAATCCATCCGAGGTAATACCCAGCTCGGCTCCGGGCAGATCCGGCACACTGGGCTTGCCACCGGTGGCAATCAGCACATGCTCGCCGCCAATCCGTTGTCCGTCGACCTCAACCTCGTGCGGATTCACGAAACGCGCCTGACCACGGTAGATGTCCACCGCATCCTTGTTCAGATTGTTTTCGTAGATGCCGTTGAGGCGCCGCAGATAGGCTTCGCGGTCAGCCACCAGCCTGGCCCAGTCATGACTAGGCTGCAGCGGCTCGAATCCATAGCCCGGCGCATCCTCAAGCGCATGGGCAAGCTGCCCGGCGTGCCACATCAGCTTCTTGGGCACACAGCCCACATTGACGCAGGTGCCGCCCAGTTGCGCGGCTTCCACCACCGCCACGCGAGCCCCGTACTGAGCCGCCCGCCGGGCGCTGGCGATACCGCCGCTGCCGCCACCGATAACCAGATAATCGTATTTCATAAATTCACATTCGCCGCGCAGTCACAGTGCTAGACTTCAGGCCTTTCCATCCACCGGGGATATTGGCATGGAAGAGGGAGCCAGCAACATTTCGACCTTCGTATTCTGGGGATTGATCGCCGCCGCCGTGGTGTACGCCGTGGTGATCTACAACAATCTGGTCAGTTTAAAGCACGCCGTCTCCAAAGCCTGGAGCAACATCGACGTGCTGCTCAAGCAGCGCCATGACGAACTGCCCAAACTGGTTGAAACCTGTCGCCAGTACAAGGACTTTGAGCAGGAAACCCTGGAAAAGGTCATGCAGGCACGCGCCGATGCACAGAACGCCCGGCAACGCGGCGATGTGAAGGGCGTGGGGCAAGCGGAAAGCGCCATGCGCCTGGGCCTGGGTAACCTGTTCGCCGTCGCCGAAGCCTACCCGGAACTCAAGGCGGACCAGGCCTTCCAGCAGCTGCAGGGCCGCATCACTGGCCTGGAGAATTCGATCGCCGATCGGCGTGAGTTCTACAACGAAAGCGTCAACCTGAACAATGTCCGCATCGAGCAGTTCCCGGACGTCATCATTGCGCGCATGCTGGGCTTCAAATCAGCAGATCTGCTGGAGTTCTCGCAAAGCGAAACGGCCGACGTCAACATCCGTTCGCTGTTCTCCTCCTAGAGGGCTTATCACCGCCCGATGAACCTCACAGAGCTGAGCCACCAAGTCCAGCTGCTGGAGCCCGACGAATTCTGGATCAGCACCGGTGTGCTGGCGCTGCTCTCCGTGATCGGCGCGGTCATGGCCTGGCTGAAGCTGCTCAAGGGACGCCAGATCCAGGACACACCGACGTCGAAAATTCGCTCGGCCGCGCAGGGCTATGTCGAACTCGAAGGCATCGCGCGCATGCTGCCGGGCGACCCGGTGGTGTCACCGCTCAGCGGTCAGCAGTGCTGCTGGTGGAAATACGCGGTCGAGGAAAAACGCACCACC
>JASBUL010000047.1 GCA_030147945.1 Oceanococcus sp. | reverse complement strand
TTTGCGGCGTGATTTCGCCGCCGGGTATGCGTGGCACCACCGAGTAGCTGCCGTCTTTCTGCATGTTGGCCATGAAGTAGTCGTTGGTGTCCTGTAGGCCGGCCAGATGCGGTTGCAGGACATGCTCGTTCCAGGTTGAAGCCAGGATCGAGGCCATCGTGGGTTTGCAGATGTCGCAGCCGCGGCCATGACCATGCGCGTCGCGAATCGACTCGAAGGTTTTGTGCTTCTCCACCCGGATGAGGTGCTCCAGCTCCTGGCGTGAGTAGGCGAAGTGTTCGCACAGGTGGTTGTTGACCTCGACGCCCATCTTGCTCAGTTCGTTGTCGAGCAGGCTTTTGACCAGCGCATTGCAACCGCCGCACGAGGTGCCGGCCTTGGTGCAGGCCTTGAGCTCGCCCAGCGCGGTGGCGCCTTCGGCCACGGCGCCGCAGATACGCGCTTTGCTGACATTGTTGCAGGAGCAGATCGTGGCGCTGTCGGGCAGGGCATCAGGGCCCAGTGCGGCGCCGCCGCCTTCGCTCGCCGGCAGAATCAGCTGTTCCGGTTTGCCCGGTATGGCGATGTCGCTGAGCATCATCTGCAGCAGCGTCGAATAGTCCGCAGCGTCGCCGATCAGTACCGCGCCCAGCACTTTGCGGCCCTTCTCATCGCTGACCAGTTTTTTGTAAACTCCGGCATGTTCATCGATGAACACGCTGGTTCGCGCCCCCTGGCTGCGCGCGTGGGCATCGCCGATGGAGGCCACGTCCACGCCCATGAGCTTGAGTTTGGTGCTCATGTCGGCGCCGAGGAACTCAGTTGCGTCATCCGGGTTGTCGCTGAGCACATGTTCTGCCGCCACCCGGGCCATCTCGTAGCCCGGCGCGACCAGACCGAAAATCTGCTGGTTCCACAGTGCACATTCACCGATGGCGTAGATGTGCGGGTCGCTGGTGCGGCAGTGGTTGTCGATCACGATACCGCCGCGTTCTCCAATCTCCAGCACGCACTGACGGGCCAGCGCATCCTGCGGACGGATGCCGGCGGAGAACAGCACGATGTCGGTTTCCAGCGTCTCACCATCGGCAAAACACATGCGATGGCGGCAGCTTTCGCCCGGCTCGATACGCTGGGTGTTCTTGCCGGTGTGCACAGCCACACCCAGCTCTTCGATCTTGCGCCGCAGCACGGCGCCGCCGCCATCATCCACCTGCACTGCCATCAGGCGCGGCGCGAACTCCACCACATGGGTGGTCAGACCCATGTCACGCAGAGCTTTGGCGGCTTCAAGCCCGAGCAGACCGCCACCAACCACGGCGCCGACCTTGGCGCTGGCGCCCGCGGCACTGATCGCTTCCAGGTCCTCGATGGTGCGGTAAACAAAGCAGTTGTCGCGGTCGTTGCCTTGAATTGGCGGCACGAACGGATAGGACCCGGTGGCCAGGACCAGCGTGTCGTAGTTGTGAATCTGGCCGCGGCTGGTGGTGATGCTGCGGGCCTGGCGGTTGATCGCGAGCACACCTTCGCCAAGGTGCAGGGCGATGTCGTTGGCGGCGAAGAAATCGTCCGACACCAAGGACAGATCTTCGGCCGTGCTGCCGCTGAAGTAGGCCGAAAGCTGGACCCGGTCGTAGGCGGGGCGTGGTTCGTCGCCGAACACGCTGATGCGGTAGTGCTCGCGGCGCCCGCTGGCGCGCAGCGTCTCGCACAGGGTTTCGAGGTAGCGCTGGCCGACCATGCCGTTGCCGACAACGATGATGTGCTGGGTGTTGTGCATGGGAAAACTCCACGGGGCCGCACGCGCACGGCGGCGCCCCGGTTCAATCAAGTGGGGATGGCGATGCTCAGGTGGCGCTGGCAGGCTCGCGGGCCAGCAGGTCCTGGTTGAGGCGTGCTTTTTCCTCGGCGTGGGTCTCATCCGAGAAGCGCACCAGCAGGGCGCAGAACGATGCGCCGACTACGGCCAGGCCGAGGTAGAACAGACCTTGCTGGTAGCTGATGCTTTCCGACTTGAACAGGAAGCCGGCAGCCACCGCGCCCGCATTGCCGCCGGCGCCGACGATACCGGCCACGGCGCCCAGCGCCTTGCGATTCATGAACGGCACGATGCCGAAGGTGGCGCCTTCCGACATCTGCACGAACAGGCTGAACATGATCATCGAGCCTACCGCCAGAATCAGCACGTTCATCTGCGAGAACAGCATCAGGGCCAGGCCTTCGCAGAACAGCACGATGAACAGAAACCGCACCCGCCCGCTCAGCCCGCTCTTGAGCGCGAAGCGATCAGAGAAGTACCCGCCCAGGGTGCGTGCGAACAGGTTCATCAAACCGAACAGGGCGGCGATCATGCCGGCGGTTTTGAGATCGAGACTGAAATTGTCGAAGTAATAGATCGCGGCGATGTTGTTGATCGTGAGCTCAACCCCGAAGCAGGCGGCATAGACCACGAACAGCGCCCACACGCGGTAATCACGGGCGGCGAGCAGAAACGAACCCGAAGCCGAGCGTTCCTTGGTGGCCGGCGGCAGCTTGCCGGCAGCGCGCAACTCCGAGTAGTTGCCGTCCGGTGCATCCTGGGTGAACAGGTAGTAGACGATGCCCATGATGAACAGCACCACGCCGGGCACGATCATGGCGACACGCCAACCGGCCGCTTCGCTGACCCCAAAGGTCATGACGGCGGCAAACACCAGCGGCATGACCAGCTGGGTCACGCCACCGCCCAGGTTGCCCCAGCCAGCAGTGGTGGCGTTGGCGGTGCCCACCACGTTTGAGGCGAACATCACCGAGGTGTGGTACTGGGTGATGACGAAGGCCGCGCCGATCGCGCCAATCCCCAGGCGGAACAGCAGGAAGCTTTCGTAGCTGTCGGCCAGGCCAATCAGCATCACCGGAAACGAGCCGAGTACGAGCAGGGCGGAATAGGTTTTTCGCGGCCCGAACTTGTCGCACAGTGGTCCGATCAGCAGGCGCACCATCACCGTGATGGCGACCGAAGCAATGATGGTGTTGCCGATCTGGGCCTTGGTCAGCAGCAGATCCTCACGCACCACCGCCATCAGCGGTGCGATACCGAACCAGCCGAAGAAGCACAGGAAAAAGGCGAACCAGGTGAGGTGAAAGGTCCGCATTTGCACGGACTTGAAGTCGAAAAGATTAATGCGAGTGGCTTTGTTCGCAACTTCCATGGAAATCCCCTGAAGACGAGAGCGACGATGGCTGTGGGGCAGGGACTGCCGCCAGAGAGCCTCATCGACGCACTCGTACCTTGTTCAGGCCTGGTCCACGTCTTGTCAGTTGGTAATCAACATCCGTGCCAAGCGCTCAAGTGTTTGAATTTGCTTGAGCCGGGGGCTGCGATACCGGGGCCGGGTGATCTGCCGGGGGGCGCGGTTGCGCACAGGATTTGTGCAATGCACCAGATCAGTGCCGAATGGGTCAGGACGGCTCGGCGACGACGTACTGACGGGTCATGCGCTGGTACACATCGTTGCGGAAGGTGCGCGCGGCAATCTCGCTGGAAACCGCCGCCTCCGGCAGGTTGCCGGCGGTCTGCATCTGTTCGAGCTGCCACAAGGCGTGCTTGGGCTCCGGGCAGTGTGATGCGCGAAAGTCCACCGCGTGCGGTCCGGTGACGCCGGGCTCAAGCACGCGCACATCGCGTTTGACCTCTTCCGACAACCACTTGAGGGCGCGGCCATGATTGCTGCGTTCGGCCAGCCAGCGGGATGCTTCATGCAACCACAATATGAGCTGGTGGTGCTCATCGCTGTCCAGCCACTGCTGGTTCACGGCCAGCACTTTCTCGGTGCTGGGCAGGCCCAGACTGCGGCTGTTGGCCACGATCTTGCCCAGACAGGCTTCCACCGCGACCGAGTTCCACGGCTCACCCACGCAAAAACCGTCGACCCGCCCGTCGTGCAGGGCGTCCACCGCCAGCGGCGGCGGGATCACCACCAGCCGGTAGTCGCGTCCGGCTTGCAAACCCTGCTGGCCGAGCCAGTGGCGCAATTCGAATTCGTGCTTGGAGACCGGGAACACGGAACCAAAGGTCAGCAGGCGGCCGCTTTCCCGGCGTTTTTGGGCCAGCTGCTGCAGGCCCTCATCCAGCGGCAGATTGCGCGGAATCTGATCGAACACGCTGTTGCCCAGGGTGATGGCATTGCCGTAGTGGTTGAGGGTGAAAGCGGTGGCCAGACGCACATGGTGGGGGTAAGCATCGGCTTGCGACAGCAGCGGTATGCCCGGCAGGCAGTGCGCAGCATCGATCTCGCCGGTGAGCAGGGCGTCGCGCAGCTGGGCCCACGAGCCCATGCGTTTGAGCTTGAGTCGGGCGCCGGCCATGCGGTCCAGTTCCAGGCGTTTGATCGCGATCAGGGTGAGCGCGTCGGTGAGCGCTACAAAGCCCGTGGTCAGCGTCGTGTTCATGCCTGTTTCTCCTTGCTTTCCAGCACCTTGCGTGCCGCGTCGGCGACACTGATGCGGCCGTTCATGGCCATGTTTTTCAGCGCTTTGTAGGCCGCTTCTTCGTTCATGCCGTGGTCTTTCCACAGGATGCGTTTGGCCTGATCGATCTGTTTGCGCTCGGCCAGGGTTTTCTGATTGCGCGTGAGTTCGCGCTTGACCGCTTGCAGGCGTTTCGCGTGATCGATGGAAATCTCGATCAGCGAGCGCAGGGCGGTGGGGGTGAGTTCGGCTGTGGCGTAACTGCTGACCCCAAGGCTGAGCGCCTGCTGACGCAATTCCTGCGGCAGTTTGTCGTGCAGGAACAGGGTGGGTTGCGGATGCTTGCAACTTTGGCTGGCCAGATGTTCCAGGCTGTCGCGGGTGGGTGAGTCGGGGCGGATCAGGATAGCGTCAGGTTCGAGCTCACCGACCAGGTTGTAGACATCCTCGCTTTCGCTGACCTGGTGCACCTCAAAGCCTTCGCGTTCAAGCGAACGGGTCAGGGTGTCGTCATGGCTGACGAGCAGAACACGGATGGCGCGGGCGGTGGACATGCGCATGCATAAGCAAAGCGCGTGCCCATAGCGGCTAGGTCAACTCTGCGGCGAGTCGCTTGCGCAGGGCTTTGGGGGTGGACTGATACCAGCGCCGGCAGGCCCGGTTGAAGGTGCTCTGGTCGGCGTAACCGAGCAGCCCGGAAATCTGGCTGAAGCGCATCGCAGTCATGGCCAGGTAGGTGCGCGCCTTGTCGCGACGAATCGCGTCGAGCATGGTTTCAAAGCACGTGCCTTCCTGATTGAGGTGGCGTTGCAGGCTGCGCGGGTGCATGGCCAGCTGTTCCGCCACCGTGTCGATGCGGCATTGTCCGGTGGCCAGCAGGCGATCGATCAGCTCGGCAACCTGCTCGCTGAGCTGGCGTCCGGCCGGTCCACGCGATTCCAGATAACGCTGGGCGATGCGCAGGGTTTGCGGGTCGGCACTGCTGAGCGGGCGGCGTGCATCGCTTTCACGCAGGTCAAAGCCGCTGTATTCGGCCTCGAATTCGATCGGGCATTCGAAGGCCCGTTGATAGGTGACCTTGCTCGACAAGGGGGCATGGGTGAAGTAAATCCTTGCCGGGCGAGCGTTGTGGGCGCTGAGCATGCTCAGGATGCGGGCGCCGTTGGCCATGCTCAGTTCGTAGCTCTGGGTCAGATTGCGCAGGCCACGGTCTTCGATACGGAAAGCAAAGCAATAATCGCCGGCCTCGTTGCGTCCGCGCAGCGACAGTTTGAGTGCCGGGCCGTGAATGTGCAGGTAGCGGGCAATGCCCTCGAAGGCGTGCAGCACATCGTTGGCCGCGCGGGCAATCACCGCCACTGGGCCGAGCATGTCGAGACCTTGCCAGTGGGCAATGCGCAGTCCGAAATCGCTGCATTGGGTGTCCACTGCGGCCTGTTCGATCACGGCGGCCAGGCTGCGATAGGGCACGTAGGCGTCCGGATCGTGGATCAGTTGAGGGTTGATGTGATGGCGAGCCAGCAGGGCGTGGGCGTCGCCGCCCAGCTGTGCCATCAGGTCCTCAATGCCGGCCAGATTGGCGGCGCGGATCAGTGTGCTCATGTGCTTTGTCGCTTAAAGACAAAAATGTGTCGCCAAAAGCCAATTCTTTTCGCCAGCATGGCACTAGCATGATCAACGTACAAGAGCGAAGGCGCGAGGAGATTGCCCATGAGCCCACAACATTTCGACATTCTTATTATTGGCGCCGGCCTGTCCGGTATCGGCACGGCGGTGCATCTGCGGCGCGAGCATCCGCAGCGCTCCATGGCCATCATCGAGCGCCGCGCCCGCCTGGGCGGCACCTGGGATCTGTTCCGCTATCCCGGCATTCGTTCCGATTCGGACATGGCCAGTTTCGGCTATCGCTTCAAGCCCTGGGATTCGGACAAGGTTCTGGCCGACGGCCCGTCGATCCGCTCGTACATCACTGAAACGGCTAAAGAACATGGCATTGCCGAAACCATTCAGTACGGCCTCAACATCACTGCCTCGAACTGGTCAAGCGAACAGCAACGCTGGGTGCTGCGAGC
>JASBUL010000041.1 GCA_030147945.1 Oceanococcus sp. | reverse complement strand
GGCCCGTGGTGGGCGTTACAACGGCGTCGGCGCAAACTTTGGCGCCGACCGCCCTGCGACCGGCTTCAGTGCCGATCTTAATCGTCTGGTGTCCCTGGGGCACGGACTCAAGGAGTCTTGAACATGGCCAAGAGTGTGGTCGTAATTGGCAGTCAGTGGGGCGACGAGGGCAAGGGCAAGATTGTCGACTTGCTGACCGACAAATGTGCTGCGGTGGTGCGTTTTCAGGGCGGCCATAACGCCGGTCATACCCTGGTGATCGATGGCAAGAAAACCGTACTGCATCTGATTCCGTCGGGCATCTTGCGTGACAACGTGCAGTGCCTGATCGGCAACGGCGTGGTGCTCTCGCCCGAGGCGCTGCTTGAAGAAATGCAGGGGCTGGAGGGTCACGGCATTCCGGTGCGCGAGCGCTTGCGTATTTCGCCGGCCTGTCCGTTGATCTTGCCGTATCACGTCAAGCTCGACCGGGCACGTGAGCTGGCCCGTGGCGAAGCCAAGATCGGCACCACCGGGCGGGGTATCGGCCCGGCCTATGAAGACAAGGTGGCGCGTCGCGCCTTGCGTGTTGACGACCTGTTCCACCGTGAGCGCCTCGCGGCCAAGCTCGGCGAGGTGCTGGATTTCCACAACTTCGTGCTGCAGAACTACTTCCGCACGGAAATCGTCGATTTTCAGGAGATTCTTGATCAGTGTCTGGCCCATGCCGAGTGGCTGGCGCCGATGACGGCGGATGTGACCGAGTTGTTGCGCGACATTCAGGACAGCGGTGGCAATGTGCTGTTTGAGGGCGCGCAGGGCGCGCTGCTCGACGTTGACCATGGCACTTACCCCTATGTGACCTCCAGCAACACCACCGCCGGTGGCGCGGCCACAGGCACGGGTGTGGGGCCGCTGCGTCTTGATCACGTGCTCGGCATCGTCAAGGCCTACACCACGCGCGTCGGCTCCGGCCCGTTCCCGACCGAACTGCATGACGAAATGGGCATGCATCTGGCCACCAAGGGCGGCGAAGTGGGGGCCACGACAGGCCGCGCCCGTCGTTGCGGCTGGTTCGATGCGGTGACCCTGCGCCGTTCGGTGTTCAACAACAGCATCAGCGGACTGTGCATCACCAAGCTCGATGTGCTCGATGGTCTGCCGAGCATTCGCGTGTGCACCGGTTACACGGTCAACGGTGAACCGACGGACCGCTTGCCGATTGGTGCGGAGGCGCTGGAAGCCGTAGAGCCGATTTACGAAGAGTTGCCGGGCTGGGACGAGTCGACCGTCGGGGTGCGTGAATACGACGCGTTGCCGGCCAATGCGCGGGCCTATCTGAGTCGCCTGGAAGAGCTGCTGCAGACGCCGGTCGAGATCATCTCCACCGGACCGGATCGCAGCGATACGATCGTCCTGAAGGACCTGTTCGGGGCCGCCTGAGGCCCCTGCAATCAGGCATAAAAAAAGCCCGTGGTCAGTGACCACGGGCTCCTGTATGGTGCCGAGAAGAGGACTTGAACCTCCACATGGTTTCCCATACTAGAACCTGAATCTAGCGCGTCTACCAATTCCGCCACCTCGGCAAGGCCGCGAAATACTAAGGATGTAGAAAAATCTGTCAAGCCCTAATGAGCACAACAGTGAAAATGACCCACGAACGCGTGTTTCAGCAGTTACGCCAGGCCGGCCAGCCCATGAGTTTTCGCGCACTTTGCGCCGCTCTGGAGATCACTGAGAAGGCTCACAAGCGTCAGTTGACCAGTGTGCTGGAGACGTTGGCGAACGAAGGCCGTGTGCTGGTCAATCGCCATGGTGATTACGGCGTGGTCGAGCAGATGGATTTGCTGCGTGGTGTGGTGCTGGGCCATCGCGATGGCTACGGGTTTCTCAAAACCGAGCGGCCAGGACCGGACTGGTTCTTGCCGCCGCGCCAGATGGCCCGGGTGTTCCCGGGCGACCGCGTGCTGGCCCGCCCGGGCGGGCATGATCGGCGCGGTCGCGAGAAGGCCAGCATCGTAGAGGTGCTGGAGCGCAACACCGAGGCTTTGGCCGGGCGTTTGAAGATCGATGCGGGGATCAGCTATCTGGTGCCCGAGAATCCGCAGATCAGCCAGCAGGTGCTGATTCCGCCGGATCAGCGCAATGGCGCTAACAATGGCGACATCGTTCAGGTGCGCATCACGCGGCAGCCCGAACGTGACGCCCAGCCGCTGGCTACGGTGGAGCGTGTGCTAGGCGACGAGCTTGATGTTGCGACACGAATCGATGTTGCGATCACCGACTTCGGTTTGCCGCGCGAGTTCCCCGCAGCGGTGATGCGCGAAGTCGAAAATCTGCCTCGGCCGAGCCTCGACAAGCATGGCCGCGACATGCGCGAGATTCCGTTCATAACCATTGATGGCGCCGACGCCAAGGACTTCGACGACGCGGTGTTTGCACGGCGCACACCCAAGGGCTGGCGGCTGTGGGTGGCGATTGCCGACGTGTCACGCTACGTGCGTCCGGGTACAGCGTTGGATCGTGAAGCGCAGGCCCGAGCCACCTCGGTGTATTTCCCCGGGCGGGTGATTCCGATGCTGCCGCCGGTGCTGTCGGACGATCTGTGTTCCCTGCGTCCGGACGAAGATCGCTACGCATTGATTGCCGAACTGGTTATCAGCGCTGAGGGCCAGCTGCGCTCCAGTCGCTTCTATCCGGGGCTGATTCGCTCACGCGCGCGCCTGATCTACGATGATGTTGCCGCCGAGCTGGATGCACCCGACAGCCGTCATCCGCACATCAATACACTGCGGACGCTGTCTTCGTTGTTCGAGGCTTTGCACGCGGCGCGGCAGGTCCGCGGGGCGCTGGATTTCGAAGGCCGCGAGGTGTTCTTCGACATTGGCGACGACGGGCATCTGCGTGCGATTCGTCCGGTGACACGCAACCGCGCCCATCGCCTGATCGAAGAATGCATGATCATGGCCAATGTGGCCGCGGCGCGGTTCCTGCGCAACCGTAAGTTGCAGGCCCTCAACCGGGTTCATCCGCCGCCGCCGGCCGATGCGCTGGACGATTTCCGCAAGTTCCTGGCGGAATGGGGGCTCAAGCTGGGTGGGCGCAACAAGCCCCGCCCCAAGCACTATCAGGCGGTGCTGGACAGCGTGGCCGGCAAACCGGAGGCCGTGCTGGTGCAGGGTGCGCTGCTGCGTACCCTGAGTCAGGCGGTGTATTCACCCGATACCGATGGTCATTTCGGGCTTGCGCTGGATGATTACGCGCATTTCACGTCGCCTATACGGCGCTATCCCGACCTCAATGTACACCGAACGATCAAATGGGCGTTGAAGGAAGGTGCCGGCGCGGTTGAGCCTGATGATGGTGAGGCCCTGCAGGTGCTTGGCGTGCATTGTTCGGAGCGTGAGCGCAATGCCGAACAGGCGGGCTGGAACGTGGTCGAGGCGCTCAAATGCGAGTACCTCGAAGGGCGTGTTGGCGAAACCTTTGAAGGCGAGGTGGTCGGCGTGACCAATTTCGGTTTGTTTGTGGAAATCGATACGGTGCGAATTTCCGGGCTGGTGCACATTTCCAGCCTGGGGCGTGACTATTTCCAGCACGAGCCGGAATTCCATCGTCTGCGCGGTGAGCGCAGCGGGCAGATGTTCCGCCTTGGTGATCGCATGAAAGTGCGCCTGGCTCGCGTCGACAGCCAGGAACGTAAGATAGACTTTGAACCCTTGGCCCATCGTCCGCTCATAGGCTACAGCCGTGGGATCGGTGCCAAAGGCCGTGACCAACAAGCAAATCAGTGGAGGGAACTATGAACTGGAAAATTCTCGGTGTCGGTGCGTTGAGTTTGAGCCTGGTGGCGTGCGCAACCGATGACCCCAATCGACGGGCGAAGACCGGGGCTGCGGTCGGTGCCCTGATCGGTGCCGTTGCCGGTCATCAGGTCGACGGTGACAAAGGCCGTTACATTGGCGCCGTGGTCGGTGCGATTGCCGGCGGTGCCGTTGGCAATTACATGGACAAGCAGCAGGCCGAGCTGGAGCGCGAACTGGCTGCGGAGGCGGCCCGCAAGGAATTGCGCATCACCCGTCTGTCGGGCGATGCGCTGAAGATTGGCGTGGCGTCGGATGCCAGTTTCGGGGTTGATCGTTCGGATCTGACCGCAACCGCCCAGGCCACCTTCGGCAAGATTGCCGAGGTGCTCAAGGACTACGACAAAACCGTGATCCACGTTGTCGGCCATACCGATTCCACCGGCAGCGACAGTTACAACCAGGGGCTGTCGGAGCGTCGCGCGAACTCGGTGCAGAGCTACATCACCCAGAACGGAGTGCTGTATGACCGCGTGCGTACCGAAGGGCGTGGTGAGCGCGAGCCGATTGCGAGCAACGAAACCGGCGCTGGCCGGGCACAGAACCGCCGGGTCGACATCGTGATCAAGGCCGTGGTTGAAGGGCAGGAGCAGCAGGCCTATGCGCCGCCCCCGTACCTGGGTAGCTGAGCACGTGAGCAACACGCTTTGAGCGAGCAATGGGTTGGCGGGTTCCACGCGGTGGAATCCCGCCTCAAAACAGCCTCGCTGGTATGCATCGAACTGGACCGGGCCCGGCATGATCGCCGGGCCCGTCAGTTGGAGCAGCAGGCTCAGCGCTACGGCGTGCCGGTTCGCCGGGTCGCCGGCGCTGTGCTTGATCAGCGTCATGACGGTCTCAAGCATCAGGGGGTCAGTGCCCAGCTTGCGGTGAGCTCGCAGGCCAGCCCGGCACAGCGCTGGCAGGATTGCATTGCAGGGCGTGCCGCACCGCTGGTTGTGGTGCTGGACGAGATTGAAGATCCGCGCAATCTCGGCGCCTGTCTGCGTGTGGCCGACGGGGCCGGAGCGGATTGTGTGGTCATTCCCAAACGCCGTGCCGCAGGTCTGAACGATGTGGCGCGCAAAACTGCCGCCGGTGCGGCGGAGCACCTGCCCCTGGTGGTGGTGCCGAACCTGTCCCGGGCCCTGCTTGAAATGCAGCGTGCGGGATTGTTCATTGTCGGGCTGGCGGATGCCGATGACCGCAGCCTCTATGCTGAGGACCTGACCGGACCGCTGGTCCTGGTGCTGGGGAACGAGGGGCGTGGCCTGCGTCAGCTGACCCAGGAGCACTGCGATGCCGTGGTCAGCCTGCCCATGGCCGGCAGCGTTTCCAGTCTGAACGTATCGGTGGCCTGTGGCGTGGCGCTGTACGAGGCGGTCAGGCAGCGCGCAGCCACCTGAGGCGCTGACTTGCCGTGGCGCCTGCGTTTCTCTAGAATGCGCGGCCCTGTGCGTCCGTCAAGGCGGTCTGCACATTCCTTGTCCCACCGCTGACCATCGTGTTTTGACGGGGGACTGTGTCCGGCAATGAGGCCGGACAACAACCGTAAGGACAACAATGCGACACTACGAAATTGTGTTCCTGGTTCATCCGGACCAGAGTGAACAAGTGCCCGCCATGGTCGAGCGCTACCGCGGGATCATCGAAGCGGACGGTGGCAAGGTTCACCGTTTTGAGGACTGGGGCCGCCGTCAGCTGGCTTACCCCATCCAGAAGCTGCACAAAGCCCACTACGCCATGCTCAACGTGGAAACCAGTGCGGCTGTGGTCGAAGAGCTGGTGCAGGGCTTCCGTTTCAACGATGCGATTCTGCGTCATCTGATCATTCGCATGGACGGACCGGTGACGGAAACCTCACCGCTGGCCAAGGAAGAAGACAGCAAGCCGGCCAAGCGCCCGGCTGCGAATGATGATGCCGACGATTCGGACGGCGACGATGACGCCGATGCCGACGTCACCGAAGACGCTCAGGCTTAAGGAGTTAGTTCATGTCACGCTATTTTCGTCGCCGCAAATTCTGCAAATTCACTGCAGAAGGCATCGAGACCATCGATTACAAAGACCTTGCCCTGTTGAAGCAGTTCATCGCTGAAAACGGCAAGATTGTCCCCAGCCGTATCACCGGTACCAAGGCTCGCTATCAGCGTCAGCTGGCGGTTGCTATCCGCCGTGCGCGCTACCTGGCGCTGCTGCCGTACACCGATCGCCACTCGTCCTGAGGAGAACAACATGGAAGTGATTCTGCTGGAACGCATCCGCAACCTCGGCGACCTCGGCGACAAGGTCAAGGTGAAGCCGGGCTTCGGTCGTAACTTTCTGATCCCGCAGGGCAAGGCGCTGCCGGCCAACGAAGCCAACATGGCTGTGTTTGAGGCCCGTAAGGCTGAGCTGATCAAGCAGGCGGAAGATTCGCTCAACGCGGCCAAGCTGCGTGCGCACGGCTGTGAAGGCGTCGAGCTGAGCATCGTGGCCATGGCCTCGGAAGAGGGCAAGCTGTACGGCTCCATCCACGCGGCCCAGATCGCCGAAGCGGCTCAGGAGCGCGGCATTGACCTGAACGCCAGCGAGATCAGCACCGATGACGTTATTCGCCAGGTTGGCGAATACGAAGTCACCCTCAATTTCCACGCCGATGTGCAGACGCGCATCAAGCTGGTGGTCGAGGCGCAAAAAGCCGCTTGATGCGGCGCCCGGCTGTGATCAGGCCGGGATTTGGTTAAGCTTCAGGGCCGGTCGCGGTTGTCGCGCCCGGCCTTTTTTATTGTCTTTTTCAGGCCCGCTTGCGTCGATCGCTGATGGATAAAGATTTCGAATCCAGCACCAAGGTGCCACCGCACAGTCTGCTTGCCGAGCAGAGCGTGATCGGTGGCCTCATGCACGATTCCAACGTGTGGGATGACCTGGCCGACCGCCTGATTCCCGAGGATTTCTACCGTCACGAACACCGCCTGATCTACGAGGCCTTGTCCGAGCTGGCCAAGCGCTACCAGCCGCTTGATGCGGTGACGGTGTCCGAACATCTGGAAGCCAACGGCAAGATCGACGACACCGGCGGCTTGCCGTATCTGGCGGGGCTGGTGCAGGACACCCCGGGGGCGTCCAATATTCTGGCCTGGGCAGACATCGTACGCGAGCACTCGATACGACGTCAGCTGATCCGGGCGGGTGCAGCGATCATCGAGCAGGGCTACGCCAAGGACGGCACGGACACCGGTGATCTGCTGGATCAAGCCGAGCGTGAAGTGTTCCAGATTGCCGAGCGTCGCCGCCACAATGACAAGGTTGGGGTGCAGGTTGCGGATCTGGTTGGCGCCGCGGTGGAGGAAATCCAGCGGCGCAGTGAAGGCCTGGAGACGGCCGGCTTGCCTACGGGGCTCAACCGTTTTGATGACCGCACCACAGGCCTGCACGCCGGTGATCTGGTCATTCTGGCGGCTCGCCCGGCCATGGGTAAGACCTCGCTGGCGATGAACTGGGTCGAGCACGCGGCCATGATCAAGAAAGTGCCGGCGGCCGTATTCAGCATGGAAATGCCGGCTTTGCAGCTGGCCCAGCGTCTGATTTCCTCACACGGGCGGATCAATCAGGAATCGTTGCGCAAGGGGCAGCTCAGCCCCGAAGAGTGGGGGCGTATCAACTCGGCAGCCACCACCCTGCGTGAGTCGGTGATCATCATTGACGATACGCCGGCGCTGTCACCGACCGAGCTGAGGGCGCGGGCGCGGCGCATGAAACGCGAGCACGACATCGGCCTGATCATGGTCGACTACCTGCAGCTGATGCAGGTGCCCAACTCGCGTGAAAACCGGACCAATGAAATTGCCGAAATTTCGCGCAGCATGAAGGCCCTGGCCAAGGAGCTGGAGCTGCCGATCATCGCCTTGTCACAGCTCAACCGCAGTGTTGAGCAGCGCGATAACAAACGTCCGCGCATGTCGGATTTGCGTGAGTCCGGGGGTATCGAGCAGGACGCCGACCTGATCGTGTTCATCTATCGCGACGAATACTACAACCCGGATTCGATCGACAAGGGCGTGGCCGAGGTGATTATCGCCAAGCAGCGTAACGGCCCCACCGGGACGGTCAGGGCGGCGTTCATCGGTCAGTACACGCGCTTCGAGAATCTCGCCACCGAATACATGGATGACGACATGGAATAGCGCTGCGGCGCTATTCCGGGCTGTACAGCTCGAACTTCATCGCCGTGCCGGCGATTTCCACGGTGTCGCCGCTGGCCAGCTTGCGGGCCTGGGCCGAGATCATCTCGCCGTTGACCTTGGGCCGATTGGCACTGCCGGCCGGGCTGACATGAACCACATAGTAGGCGTCTGCGCGGCGGGTGATCGCAGCCACCTGAACACCGGGCTTGCCCAGGGTGGTCAGGGCCTTGGTCAGCTTGAGCTCTTTGCCGGCATTGGGGCCACTGTCGACAATGACCTTACCCATCATCGGGCGGCTCGGTGCGGCCGGGGCTGCAGCGGGCGTTGGCGCTGCGCTGGCAGCCGGGGCCGGGTTTGCGGCGGGTTTGCTGGCTTCCTGCGCTGAGCTGGTCGCGGCGATGATCTCGCTGGGTTTGAGAATCATCGTCTTTTCGAAGTCGTCGTCGTAGTCGGTGACCGCGCCGGTGTATTTCAGGCTGTGCCGACCAACCTGGATCACGTCGCCATTGGACAGCGGGTGCTTGCCGACCTGCCGGCCATTGACCATGGTGCCGTTGGTGCTGTCCAGGTCCTCCAGGAAGGAGTCGTTCATGATCGTGATGATCACCGCGTGGCGACCGCTGACGGCCCGGTCGTCCTTGAGCACAATGTCATTGTCCGGATGACGACCGATGGTGACGCGTTCCTTTTCGAGTTCGATCTCGTCCAGATTGCGGCCGTCGATGGAAATGGTGAGTTGACTCATGGTTCCCCCTGAAGGCGCTTGCGCAAGCTGTCAAACCAGCTGGGTTTATGCACAAACGTGCCGTCGATTCTTGCCAGGATTACAGAAATATTGTCTTTGCCGCCGCGCTCGTTGGCGAGCTGGATGAGACGCTCCCCCGCCTGAGGAAGGTTAGCAACATTTTGGGTGAGCGTTAAGCGAATGAGTTCGTCGTCGACAAGGTCGGTGAGGCCGTCCGAACACAGCAGCAGCACGTCATCGCGTTGCAGGGGTTCTTCCAGCATGTCGATGTCCACGGTGGGTTCGATGCCGAGCGCCCGGGTCACGATGTTGCTGTTGACGTTCTTCAGGGCATCTTCACGCGAATACAGCCCGCGCGCGACCATCTCCTCGACCAGCGAGTGGTCGGTGGTGAGCTGTTCCAGACGCTTGTCGCGCAGGCGATAAAGGCGAGAGTCGCCAACATGGGCGATCGATGCCCGGTTGTTGAAGAACAGCACGGCCACCGCAGTGGTACCCATGCCCTCGCATTGCGGCTGGCTGGCTGAGACTTCGTGGATGGCCTGATGTGCGGTGCTCAAGGCATCGCGCAGCATCAGCGTGGCCTTGCACATGCCGCTTTTGTCGTCGCGCTGCTCGCCGTCGAGCAGCGGCCATTGCCCGCTCATGATGTCCTTGACCGTGGCCACGCACATGCCGCTGGCGATTTCGCCGGCTTTGTAGCCGCCCATGCCGTCGGCCAGGATGAGCAGACCGATCTTGTCGTCTTCGTCGATCGCGTCCTCGTTGTTCTTGCGGACCTGACCGGGATCGGTGTGCAGTGAGGTTGTGATCTTGCCTTGAAGAGCCATGAGTTATTTCATCAGGATGCGCAGGTGACGGGCCAGATCAGCCCCCTGCTTGTAGCGACGCTCGCGGTCTTTGGCCAGGGCGTTGCTGATGACTTTGTCGATGCGCGGGTCGATCCCTTCCACGCTGTCGCCGATCGGCGCATGCGGTTCGTTGGCAATCTTGAACATCAGGGTGGCCATGGAGTCGCCGGTGAAGGGCAGGCGGCCGGACAGCATCTGGTACAGGGTGACGCCCAGCGAGAACAGATCCGAGCGGCCATCGACTTTCTTGCCGGCCAGCTGCTCGGGTGACATGTACGACGGCGTGCCCAGCACCATGCCGGTCTTGGTTTTGCTGGAATCGGTCAGTCGGGCGATGCCGAAATCGGTGACCTTGACCTGATGTGAATCCGGCAGCCACATGAGATTGGCCGGCTTGATGTCGCGGTGGATCACATTGTTGGAATGGGCGTAGTTCAGCGCATCGGCAGCGTCGGCAATCAGTGCCAGCACCTCTTTGGGCGGTAGCAGCTTGCCGGGCTTGGTGTGCGCGGTCAGGTCATAGCCCTTGATGAACTCCATCGCGATATAGGCCAGATCATGTTCCTCGCCGGCATCGTAGATGGTGACAATGTTCGGGTGGGTCAGGCGCCCGGCGGTTTCCGCTTCGCGGAAGAAGCGCTCCTTGACCTCGTCCAGCTCATCCTCTTCAAACTCCTGCGACAGGGCCATGGTCTTGATGGCCACGGTGCGGCCAATCTTGGGGTCTTTGCCCAGATAGACCACGCCCATGGCCCCTTTGCCGAGTTCGCGTTCGACCTCGTAGCGTCCGAGCATCGGTTTTTCGATGTCTTCACCCGACATCATCAGGGTGCCGGCGCCCACGTTGCCGCCGAGCATGACCGTGTCATTGAGCTTGCGGGCGCGCTCGGCGCGCGCCTTGGCGTCCTTGAAATCGGCCTGGATGTCGAGCACGTACTCGTAGGCCGAGATCGCTTTGGTGAACTGGCGTTTGCGTTCGAAGTCCAGCCCCAGGTTGTAGATCGGTTCCAGAATCTGCTCATCGCGGGGGCAGCGGCGGAATTTCTCGAACGCCATGTCGAGCTGGCCCTGGCCCTGGAAGGCGATGCCCAGCATACGGTTGCTTTCCGCCGATTCCATCTCGGAGCTGGCCCGCAGCGCTTCGGTCACGCGCAGCGATTTGATGGTCATGAACAGATGACCCAGCACAATCAGCAGCGCCGGAGTTGCCAGCGGAATCCACAGGGCGCTACCGGCGACCAGCGTGATGTTGGTGAGCAGCAGGACGGTGACGCCGACCAGCGAGAGCAGGGCGGCCAGACCCGCGCCGAGCGCAGGGATGCCCAGGCAAATCCACAGGCTGGCCAGCAGCAGCGCGATCAGCGTGACCAGCCCCGCCCAGGCCGGTTTGATGTAGAAGTCTTCGCTCAGAATGCTGGCGACGGTGTGGGCCACCACTTCGGCGGGCGCGGTCGAGCCGCCCAGCGGCGTGGGCAGATGGTCGCCGACGCCGGTGGCGGTTGCCCCCAGAATCACGATCTTGCCGCGGTACTTGTCGGCGGGAATGTTGTCGACCAGCACATCAAAGAACGAGTCGATGTCGAAGGCCGGCAGATCGCTGTCCTGGTAATAGTGGTTGAGCATGCGCAGGTCCGGGCTGGTGCCGATGCTCAGGCCGCCCATGTCCAGGCGGCCCGGTGCGATGCTGACATCCTCCGGGCCGAGGTTGAGCGACTGCATGGCAATGGCCAGGGCCAGCGACGGGTAATACTCGTCGAAATAGCGAATCACCAGCGCTTCACTGCGTTGCACGCCGTCCACATCCAGCAGGGTGGTCAGGTGGCCCTGGCTGGCGGCCGGCTCGGCCAGCGCGTCAATGGTGGCGAAAATGCGTTGTGCGGGCAGGGCATCGATGTCCTGCTCGTGCGGGATGCGGGCGCGTGCCAGGCTCGGTGGAACCGCATCAGGGCGGCCGCGCAGATACCCCGGACTGATCGCGAAAGCCTGCGCGATGCGGCCGTTGTCGGCATAGGCTTCGGCCAGGCGTGCATCGGCGTCGAGCCGCGCGATGGCACCGCGTAGACCGTTTTCGAGGTTCTGCAAATCTTCGGGGAGTCGGTTGAACAACGCCGAGTCGCGGTACTGCCGGGTCAGATTGGCCAGCGCCACCGCACTGGGGCCGCTGCCGGGGCGGCGTTCGGCCTCGCTCATCAGCGCTTCCAGGGCAACGCTCTCCTCGCGGACCTGACTGGCCAGGCTCGAGCTTTCGAACTGTTGCAGCAGGGATTGAAGTTCGAGCTGGCCCGGGTCGGTCTGCGGCTCGAGATAGAAAATCGTGTTGCCGATCACCTTGGCGCCCGCCTCGGTGAGCTTGTCGATCATGTCGGCGTGCAGGCTGCGTGGCCACGGCCAGCGCCCGAGATTCTCGATGCTCTGATCGTCGATGGCGATGACCGCGATGTCAGCCGAAGGCTTGCGATCATTCAGTCCAATGCCGGCGTCATAGGTGATCCGCTCCAGCGAGCCGGAACTCCCGGGAAACACGACATAGGCCAGCGCAGCAAACAGCACGCAGAACACTGCGCCCGCGAACCAGTCCCGACTCCACAACTTGCCTTTTGTGGCCACCCCGCCCCCAAGCGCGATTGATGTTTTGCCATAGTATGGCCGATTCGCAATGAGTGGCAATGGCGTTGAGCAAGAGCAAAAAACAATTCCGCTGCACGCAATGTGGTGCTGTGAGCAGCCAGTGGGCGGGGCAGTGCACCGCTTGCGGCAGCTGGAACTCGCTGGAGGCGGTGAGTTCGGCGGCGCCCGAGTCATCGGGACGCGGCGCGCGGGGCTACGCCGGCGAGAACCGTATCCGCATGCTCAAAGATGTTGGCGATGAGTCCGAGGTTCGCATCGACAGTGGTTTTCTGGAGCTCGATCGGGTGCTTGGCGGGGGCATCGTCACCGGGTCGGTGGTGCTGCTTGGCGGCGACCCCGGCATCGGAAAATCCACGTTGTTGTTGCAGCTCCTGATTCGCATGCAATCGCGTCAGCGCATGGTTTATGTGACCGGCGAGGAATCGCTGCAGCAGGTCCGTATGCGCGCTCAGCGCCTGGGCGAGAAAGACGCCGCATTGGGTGTGGTGGCAGAAACCGAGGTGGAGAGCATCCTCGCCTTGCTGGAACAAGAGCCACCGGCGCTGCTGGTGATCGACTCCATTCAGACCCTGTACACGCGGGAGCTGAGCTCGGCGCCTGGCTCGGTTGCCCAGCTGCGCGAGTGCTGTGCTTTGCTGGTGCGGTTTGCCAAGCAGCGCAATGTGGCGATCTTTCTGGTCGGTCATGTGACCAAGGAAGGGGTGATTGCCGGGCCGCGGGTGCTGGAGCACATGGTCGATACGGTGCTGTACTTCGAGGCCGATCCGGGTGGGCGTCTGCGCATGATCCGCGCGGCCAAGAATCGTTTCGGTGCGGTCAACGAGATCGGCTTTTTCGCCATGGCTGACAGCGGGCTCAAGGAAGTGCGCAATCCGTCAGCCCTGTTTCTGGCGCGTGATGCCGAGCCAGCCGCGGGCAGTGTGGTGTTGGTCACGCGCGAAGGCAGCCGTTCGGTGCTGGTCGAGGTTCAGGCCCTGGTTGATCGGGGGGGCTCGTCACCACGGCGTGTGGCGGTAGGGCTTGAGGCCAATCGCCTGGCCATGCTGCTTGCGGTGCTGCATCGTCATGCGCAGATCAGCCTGCTGGATCAGGATGTGTTCATCAATGTGGTTGGCGGCTTGCAGGTGCGCGAGACCGCAGCGGACCTGGCCACGGTGCTCGCCGCGGTGTCGAGCTTTCGCGATCGGGCGCTGCCAGGTGGCCTGGCCGTGTTCGGCGAGCTCGGCCTGTCGGGTGAGCTGCGGCCCGTGAGCGGCGGCGAAGAACGCATTGCGGAGGCCGCCAAACAAGGGTTCTCGCGCATCATCGTGCCGCAG
>JASBUL010000003.1 GCA_030147945.1 Oceanococcus sp. | reverse complement strand
TCAGGCCGAGCTGCTCAAGGGTGTGATTCCCGGCAAAGCCTCACCCCAGGTGCTGCTGTCGCTGAGCCAGCCGGCACGCGAAAGTCTGGTGCGCCAGCTCGACCACCATGTGGCGCAAACCCAGAAAGCTGTTGAACTGCGCCTCACCAATGCCAAGCAGGCGCAGCATGCGCGGGTCCAGCGCATCCAGTCGCAGCAGGTTTTTCTGCTGGTGTTTCTTGGCATCCTGATCATCCTGACCCTGCTGGTGGCCCAGCGGTACATGGTCAACCCGCTGCGCCACCTGGTCGAAGCCGGAACCGCCATCGGCAGCGGCAAGTATCACACCCGCGCGGAAATCTTCGGGGTCCGCGAGATTGCCGAGCTGGCCGGCACGCTCAACTGGATGGCGGACTCGTTTCAGTCTGATCTCAAAGCGCGCGAGCGCGCCGAGCAACGCGCTCAGCAAACCGAGCGGCGCCTGCGCCAGATCAACGAAGCCTCGCCCGGCGTGCTGTGGGAATTCCAGATTGATGACAGCGGCCACGTCCAGCTGTCGTTTGTTGGCGGCGCCTTCGAGCAGCTCTACTCGGTCCCGCGTGTGGCCGCCATGAGTGACGTGCGCGCAGTGCTGCAAAGCGTGCACCCGGATGATCGCCACAACGTCACCGAAGGTCTCAAGAAGGCCGCCGACGAGGATGCCGACTTCACCAGCGAACACCGTTCCTTGCGCCCGGACGGCAGCTATCGCTGGGTTCGGGCCTACGGCAAGTTTCATGAGCGCAGCGATCAGCTGCGAACCTGGACCGGTTTCTCGGTCGACATTCAGGAGCTGGTCGAACTGCGCGCACAGCTGGAAAAGGCCCTGGCCGCGGCGGAAGCCGGCAACCGCAGCAAAAGCGAATTCCTGGCCACGCTGAGCCACGAAATCCGCACCCCGATGAACGCGATTCTGGGCATGACCCACCTGGCCTTGCAGACCGAACTGCCGCCGCGCCAGGAAGAGTATCTGCACCGCATCGACTCATCGTCGCGCCTGTTGCTGCGCATCATCAACGACATCCTCGACGTGTCCAAGATCGATGCCGGCCGCATGGACCTGGAGCACCTGGAATTCTCGCTCGAACAACTGCTCGACAGTGTCAACGACGTCATCGCGGTGCGCGCCCAGGAACAGAACCTGCGCCTCAAGCTGGATATCGCCGAGGATGTACCGCGCCTGCTGCTGGGCGATTCCCTGCGCCTGGGCCAGGTGCTGATCAACCTGCTCGGCAATGCCATCAAGTTCACCGAACAGGGCTACGTCAAACTCATCATCCGCTGCGTCGACTACACCGAAGGCCGCGCACGCCTGTACTTCGCCGTGGAAGACACCGGCATTGGCATCGAACCCGAAGCCCAGACCCACCTGTTCGACGCCTTCACCCAAGCCGACAGCTCCACCACCCGGCAGTACGGCGGCACCGGCCTGGGCCTGACCATTGCACGCCAGCTGGTACGCCTGATGGGTGGCGAAATCGCCGTGCAAAGCGCCCCGGGACAGGGCAGCACCTTCTCCTTCGAGGCCGATCTGGATGTCCCCGAGGACACCCTGCGCGCGATGGCGGAGCATGCCAGTTCACTCGGCGCACTGGACTGTCTGGTGGTCGACGACAGCCGTTCGGCGCGCAAGGTTATCGTCTCCGCGCTCAAGCACTTCGGATTTCGCGCCGAGGAAGCGCGCAACGGCGCGCAGGCACTGCAGGTGATCGCCGAGCGCTCCTTCGACATCGTCCTTCTGGACTGGCGCATGCCGGATATGGACGGCCTGGAAACCGCGCGACGCATCCAGGCCCTGCCCGGTTTCAAAGGCCGTGTGATCATGATTACCAGCTACGGGCGTGAAGAACTCATGCGTGAGCTGGAAGGCGACAGCGACGTCGACGCTGTCCTGCTCAAACCGATCAGCTCACCGATTCTGCTCGACACCATCGCCGCCGCGCGTGACCCGAGCCGGCAGAAGCTGTCCCAGCCCAACGACTTCATTCCCATGCGCATTCCCGAGCTGGCCGGAAAGCACATATTGGTGGCCGAAGACAACGCCATAGGTCGGGAGTTGATGCAGGAACTGCTGGACACCACCCATGCCCGCCTGAGCATGGTCGGCAGTGGCGAGGACGCACTGGCGGCGTTCTCCGAAGATGACATCGATCTGGTCCTGCTTGACCTTCAACTGCCTGGCATGAGCGGCTGGGACACGGCCAAGGTGATTCGCGAAGAGCTGGAACGACGCGACATCCCGATCGTGGCCATGAGCGCCGACCCGCGCCCGGAAATTCGCGCCCGCTCCATGGATGAGGGGCTCAACGATTTCATCGCCAAGCCGGTCGATGTCGGCCAGCTCTATGACAAGCTGGCGGAGTGGCTGGACGTGCACCCGACCGAAGACACCCTGATCGCGCGGCCACGCCGGCGTATTCCGGCTCTGCCCGGGGTCAATCTCGATGCTGGGCTGGCCCGCGCCAGCTTCAATGGCGAGTTGTACCTGCGCCTGCTCAACGAACTGTGTGCCCGTTTCGCCGACCTTCCCGCCGAGCTTGACGACCTGATCGCCCGCGCACAATGGCGTGATATCAAGGCCCGCGTGCATGCCCTCAAAGGGGCTGCCGGCAACCTTGGCGCCAGCACCATCCGCAAGCATTGCGAGGCCACCGAACAGTACGCCGAGCGCGAAGACCGCGAGGGCTGCCTGGCCATGAGCCAGAAGCTGGCCAGCGCCCTGACCACCCTGCACGATGCCTTGCCGGTTCCGGCCGACAATGACATCGTCGAACCTGCCCCCGAGCGCCCCATGCTGGACAGCCGCGCCCTCGGCTCGCTGCGCCAGCTGGTCGCAGCCGGCGATGCCGCCGCACGCCAGCGCGCCAAGGCTTTCAGCGCGCCGCCGGGCCAGGACCGCCGCCTGCGTCAGATCCAGGAACATCTGGATGCCTTTGCCTTCGAGGAAGCCGCTCAGGAACTGGACGAACTGGCCAACCGCCTGACATGACCGATCAAAGCAAACACACCGTACTCGTCGTCGACGACACCCCCCAGAACATCGAACTGCTGGTCGAGGTACTCAAGGGTGATTACCGCGTTCAGGTCGCGCGCAACGGCGAGCGCGCGTTGGCCCTGGCCGCCGGTGAAGACCCGCCGCACCTGATCCTTCTGGACGTCATGATGCCTGGCATGGACGGCCAGGAAGTGTGCAAGCGTCTCAAGGAAAATCCCAAAACCCGCGCTATCCCGGTCATCTTCATCACCGCGCGCAGCGAGGTCGAAGACGAGATCAACGGCTTCCGCCTGGGTGCTGTGGACTACATCACCAAACCGATCAGCCCGCCCACCGTGCTGGCCCGGGTCAAGACGCATTTGCTGCTGGCCCAGACCAAATCGATGCTCGAGCACGCCGTGCGCCAGCGCACCCTGCAGCTCAAGCGCACCAACGAGGCGTTACAGCAGGAAATCGGCAAACGCGAAGATGCCATCAAACGTGCCGAACACCTCACCCTGTTCGATCAGCTGACCGCCCTGCCCAATCGGCGACAGCTGCAGGAACGCATGCGCCACGAACTCGATGTGGCACAGCGGCAGGGCTTGCAGCTGTGCGTGGCCAGGATCAACTTCGACCGCATGCAGATGCTCAACAACACGTTCGGGCCAAGTGTTGGGGACGCCGCGCTGGCACTGGGCTGCCGGCGCCTCAAAGGTGTCCTTCAACCCAATGATTTTCTCGCCCGTGATGAAGGCGACAGCTTCATTGCCATACTCAATCATGGCTGGAACAGCGCCGATCAGGCCCGCGAAGATGGTCAGCGCTTTGTCGCCGACATGCTGGCCCAGCTGGAACGCCCGATCAATCTGGGTGAACACCAGACCTCACTGAGCGCCAGCGTGGGCATGGTGGTGTTCCCGGACGATGCGTCCACCGCAGAGAAGTTGCTGGCCCGCGCACAGGCCGCAACCAGCGTGGCCAAGTCACGCGCCCGCGGCAGCGTGGTGCCCTACGCCAAGCGCTACGGTGAAGACATCGCCAGCAAATACAGTCTGGAAGGCAGTCTGCGCGATGCCCTGCGCAACGAGGATCTCGACATCCACCTGCAACCTCAGGTTGAACTCAGCCGCAACCGCATGACCGGGGCCGAAGCCCTGGTGCGCTGGCCGGATGGCGAAGGTGGTTTTGTATCCAACGCCAAGTTCATCCCGATCGCCGAGGATGGCGGTCTGATCGTGCAGCTGGATCACTATGTCCTGCGCACCTTGTGCGCCCATGCAGTGCGCTGGGGTGCGGATCTGCCGCCGGGTTTTCGTCTCAGCTTCAACATGTCAGCCATCGGCTTTCAGGACCCGTACTGCGCCGAGAAGATCATGGAGATCATCGGTGACTCCGGGCTTGCTCCGCACCGTTTCGAACTCGAGGTCACCGAGCAGGCGGTGATGACCGATTTCTCCGCATCCATCGAGAAGCTGATTCGTCTTCGGGATTACGGCATCGCCGTTTCGCTGGATGACTTCGGCACGGGTTACTCGTCGCTGGCTTACCTGCAGCAGATGCCGCTGGATCGGCTCAAGGTCGACCGCACGTTCATCCGTGAGGTCGAAACCAACGCCAAATCGGCCAGTATCGCCCGCGCCATCATCAAACTGGCGCGGACGCTTGGTCTCGACTGCCTGATGGAAGGGGTCGAAACCCCAGGCCAGTTGGAATTCTGCCGGCTCAACGGCTGTCAGCATGTGCAGGGTTATCACCTGTACCGGCCGGTCGCTCCCGACGAGCTGATCAAGGTGGTGCACAGCCACGCCGCACGGCGCTAGAGACGCATCCCCGTCCGTTCTTCCGACACCGCCCATAAACGCGCCGCGATCCCGGTATCACGCGAGCGCCGATTGGAACCGACCTTGCGCGGGAAGCCGCGCGTCTGCTGAAAGCCGTCGGGGCCGATGAAATCCCCGCTGATGATCCCCGGCGCCGTGGCCGCGTAAAGGCTGGGCAAGGCGCCCCGTTCTGCCGACTGGGCGAACAGAGTATTGCCCAGCCACATCAGTCCGCGCTCCAGCGAACTGTTCTTGCGCTCGGCCGCAACGTATTGGAGGTGCGTGTCGGAATACCCCGGATGAGCCGCAGCAACCGTCACCGTGCTGCCGGCCAGGCGCCGACCCAGTTCGAAGCTGAAGTACAGGTTGGCGATTTTGCTGTCGCCGTAAGCCTGCCAGCGGCGGTATTTGCGCCGGGTCCAGTCCAGGTCGTCGAAGTCCAGCCCCGGAGTCCAGTTGTGCGCCATGCTGGATACGCTCACCACGCGCGCTGCCGGGGCCTGGTTCAACAATGGCAGCAACCCGAGTGTCAGTGCGAAATGACCGAAATGATTGGTCCCAATCTGCATCTCGAAACCATCCTCGGTCTGCGCGTAGGGCACCGCCATGATGCCGGCGTTGTTGATCAGGGTATCGAGCTGATCGTTACTGTCGAGGACCAGCTGGGTGCAGGCCTTGATGCTGGCCAGAGACGCGAGGTCTAGACTTAGGATCTGCAACTCTGCTTGCGGCACCTGCTGCAGAATCTGGGCCCGCGCGGCCTACGCCTTGTCGGCGCTGCGGCAGGCCATGAGCACACGGGCGCCGGCCGCAGCCAGGGCACGACTGGTGTGAAAGCCCAGCCCGCTGTTAGCCCCGGTCACCAGTATCGTCTTGCCCTGCTGATTCGGAATATCGTGTTCGGTCCAGGCCATCACCCGCTCCTTCGCAAAAACGCCGTTATACCGGTTTCGGCGGGGCCGTGCAGTACACTGGCCGCCCGCTTGCCTTGCGCTACGAAAACGCCTGTACCGTGGTCATACCCGATAATCTCGTCATGCCCCTGCTGATCGCCGGCGGCCTGCTCGGCCTGATGCTGCTCATCAGCTGCCTGCTCCTGATCAAACGCATCTTGTCGGCTCATGCCGAAGCGGCGGCCCGCTCACGCCAGATTGAAGAGCGTCTGGGCCAGACCCTGAGCGTGCTGGAGCATGGTGACAATCGCCAGGCCCGCCAGGGCGAGCAGCTGCGCGAGTTTTTGCTGCAGCAACTGGACCGCTCCCGCGCTCAGACCCATGACGACATGAACAAGCTGTCGGAGCGTTTCGCCGATCTGCGAACCGGCCTGGAGCGACGTATGGGCGACCTGCAGACCCAGGTGCTCGAACGTCTGGCCAGCGGCACACAAAGCATGGGCAAGCAGGTTGCCGAATCACTGAGCAACAGCACCGAACAGCTCACCAAGCAGGTCGAAAAACTCACCCTGACGACTGACAAGCGGCTCAAGGACATCAGCAATCAGGTCGACGAGCGGCTCAAGCAGGGTTTTGAAAAGACCACCTCGACCTTCACTGAAGTAGTCAAGCGACTGGCTTTGATCGATGAGGCCCAGAAACGCATCACCGAGCTGTCCACCAATGTGGTCAGCCTGCAGGAAATTCTCTCGGACAAACGCTCGCGCGGTGCCTTTGGCGAAGTTCAACTCGAAGCTCTGGTCCGCAACGCCCTGCCCGATCAGCATGTGGAGTGGCAGTACACCCTGAGCAACGGCACCCGGGTGGACTGCCTGCTGCGTCTGCCGCCGCCCACCGGTGATGTGTGCATCGACGCCAAGTTCCCGCTGGAGAACTTCCAGGCCATGACCGACCCGCAACGCGGCGAGCGAGATCGCCTGGAGTCATCGCGCCGTTTCAAGCAGGACATCAAGAAGCATCTCAACGATATCGCGGACAAGTACATCATTCCGGACGAAACCGCGATTGGCGCCATCATGTTCGTGCCGGCCGAATCGATCTTCGCCGAAATCCACGCCCATCATGCCGATCTGGTCAAGCAGGCGCATGACCGTGGTGTCTGGATCTGCTCCCCCAGCACGCTGATGGCGGTGCTGACCACCGCACGCGCGGTACTGCGCGACGACGCGCTGCGCAAGCAGGCCGGCAAGCTGCGCCAGTACCTGATCGAGCTCAACACCGAATTCGACCGTTTCCGCACCCGCATGGACAAGCTGTCGCGGCACATCGAAAGCGCTCACGAAGAAACCCGCAAGGTGCACATCACGGCGGACAAGATCAGCAAGCGCTTCGCCGCTATCGAGCAGGTCCAGACCGACTCACCCGACGCCCTGCCCGCGCAGCCCGACGACGACTGAGGTGGTTTGGAGCCGCTCACAGACCCGCATAAAAAAAGCCCCGCGATGCGGGGCTTTTCTGATTCAACGCGGGCTTAGCGAATGTTGGCTGCCACACGCGGCATGTTGGAGGTGCGGAAGTGCTCCTCGCCGAAGCTCTTGGTCGAGAACTCAGGCTCTTCGTTACTGCACTCCATGACCAGGTAGCGGCCGGACTGCAGGTCATACACCGTGCCAGCGGCCGGGCCGACGGCCTTGGTCCACGGCACCGTCACCTGGTGGTATTCCTGGACACGCCACAGGTTGTCGCGGTTGTCGTAGATGTCCGCCTGCAAAGCCGTCCAGCTGTCTTCGTCCACGTAGAAGGTCCGACGCTTGTACAGGTGACTGGTGTCATCCTTGACCACGCTGTCGAGCACCCAGACGCGGTGTTTCTCGTAACGCGTGTACTCCGGGTTGAGGTGACCGACCATGGTCATGTCTTCGTACTTCAGGCGGCTGTCGCTGAGCTTGTGCGCGTTGTACGGCACCAGCATTTCGCGCTTGCCAACCAGTTTCCAGTTGTAACGGTCGGTGGCGCCGTTGAACATGTCCAGCTGGTCGTTGGTACGCAGACCATCCGCGCCGGTGCCCGGATTGTCGTAAGCCACGTTGGGTGCACGGCGGGTACGACGCTGACCCGGGTTGTACAGCCAGGCGCGACGCGCCTCGGCGACCTGGTCCATGGTTTCATGAACCAGCAGAACCTGACCGGCCTGACGCGGCGGTGCTGTGGTCACCTGCAGGAAGTAGACGATCACATTGTTGAGATCTTCCGTTTTGATACCGTCCTGCGAGTACGAGAAGTACACGTCTTCACGCAGCTTGTAAGGCACGAAACTGCCGCTGGTCTGAACCGCAAGCTGGGTGTTGTAGCGCGTGACACTCTGGCCACGGTAACGGGTCTTGTGATTCCAGATCACTTCCTTGCCCGATTGCGGAATCGGGAACGGAATACCGGTTACGGCATTGACCAGGCTTTCACCGCCATTGGCCAGTTCCGCATTGACCGCATTGCGCTTGGTCGCGGCATAGACGAAATCCGGGGCCAGTGCAGTACGACGCGTCGGGTAGACCGGCATCTTGAAGGTGTCCGGATACTGCTTGAACATGGCTTTCATGCCCGGCGTCAGCAGTTCGGCGTACTGGTCCATGTTGTCGGCGGTGATGACATACAACGGCTCATCCGCACCACCTACATCTTTGTAGGTCTCGGAGTGGCGCTGGGTGCCATCAAGCTTGACCTCGATGTTCATGCCTCCATCCCAGGCCGGGATCGAGCCGTCCGCATTGCCGGCTTTCTCGCCACCAAGCGGCATCAGATCCTTGCCCAGCCGATCGGCTTCGCTGGCCGATACCTTGGCCTGCGCAGACAGGCTCAAACTGCCGCAGACAGCGGCGATGGTGGCGGCCGCCAGACCGATTCGGGCTCTGGTCATAATGTGTCTCCTGTGTCTCTCACATCAAAGTGCGTATTGTGGCGCAAGACTAAAACAAACAGTAGTCGAATTCAGCCTTTACGCCCTAAAAGTCGTCATTGTCGTAACCCAGACGCTCCAACAAGCCGTCGAGTTCCTCAAACGAGTGAAACTTGATTGTCATATCGCCACGCCCGCGCGAATCACCACGCAACTCAACCCGGTTGCCCAGCAATTCGGTCAAACGCCGTCCCAGCCGTTTCCACTCGGCATCGTTGCCGCTATGCAAAGGCTGTGCCGCCCGCTGCCGCAAGCGCGCCTCCAGCGTTCTGACCGACCACTGATGGCGGATCGTCTCGGCCGCCCACTGGGCCTGCTCGCGCGCGGGCAACGTAGCGAGGGCTCGCGCGTGGCCCATACTGAGCTCGCCTGCGTTCACCCGCTCCTGAACCGCTTCGCACAGATTCAGCAGACGCAGGAAATTGGTCACGTAGACCCGTGATTTGCCGATCCGGTCCGCTGCGGCCGCGTGGGTCAGCTCCAGCCGTGCCGACAGCTCCTTGAGACCATGGGCCGTTTCCATCGGTGTCAGCGACTCACGCTGAAGATTCTCGATCAACCCCAGCACAACGGCTTCCTGATCATCCACATCGTCGCGGATGATGGCCGGAATATCCTGCAAGCCAGCCCGCTGTGCGGCGCGCCAGCGGCGCTCTCCAGCGAGCAATTCGTAGACCCCGTCTCCGATGCCGCGCACGACCACGGGCTGGATCAATCCGGCCGAACGAATCGATTCAGCCAGGTCATCCAGCGCCTCTGGATTGAAGATGCGCCGCATCTGCGCCCGCCCGGGGCGGATCAGATCAAGCGGCAGCCGGACGACTTGGCTGCCGGCCGCTGTGTCATAATTCATTGTTTCAATTATGCGTTACATCGCCGACGTGGAACACCAATATCTCGAGATTCTCAAGGCCATAGGCGAAGACCCTTCGCGTGATGGTCTGCGCGATACGCCCAAGCGGGCGGCCGCCGCCATGCAGTTCCTGACCAGCGGCTACGAGCAGAAGCTGGAAGACATCGTCAACAACGCCATTTTCGAGTCCGAGATGGACGAAATGGTGATCGTGCGGGACATCGAGATGTACTCCCTGTGCGAGCACCATCTGCTGCCCTTCACCGGCCGCTGTCATGTGGCCTATCTGCCCGCCGGCAAAGTCATTGGCCTGTCCAAGATTCCACGCATCGTCGACATGTACGCCCGGCGCCTGCAGATTCAGGAAGGCCTGACCCGGGATATTGCCCTGGCGGTGGAACGCGTCACCGGTGCCCGCGGAGTCGGCGTGGTGATTGAATCACGCCATATGTGCATGATGATGCGCGGGGTCGAGAAGCAGAACTCCAGCATGATGACTTCGATGATGCTGGGTGCATTCCGCGAAGATCCACGCACCCGCGGCGAGTTTCTCAACCTGCTGAACTGCGGGCAACGCTGAGCGCAGCCCGGCCCAGCGGGCCTAGTAGACGACCCCAGGCAGCCAGGTGGCCAACCCCGGCCACAGCGCCAGCAGTATCAGCATGCCGACCTGTATGGCAATGAACGGGACCACCCCGCGATAGAGCTGCGGCGTGGTCAGTTCCGGCGGCGCCACACCGCGCAAATAGAACAGGGCAAAACCGAAGGGCGGGGTCAGGAACGACGTCTGCAGATTGATCGCCATCATCACCCCCAGCCACACCGGATCCAGCCCCAACTGCAACAGCACCGGACCGACAATCGGCACCACCACAAAGGTGATTTCGATGAAGTCGAGTATGAAGCCGAGCAGGAACATCAGCAGCATGACGCAGAGCATGGCGCCGAAAGCGCCCCCTGGCAGCGACGTCAGCAAGGCATGCACCTGCTCATCGCCACCATAGGCGTTGAAGACCATCGAAAACAGCGAAGCGCCGATAAAGATCAGAAACACCATGCTGGTGATACGGGCTGTCTGTTGCCCTGCACTCGTCATCGCCGCCAGACTCAGCTGGCCACGCAGTGCAGCCAACAGCAGCGCACCGCAGGCGCCGACAGCGGCAGCCTCGGTTGGCGTGGCATAGCCCAGCATGATCGACCCCAGCACCGCCACGATCAACAGCATCGGCGGCAGCAGCCCACGCATCAGCTGCAGCCACAGGTTCCGGCCGCGCACACAGTCTTCCGCCGCAGGCGCCGGCATCAGTTCCGGCTTGAGTGCCGCCGCCACGACTAGGTACACGATATAGGCACTGACCAGAATCAGACCAGGCACCAGCGCGCCGACGAACAGATCGCCAACCGAAACGGTTTGCAAACTGAAAATGCCCTGGGCCAGCTGGGCCTGCTGATAGGCCGATGACAGCACATCGCCGAGCAACACCAGAATGATCGACGGCGGGATGATCTGGCCCAGTGTCCCGGCGGCCGCAATCGTGCCGCTGGCCACTGCCGGCGAATAACCGCGTTTGAGCATGGTCGGCAGTGACAGCAAGCCCATGGTCACGACCGTGGCGCCGACGATACCGGTCGAAGCCGCCAGCAGGGCGCCCACCAAAACCACGGACACGCCCAGCCCGCCGCGCAAACGTCCGGCCAGTGCCGCCATCGCATCGAGCAGTTCCTCTGCCAGCTTGGCCTTCTCCAGCACCACGCCCATAAGCACGAACAGCGGTACTGCCACCAGGGTCTGGTTGTTCATGATGCCGAACAGGCGACTGGGAAACGCCAGCAGCTCGCTCGGCTCAAGCATCCCCAGGGTGATCCCGAACAGCGCGAACCACAGCGCGACACCGGCCAGGGTCAGGGCCACCGGGTATCCCAGCAACAGCACCACACAGACCGCAACAAACATCACGAAGGCGATCATGAGCGTGGCTCCGCAGCGCCCCGCCAGACTTGCCAGGCCTGCACCGCCTGCACTGCCCCCTGCAACAGCATCTGCACCGCAAACAGCAGAATCAGGCTCTTGAGCAGATAGACCCAGGCCAGACCGCCCGGCTCGGCCGACGCTTCACGCCGCGCCCAGGCATGTCCGACATAGTCCCAGCTGATGAACAGCACGAACAGCATGACCGGCATGAGCAGCAGCAAGGTGCCTGCGAGGTTGATCAAGCCACGCCGGGATTCCGACCAGCGCGCATAGAAGATGTCGACCCGCACATGGCCGTCGCTGGCCAGCGTTGTGGCCGCAGCACACAGCAGCACGAAGGCGTGCAGGTACATGACCAGTTCCTGCGCGGCGATCGAACCGACCGAAAAACCGTAGCGCGCCACGACGATGGCCAATCCCAGCAGAGCCATCACGAAACAGGCCCAGCTGGCCACGGCAAAGAGCACGCGATTGCCCCGCTCCAGCAGACGCAGCACCGCCATCAGGGCGTTCATCCCGGCCATTGAGGGGTGTGCTCGCGGTGCCCACGCAGGATGCGCTCGAACTCGCCTGGATCCTTGCTGTAGGTCAGCTCGCCCGGGCGCGGGAAATGCCAGTCAAGCAGGCGCGACACCCAGAAACGCAAGGCCGCGCGACGCAGCTGCGCCGGCCAGGCGTCTCGCTCCGCCGCGCTGAAGGCCCTCTGGGCAGCGTATGCACCGACCAGCGCCTCATACACCGCGGCGTCGAACTGTCCTCGCGCGTTGATGGCCCAGTCATTGACGCACACCGCCACATCGTAGGCCCAGGCATCGTTGCAGGCGTAGTAGAAATCGATCAGACCGGTCAATTGCATGCCGTCGAACAGGGCATTGTCACGAAACAGATCAGCGTGAATCACGCCACCCGGCAGGGCCTTCTGATCAAATGTGGCCTGGAAGGCCAGTTCGTCTTCCAGCAAGGCGTATTGCGCCGCCGGCAGCTTGTCGCGCAGACGCACGGCGGCGGGCTCCCACCAGGCTGGCCCACGGCAATTGGGCCGATGGTCGGGGAAGTCGGCCCCGGCCTGATGCATTTTCGCCAGCACATCGCCCAGCGCCGCAGCCTGCTGTGGATGCGGTTGCTCCAGGCCACGTCCGGGCAGACGTTCGACAATCGCACTGGCCCGCCCGTTCAGGCTGCCCAGCACCTGCCCGTCACGCCGCAGCATCGGTCGCGCGCTGGGGATGGCGGCACGCGACAGGTGGTCCATGACGCCCAGAAAATACGGCAGATCCGCCGCCGGTGTGCGCTCGAAAAGGGTCAGCACGAATTCACCCTGGCTCGTGGTCAGGAAGAAATTGGTGTTCTCGATACCTTCCTCAATCCCTTTGTAAGCGATCAGATCACCCAGATCATAGTCACTCAGATAGCGGCGCAACTCGGATTCGGATACGGGCGTGAAGACGCTCATTCGGCCTGCCAGGCGGTGAAAAACGGGCAATGATAGCGCAGCGCCAAGGCGCCCCGCACAAGCGACAGATCAGCGCCGCCAGAAGCTTGGCGTGAACAGCACCAGCAAAGTGAAGATTTCCAGACGCCCCAGGAGCATGGCAAACACCAGCACCCATTTGGCCGGATCCGGCACGCTGGCGAAATTCTCCGCCACCTCACCCAGGCCCGGCCCCAGATTATTCAGACATGCCGCCACGGCGGAAAAAGCGGTGACCTGATCCAGACCGAAGGCCATGAGCAGCAGCAGCATGATTGCGAACAAGGCGACGTAGATCGAGAAAAACCCCCACACCGCCTCGACCACATGCCCTGAGACAGCGCGATGTCCGAGCTTGACCGGGTATTCCGCCGCAGGATGAATCAGTCGCGCCACTTCACGCTGGCCCTGCTTGATCAGCAACAGCACCCGAATGACTTTCATGCCACCGGCCGTCGAGGCCGCACAGCCCCCAATAAAGCTGATAAAGATCAGCAACACCGGCAGAAACGAAGGCCACATCGAGAACGGGGCCGACGAAAAGCCTGTGGTGGTGCCGGTGGATACCACCTGAAACACCGCCTTGAGTACGGTGGTGTCAAAATCGGCATAGGTCCCGGCCAGCCACAGGGTGACAATGGCAAGCACGCTGACCAGGGCCAGTATCAGCACCATGCCGACCGCTTCCGGATCGCGCAGGTAAACCATCAGGCTGGTGCTGCGCCAGGCCGCAAAATGCAGTGCGAAATTGAACGCCGACAGCACCATGAAGGCGACAGCCAAGGCTTCGATCAACGGACTGTTGAACCACGCGATGCTCGCATCGTGGGTCGAAAACCCACCGATGGCCACGGTCGAAAACGCGTGCCCGATGGCATCAAAAACCGACATGCCGGCCAGCCAGTAGGCCAGACCACAGAGCAGGGTCAGGCCCAGGTAAATGAACCACAGGGCCTTGGCGGTTTCGGTAATCCGCGGGGTCAGCTTGTTGTCCTTGACCGGTCCGGGCATCTCAGCCCGGTACAGCTGCATGCCCCCCACCCCCAGCATCGGCAGGATCGCCACAGCCAGAACCACGATGCCCATGCCGCCCAGCCATTGCAGCTGCTGCCGGTAGTACAGCAAGCCACGCGGCATGGCATCCAGTCCGCTGAGCACGGTGGATCCGGTGGTGGTCAGACCGGACATCGATTCGAATACGGCATCGGTCCAGGACAGACCGAAGCTGTCTCCGACCAGAAATGGAACGCACCCGAACAGACCGAGCACGATCCAGAACGAACATACGATCAGAAAACCGTCACGCAGCCGCAGGTCCGCGCGCTGGCGTCGCACCGGCAGCCAGATCAGCATGCCGGTGATGATGGTCACGGCGAACGCATCAACAAAGCGGTGAACGGGCTCATGTGAAAACAGCGCCACCGGCACCGGGGTGAGCATGGTCACCGAAAACATCATCAGCAAGATGCCCAGCACGCGCTGAACCGCGACGTAGGGATGGCGCCACTGCCAGTGGCGCACAGCTGCCAGCAGCGGGTTGCTCACAGAAAGGTGATGCCGACCTGGAACAGGCGCTCGACCTGCGGTGTGTAGCGCTTGTCGACCATGAACACGATGACGTGATCTTCGGATTCAATCACCGTGTCATGGTGCGCGATGATGACCTTGTCCTTGCGCACGATGGCGCCCACGCTGGCGCCCTGCGGCCACTTGATCTCATCAATGCGCCGCCCCACCACCTTGGAGGAACGCTGGTCGCCATGGGCCACGGCCTCAATCGCCTCCGCCGCACCACGACGCAGACTGTGCACGCGCACCACGTCTCCGCGCCGCACATGTGAGAGCAAGGCACTGACCGTTGACTGCTGCGGCGAAATCGCGATGTCCACGTCGCGATCCTCAACCAGATCAAGATAAGCCGGTCGATTGATCAGCGAGAGCACGCGGGTCGCGCCCAGCCGCTTGGCCAGCATCGCCGAGAGAATGTTGGCCTCGTCATCGTTGGTGACCGCACAGAACACATCGGCGTGCTCGATGTTCTCCTCGATCAGCAGGTTCTCGTTGGCCGCATCGCCGGCCAGCACGATGGTGTTGTTAAGACGCTCGGACAAATACCGCGCGCGTTCACGGTCGCGCTCGATCAAACGCACCCGGCAGCGCGACTCCAGCGCCTTGGCCAGGCGCAGGCCGATGTTGCCACCGCCGGCCAGCAACACCCGCTTGACCGGCTTGTCGATGCGACGCATCTCCGACATCACCTTGGAGATGTCCTCGCGCGCGGCCACGAAAAACACTTCGTCACCGGCCTCAACCACGGTGTCGCCTTCCGGCATGATCGGCTTGCCACGCCGATAAATCGCCGCCACGCGGCTGTCCACATTGGGAATGTGTGCAGCCAGCTCACGCAGCTCCTGCCCGACCAGCGGCCCACCAAACAAGGCCTTGACGCCGACCAGGCGAACCCGGCCATGGGCAAAATCCACAACCTGCAGGGCACCGGGGTATTCGATCAGACGGGTGATGTAGTCAGTCACCAGCTGTTCGGGGCTGATCTGCATGTCCACCGGCATCGCGTCCGGCGCAAACAGCATGCCGCCATTGCGCTGATATTCCGCCGCACGCACACGCGCAATCTTGGTCGGCGTGTGGAACATGGAGTACGCCACCTGGCAGGCCACCAGATTGGTTTCGTCCGAGTCGGTCACGGCGATCACCATGTCCGCATCATCAGCGCCGGCTCGCGCCAGCACGTCCGGGTACGAGGCAAAGCCGGCAACCGTGCGGATGTCGAGCCGGTCCTGCAGCTCCTGCAACAAGGCGCTGTTGGTGTCGACAACAGTGACGTCATTGTTTTCGCCGGCAAGGTTCTCCGCCAGCGTGGACCCCACCTGACCGGCCCCGAGAATAATTATTTTCATAGTGCTGACGACCTGCGCGGGACCAGCTTCGGGCAACGTTTAACTAGCAATGCTGCGTTCACGATGCCGTCAGGGATCCTTGATCAAACGCGCAAAGTAAAAACCTTCGTACGGCGCCTGCGGCGCCACGCGCCAACCATACTCGCTTGCCTGACCGAACGGTAGGCTCAAGGCCTGCGCACGCGCCCCTGACTGCCCCTTGAGGAACTCGGCGACAACCGCATCATTCTCCTCGCTCAAAATGGAACAGGTGCAGTACAGCAGCACACCGCCCGGCACCAGCCACGACCAGGCACGCTGCAGCATCTTGAGCTGACGTGCAGCGAGCTGCGCCACGTCCTGCTCACGCCGCAACCATTTGATGTCCGGGTGGCGAGCGATCACACCCGTGCCAGAGCACGGCACGTCCAGCAGGATGCGGTCGTACTCGCCAGCCCAGTCGCCCTGCTCCAGCATATCGCCGCTCACACAACGCGCCTGCAATCCGAGCCGTTTGAGGTTGTCTTCAATCCGCGCCACGCGCGCCGGCTCGATATCCAGCGCCGTGCACGCGATGTCAGGACACAGTTCAAGCATGTGCGCGGTTTTGCCACCGGGCGCAGCGCAGGCATCAAGCACACGTAGCCCGGCCTGCAGCTGCATCAAATGCGCGGCCGCCTGTGCCGAGGGTCCCTGCACAGAAAGCCCACCATCGGCATAACCCGGCAGCTCGGCCAGTTCACGCGACTGCGCCAGCACAACACCATCGGATTGCACGACATCGCTGCCCAGCGGCTGTGCGCTGTCATCAGACAATGCCGTCAACCACTGCGCTCGCGACGATTTCTGCCGGTTGATCCGCAGACACAAGGCCGGATCCTGATTCAACTGATCGAGAATTTCGCCCGCACGATCACCCCAGTCACGAGTGATCCGCGCCACCATCCAGCCAGGAAAAGAGTGCTGCTCGGCCAAGCCCTGCGGCGCGGCAGGCGCTTCGCGCAGGCGGCGGCGCAAGATAGCATTGACCAAACCACGCAGGCGTTTGGGTGCGACCTCGACCGTTGAATTGACCGCTGCATGCGTTGCCACATCGGCCAGGTCAATCTGCGCAGCGCCCAGCCACAACAGATCCAGCACGCCGCGGTCTTTGGTCGGGCGTTGCAGATAAGCCTGGATCTGTTGTTCGAGTCGCCGTCTGTGGCGCACCGCATGAACGGCCAGGCGACGCGCAAAGGCGCGATCACGCGGCGAAAGCTTAACGATACCCGCCTGACTCAGTGCATCGGGCAGGTTACGCCCGCTATTGAGCAGCGACAGGGCTTTGAGCACCACCTGGCGGGAGTCAGTCAAAACAGCGCTCCGACAGATCGCGACCGCGCGCAGCTTCAGCCACGCTCATACGCCGGGCGCCAGGAAACTGAATCTGATTGAGGCGCAAGGCACCCTGGGCACAGGCAATCGTCATCGTGTCCGAAACCTCCACAATCGTGCCTGGCGCGGCCTCACTGTGCGCCAGCACCTCCACCAGACCGGCCAGCTTGACGGCCTGGCCATCGAGCGCCGCAAAGCAGCCGGGCCAGGGATCAAAAGCCCGCAGCTTGAGGGCCAGTTCGGCCGCCGGGCGGGAAAAATCCAGCCGCCCGTCATCCTTGCTCAATTTGTGCGCATAGGTGGCCAGCGCATCGTCCTGCTCCTGGGCTTGCAGTTGATCCAGGGTTGCCAACCAGCCGGGCAGGCACTGGGCCCCGCGCGCCATCAGCGCATCGTGCAGCACGCCACCGGTCATGTGCGCATCAATCTCCAGGGACTCACAAGCCAGAACCGGTCCGGTATCCAGCCCGGCTTCCATCTGCATCAGGCACAGCCCGGTGCGCGTATCACCGGCTTCAATGGCGCGCTGTATCGGCGCCGCACCGCGCCAGCGCGGCAGCAGCGAAGCATGCAGGTTGACGCAGCCACGGGCCGGAATATCCAGCACCGCCTGGGGCAAAATCAGCCCATAGGCGATGACCACCATCAGATCGGGCTTGAGCGCCGCAAGTTCGGCCTGGGCCTCAGCCTGTTTCAGCGAAGGCGGCTGATACACCGGCAAATCATGCGCCAGCGCAACCTGCTTGACCGGACTGGGGCTCAGCTTGCGTCCGCGCCCGGCCGGTCGATCCGGCTGGGTGTAGACCGCCACCACATCCAGATCGTCATGCCCCAGCAAGGCCTGCAACGGGCGGGCGGCAAACTCCGGCGTGTTGGCAAAAACAATACGCATGGGGGTGCCTTCAGACGCGACCAGCGCGCAGATCTTTTTCGAGCTTCTTGCGGATACGTTCGCGCTTCAGGCGCGACAGATAATCGACGAACAGCTTGCCATCCAGGTGATCGATTTCATGCTGTATGCATTGCGCGAACAGACCGTCCACTTCCATCTCGATCGGTTTGCCATCCTTGTCCAGAGCACGGAAGCGCACGACGTCGTAGCGTTTGACCTTCTCGTACGCACCCGGCACCGACAGGCAACCTTCCTCGACATCACAAAGGTTCTCGCCACCGATGATTTCCGGGTTGATCAGCACCAGCGGCTGATCATGGTTGGCGGACACGTCGACCACGGTAAAACGGTGCGGTATTCCGACCTGCGTTGCAGCCAGACCTACGCCCGGCGCGGCGTACATGGTCTCGAACATGTCATCGAAGGTTTTCCACAATTCACGATCCACGCGATCCAGCGGTTTGGCAATCTCGCGCAGGCGAGGATCGGGGAACTTCAGAATCGGCATTTGCGACATGAGCGCTGACTCTTTGATTTTTCGGTAATGCTGATAAAGTTAGCCCCGGACTTTGGGGGCATCAGCGAGAGGGGAACCGTGGGAAAGTATAAAGGCTTAGCGCAATATCGGCTGACGTTGGTTTTGCTGGCCGTTTGTGCCTTGCTGGCGCCCGCCGCCGTGGTTCACGCTCAGGAAGGCCCTGAACTCAACCCGGACGTGCCCCTGGAATATGTCGTCAAGCGTGGCGACACGCTGTGGGACATCGCCGAATATTTTCTGCGCGACCCGTGGCTGTGGCCGGAGTTGTGGAACGCCAACCCGCAGGTTGAAAACCCGCACCTGATCTTCCCCGGCGAAGTGCTCTATCTGGTCTGGGTGGATGGTCGCCCGCGCCTGCAGCGCGAGCCTCCGGAGCCGCGCAATCTGGTGCGCGTCCGCCCGCAGATTCGCAGCACTCCGCTGGAAGCGGCCATCCCGACGATCCCGCTGGACGAAATCCTGGCCTTTCTCAAAGGCCCGCGCGTGATCGATGCCGACACCTACGAAGATGCACCGCACATCGTGGCCTTTGGTGACAACCGTCTGCTTGGCAGTGATGAAGCGGATGCCTACGTGCGCCACGCCGATGAAGCCAACGGATACCAGTACGCCGTGGTGCGCAAGGGGCAGGTCTACCGCGACCCCGACAACGGCAAGCTGCTGGGGTACGAAGCCATCCCGGTCGCCACCGCGGACATCCTGCGTTTCGACCCGGTCTCGCATGCGCGCCTGAGCGACAGCAATCTGGAAGTGCGTGAACTGGATCGTCTGATGCCGCAGGCCTACAGCGACTTCCGCACCGATTTCTATCCACACGCCCCGGACACCGATGTTGAAGGCCGCATCATCGCCGTGTACGACGGTGTCAGCCAGATTGGTCAGTATCAGATCGTGACGCTCAATCGCGGCAGCAACCACGGCATCGAAGCCGGCCACGTGCTGCGCGTTCTGCAGGCTGGCGAGAAAATTCGCGATCCCAAGCGCTCGGGCCTGGCGCCCAAGATTCAGCTGCCCGACGTCGATGCCGGCCACCTGATGGTCTTTTTGACCTACGAACAGCTCAGCTACGGTCTGATCATGCGCGCCACCCGCGCCATTCACGTGCTGGACAAGGTCGTCAACCCTGTCCCGGGCAGCTGAACGACAGGATCTCGAGGCCTGGCTCAGGCTACTGACCGCGCCGGGCATCGGCCCGGCGACGCTGCGCAAACTGCGCGAGCACCTCGGTGACGCACCGTCCATACTCGCTGCGCCCCACCACATCTTGGACAGCTTGCGCGTCACCGCACAAACCCGGGATTACTGGCACGCAACCACCCCACCCGCCGTGCAACACGCGCAAGCTTGGCTGGCCCAACCAGGCCACCAGCTGCTGCTCGACAGTGACAGCGCCTACCCGGCCCGGCTGCGCGACCTGAGCGATGCGCCGCCCGCCCTGTTCTGTGCTGGCGATACGGATCTGATGAATGTGCCGCAGCTAGCCATGGTCGGCAGCCGCAATCCCACACCCGCAGGGCTGCGCCACGCGCGCCAGTTCGCCCGCCATCTGGCAGCCCGTGGCCTCGGCATCACCAGCGGTCTCGCACTGGGCGTGGACGCCGCAGCTCACCAGGGCGCACTGGAGGCCGATGGCATCACCGTGGCCGTGACCGGGACCGGTCTGGACCGGGTCTATCCGCAAAGTCATCAGGCGCTGGCCTCACGCATCCAGGAACAGGGTTTGCTGATCAGCGAGTTCCCCCCTGGCACCCCGGCGCGGCGCGATCATTTCCCACGGCGCAATCGCCTGATCGCCGCGCTCAGCCTGGGCACCCTAGTGATCGAGGCGGCCCTGCGCAGCGGCTCCCTGATCACCGCGCGGCTGGCTGGCGAGCTCGGCCGCGAGGTCTTCGCCATGCCAGGCTCGGTCGACAACCCGCTGGCGCGCGGCTGCCATCGGCTGATCCGCGAGGGCGCCAAACTGGTCGAAACCGCTGACGACATCCTGGAAGAATTGGGCCCATTGTTGGATAATGTCGGCAAGGTCCCGTCGAGTTCGCCTCGCGAGACCCCACCTGATGTTCACGACAAGGACTATCAGCACTTGCTGAAGCACCTCGACAATGCACCACGAAGCATTGATGAGCTGGTCGAACACACTGGCCTGGCCGTGGACGCCGTTTCCTCCATGCTGCTAATCCTGGAACTGCGCGGTGACGTCGCTATGGCGCCCGGCGGCGGTTACCAGAAATGCCGGCCCTGAATGCAACCCAAAGAATCCATACTCGACGTTCTGCTGTATCTGTTCGAAAACTACTTCGACGATGACCTCGAACCGGTCACCGACCAGACCACGCTGGAAACCGAGCTGGAAGCCGCTGGCTTCCCGCGCGAGGAAATCGAGCACGCCTTTGACTGGCTGGCCGATCTGGAAGAGCACCGCGAGCGCAGCCACTTCACGGCCCAGGATTCGATTCGCGTGTTTGCCGATTCGGAAATGCTGCGCCTGAACACCGACTGTCGCGGTTTTCTGTTGCATGTGGAACGCCTGGGCATCCTCAGCGCCGAAGCTCGCGAAACCGTCATCGACCGCCTGCTTGCACTCAACGACGAGGACATCGGCGAAGATCAGGCCAAGTGGGTCATTCTGATGGTTTTGTTCGCCCAGCCCGGCGAGGAAGACGCCTTCCAGCGCATGGAAGACCTGGTCTACGACCCACAGGGCCAGTGGATGCACTGAGCCTGCTCGCAGGCCACACGCACAGCCTCACCAAGCGGCCAAAGCGGCCTGTTGCGCAGTCGCGAGCGCACTCATCGACGGGCCGATGCGGCGACGAAAAGATTTGACTTGTCCGGGCGGCTTTGTTCAAGTTGCGCCCCTTCAGCCCATTCTTACGAGCAGCCCAACCCGGCATGAGCCGCAATCTTGTCATCGTCGAGTCGCCGGCCAAGGCGACCACCATCAAGAAATACCTGGGACCGGATTACGAGGTTCTGGCGTCCTACGGACATGTCCGCGATCTGGTGCCCAAAGAAGGCGCGGTTGATCCCAGCCACGACTTTGCGATGCGCTACGAGGTCATCGAGCGCAACGAAAAGCATGTGCGCAAGATCTCCGACACGCTGAAAAAGGCAGACCAGCTGCTGCTCGCAACTGACCCTGATCGCGAAGGCGAAGCGATCTCCTGGCATCTGCTGGAACTGTTGCGTGAGCGCGGCTTACTCGACAACAAATCGGTCAAACGCGTGGTCTTTCACGAGATCACCAAATCGGCCGTGCAGGATGCCGTGGCCCACCCGCGTGATGTGTCGTCCGATCTGGTTGATGCCCAGCAGGCCCGCCGCGCACTCGACTATCTGGTCGGCTTCAACCTCTCGCCGCTACTGTGGCGCAAGGTGCAGCGCGGGCTTTCGGCAGGTCGCGTGCAGAGCCCGGCGCTGCGCTTGATCGTCGAGCGCGAGCAGGAAATCGATGCGTTCGTACCGCGTGAGTACTGGAAGATCATCGCCGAGCTGAGCAAGGCACAACAGACCTTTGAAGCCAAGCTGAGTCAGCTGGATGGCGACAAGGTCGAGCAGTTCACCATCACCGATGGCGAGACCGCACGCAGCGCGCGCGACCGCCTGCTCAGCGCGGCCAACGGTGCCCTGAGCGTTCGCGATGTCGAGCGCAAGCAGCGCCGCCGCAACCCGGCGCCGCCGTTCACCACCTCCACCCTGCAGCAGGAAGCCGCGCGCAAGCTGGGCTTTTCCGCCAAGCGCACCATGCAGACCGCGCAGCAGCTCTACGAGGGTGGCATCCAGATCGATGGCGAGCGGGTTGGCCTGATCAGCTACATGCGTACCGACTCGGTCAATCTGTCCAACGATGCGATTGCCGACATCCGTGAGCTGATCGGCAAACAGTTCGGCGACAAGGCCCTGCCTGACGAGCCGCGCCGCTACAAATCAAAGTCCAAGAATGCTCAGGAGGCGCACGAGGCGATTCGCCCGACCTCGGCCGCACGCCATCCTGACCAGGTCGCCAGCCAACTGACGCCCGACCAGGCCAAGCTGTACCGCCTGATCTGGCAGCGCGCCGTGGCCTCGCAGATGATGCACGCGGTGTACGACATGGTCGGCGCCAACCTGGCTGCGGGCGACGTTGGGGTGTTCCGCGCCACCGGCTCCACCCTGGTCGAGCCCGGCTTCATCGCGGTCTATCTGGAAGGTCGCGACGATGCCGATGACGACGACAAGGACACCAAGCTGCCCGAGCTCAAGGAAGGCGAGCGCATCGACCTGAGCGAGATTCTCAGCACCCAGCACTTTACCGAGCCGCCGCCGCGCTACTCGGAAGCCTCGCTGGTCAAGACCCTGGAAGAATTCGACATCGGTCGTCCGTCGACCTATGCCAGCATCATTTCGACGCTGCTCAATCGCGAATACGTGATCCTCGACAACAAGCGCTTCAAGCCCACCGATGTGGGCAAGATCGTGAACCGCTTCCTGACCCAGCATTTCGAGCGCTACGTCGATTACAAATTCACCGCCAATCTGGAAGATGAGCTGGATGCGGTATCGCGCGGTGAGCGCGACTGGATTTCGCTGCTCAACGAATTCTGGGACCCGTTCTCCAAAACGGTGGAAGAAAAAGCCGACATCCCGCGCGAGGAAGTCGCTGCCGCCCGTGTGATCGGCACCGATCCGGTCTCCGGCAAGCCGGTCTCGGTGCGCCTGGGACGCTTCGGCCCGTTCGTGCAGATCGGCACCCGCGAGGATGAGGACAAGCCCAAGTTCGCCGGCCTGCGCCCCGGCCAGAGCATGGACAAGATCACGCTCGATGAAGCACTGGAGCTGTTCAAGCTGCCACGTGAAGTCGGCACCATGCCCAGCGGCCACAAGATCAGCGCCAACATCGGGCGGTTCGGTCCGTATCTGCGCTATCGCGATCCGGACGAGAAGAAAGACAAATTCGTCTCGCTCAAGGAAGACGATCCGTACACCATCGGCGAGGAACGCGCACACGAACTGATCGAGGCCAAGATCAAGGCCGACAAGGAAAAGATCATTCGGGTGTACGCCGAGGAAGGCATCCAGATCCTCAAGGGACGCTGGGGGCCTTACATCACCGATGGCGAGAAGAACGCGCGCATTCCCAAGGATGTTGAAGTCGATGATCTCGACCTCAGCGCCTGCCGCGAACTGCTGGCCAAAGCGCCGGAGAAGAAAAAACGCGGTGGCGCAAAGAAAAAAGCCCCGGCAAAATCTGCAGCCAAGAAATCCAAAGCGGCGGCCAAATAGGCTGCCGACAGGGCTCCAGCACAGCAGCATCCGGCAATGAGCACTCCCGTATTCGCGGCCTCACGGCGCGCGCACTAGGCATAAAGTAAGCGTTGTGGCCACACCGACCGGCGATTGGCAAACTTTCAGGGCTGCCCGCGCACTGCGCACCGGCGGCCTCGTGGCATACCCGACCGAAGCGGTGTGGGGCCTGGGTTGCGACCCCGCCAATGACCAGGCCCTGGCGCGTCTGCTCAACCTCAAACAGCGCCCCTGGCAGAAAGGCCTGATCCTGATTGCGGCGAACTGGGCCCAGCTCGCGCCGTGGCTTAAGGTGAGCGAACCACCGGAGATCGCCGCCGCACACTGGCCCGGCCACGCCACTTTCCTGCTGCCAGCACGTGATGAAGTCAGCACGCTGCTGCGCGGTCGTCATGACACACTGGCCGTTCGCATCAGCGCGCACCCGCCGGTGCGCGCGCTGTGTGAGAGCTTCGGCGGCGCCATTGTCTCGACCAGCGCCAACCGGCACGGCCGGCCGACGCCGACAAGCATTCGCCAGCTGCGCCATCAGCTCGGCCCGGGTCTCGACTTCGTGCTCAACGCCCCACTCGGGCAAGGCCATGGCCCGAGCCGTATCATGGACCCGTATTCCGGCAAGGTGATCCGAGCATGACCCCAGACCAGCGCCTGGCCGCGGTCGAATCCTTTCTGCGCGCCCTGCAGGCCGATATCTGCAGTCAGCTGGAAGACGAGGAAACCTCGTCGACACGCTTTGCCAGCGACGAATGGCAACGCGCCGAAGGCGGCGGCGGGCTGACCCGTGTACTCGCCGAGGGCGAGGTGATCGAGCGCGGCGGGGTCAATTTTTCGCTGATTCACGGGCGCAACCTGCCCGCCGCAGCGAGCCAGCGCCATCCCGAACTGGCCGGGCGTGATTTCGTCGCCACCGGCGTATCGCTGGTCATTCATCCACGCAACCCGCATGTGCCGACCACGCACATGAATGTGCGATTTTTTCAGGCCGGCGATATCTGGTGGTTTGGCGGCGGCTTCGACCTGACCCCGTACTACCCGGTCCACGCGGATGTGGTGCACTGGCACAGCTGCGCCCGCGAAGCCGTGGGCGATGAGCTGTATCCCGCTTTCAAGGCGCACTGCGATGAGTATTTCTATCTCAAGCACCGGGGCGAAACCCGCGGTGTTGGCGGCTTGTTCTACGACGACTTCAGCGCCGGCGGTTTTGAGCAAGCCTTCGCCCTGACGCGCCGCGTTGGCGAGATGTTCATTCGCGCCTATCGACCGATTCTGGCCGCACGCAAGCACACACCATGGAGCGCCGCGCAGCGCGACTTTCAGCTCTACCGGCGTGGGCGCTATGTCGAATTCAACCTGATCCACGACCGCGGCACCCTGTTCGGCCTGCAGTCGGGCGGCCGCACCGAATCCATCCTCATGTCGCTGCCGCCGCTGGTGCGCTGGGACTATGCCTGGCAACCACAGCCGGGCAGCCCCGAGGCAACGCTCTATGCTGTCTACCTGAAACCACAGGACTGGCTCGGGAGTACCGCCCCATGACCCTCACCGAACTGCGCTACATCATCGCGCTGGACAAGGAACGCCATTTTGGCCGCGCCGCAGAACGCAGCTTTGTCAGTCAGCCGACCCTGTCCGTAGCCCTGCGCAAGTTCGAGGACCAGCTCGGGGTCACCGTGTTCGAACGCCAGCGTGGCAAGGTCAAACCGACCCCGATCGGCGAGCGCATCATTGAGCAGGCACGCCGCGTGCTGGCCGAGGCACAGTTGCTGGAATCCATCGCCAGCGAAGGCCAGGATGAACTCAGCGGGCGCCTGCGCCTGGGCGCGATCTACACCGTGGGGCCATATCTGCTGCCGCGTCTGATCCCGGCGCTCAAGCAGGTCGCACCCAATATGCCGCTGGCCATCGAAGAGAACTACACCAGCGTGCTCAGCGCCATGCTGAGCCGCAACGAACTCGATCTGATTATCGTCGCGGAACCGTTTTCACCGGCCGGCGTGAGCACCTGGGCGCTCTACGATGAAGCCTTCGTGGTGGCCATGCCGCCGCAACACCCGTGGGCCGAGCGTGCCAGCATAGGCACCAGCGAACTGGCCGACGAAAACCTGCTGCTGCTCGGCCCCGGCCATTGCTTCCGTGATCAGGTCATAGAAAGCTGCCCGGACTGCGCCAAAGTCACCGATGATGAGGAGCCGCTGGCCGGCGGCAGCCTGGAGACCATCCGCCACATGGTGGCCAGCGGTCTGGGCATCACAGTGCTGCCGCAAGCCACGGTTAACCCCGACACGGATCACGGTCAGCTGCTGACCACCCGACCGTTCGCCGGCACGCCGCCGACCCGGCGCATCACCCTGGCCTGGCGTCGCACCTTCCCTCGCATGCAGGCGATCCGCGCGGTTCACGACGCCATCGTGGCCTCGCAGATGCAAGGCGTCAGCTGGATCAGCGACGCCCAACCCAGCGAGTGAGCACGCCCACGCTGCACATTCCGGGCGAGGTGTATCTGGTTGGCGGCGCGGTGCGCGATGCGCTGCTCGGCCTGCCGGTGCATGAGCGCGACTGGGTGGTCACCGGAGCCACACCCCAGGCCATGCTGGAGGCCGGTTTTCGCCCGGTGGGCAAGGACTTTCCGGTTTTCCTGCATCCCCACAGCGGTGAGGAATATGCCCTGGCTCGCACCGAACGCAAATCGGGCCATGGCTATGCCGGCTTCGAGTTCCACACCAGCCCGGATGTCACGCTGGAGCAGGACCTGCAGCGCCGTGACCTCAGCATCAATGCCATCGCCCAGGCGGCCGACGGCAGCCTGATCGACCCCTGGGGCGGGCGCGAAGATCTGGACAAGCGGCAGCTGCGCGCGGTTTCTGCGCACTTCGTGGAGGACCCGCTCAGAGTCCTGCGGGTGGCCCGCTTCCGGGCCCGCTTTCACGCCCAGGGCTTCGAGCTGGAGACGGCCACCGAAGCCCTGCTGCGCGAGATCGTGGCCAGCGGAGAACTGCAGCATCTGGTCGCCGAACGCATCTGGCGAGAAACCGAAAAAGCGCTGATGAGCGCACACCCGGCCGAGTATTTTCGCCTGCTGCGCCGGATCGGCGCGCTGGCCGTGCTGTTCCCCGAGCTCGACCGCCTTTACGGCGTGCCGCAGAACGCCAGGTATCACCCGGAAGTCGACAGCGGCATTCACGCCATGCTGGCGATCGAGCAGAGCGCCCACATCAGCAACGATCTGGCCACCCGCTTTGCCGTGGTCTGTCACGATTTCGGCAAGGGCATCACCCCTGCCGACGTGCTGCCCAGCCATCGCGGACACGAACACCGCGGGGTGCCGCTGGTCAAAGCCTTTTGCCAGCGCCTGCGCGTGCCCAAGGCGCTGGAACAAAGCGCCACCGCTGTCACCAAGCTGCACCTGCTGTGTCATCAGGCGCGCGAACTGCGCCCTGAAACGCTGCTCAAGCTGTTCGAGCAGCTCGACGCGCTACGTCGCCCGGAACGGGTCGAGATGTTTGTCAACGCCTGTCTGGCCGACGCACGCGGGCGCACCGGCTTTGAACAGGCGCACTACCCGCAGGCCGATTACCTGCGTCACGCCTTTGCCGCGCTCGGCGAGGTCTCCCCCGCCACACTGATCGAACAGGGCCTGCAAGGCGCCGCCCTGGGCAAAGCACTGCGCCAGGCCCGGGTCGAACGCCTGGCCCGCTTCAAACGCGCCGAATTACCAGAATAGGACCAGGATCACGCCGCCCAGGATCAAGCGGTAGATCACGAATGGCATGAAGCCGTAGCTCTGCAGCAGACGCAGCAGGAAATGGATGCAGGCCAGACCGCTGACAAACGCCACCGAGGTGCCGATGGCGATCTCCAGCCACGGCGCCGGTGCATCCGAGAGCAGCAAGGCAAGCAGCTCATAGGCGGCAGCCAGCGCGATCACCGGCACCGCCATCAGAAACGATACGCGCGCTGAGGCAACCCGGCTCAGCCCCATCGCCATACCCGCGGTCATGGTTACACCAGAGCGAGAGGTACCCGGAATCAGGGCCAGGGCCTGGGCGCAGCCAAGCAGAAAGTACTGGCCCCAGCCGAGCTGCATTTCGCTGCGCTCGCCGCGCAGGCGGGTATCAGCCCACCACAGCAGCAGAGCGAACACGATCAGATTGATGGCGACGATGATCGGGCTGTCGATCTCGGCCTCGAACACCACCCGGATCAGCATGCCCACCAGACTGGCCGGAATTGTCGCGACCACCAGCCCCCAGGCCATCCGCGCATGCGGGCTCCAGCCGCGCCCGGTCAGCGGCTCAAACGCCGCCGGCACCAGGGCCATCAGATCACGCCGGAAATAGGCCACGACCGCGACCAGCGTGCCGAAATGCACCGCCACATCAAACGCCAGCGAGTGCGCCTCCCAGCCCATGAACAAGGGCGTGAGCACCAGATGACCGGAGCTGGAAATCGGCAGAAATTCGGTCAGGCCCTGAATCAGGCCCAGCAGCACAGCATGCAATGCATCCATATGAGACTCGTTTAGCCAGCCTGCTCGCTGGTGCGTTCGCGGTGAATACTGACGCCCACATTGGCAGCGTCGGGCACGGCGCCGGGTTTGCTTATGCGCAAGGTCACCGCATCAATCGAAAATTCGCTGAGCAGAATGCGGCTCAGCGCTTCGGCCAACGACTCGATCAATTCGAATCGGGCACTGCCAACAAAATCCAGCACACGATCGGAAACACTTTTGTAGTCGACCGTCTGGCGCAGATCATCGCTGCGCCCCGCTGCATCCAGCGTGGTGAACAGCACCATGTCCAGCACCACCCGCTGACGCAGCTGGCGCTCCCAGTCATAGACGCCGATGCAGGTGTCACCCTGCAAACCGTCGATAAAGACCTGATCACGCATGCGCAGCCCCGCGCGGCGCACTGAGTTCACTCAGCGGCCAGCGCGCCCTGACCGGCGCGCCACTGCGCTGCGCATCGGCCAGCCGCAGGGCGCCAACATGGGCAATCATTGAAGCGTTGTCAGTGCACAGCGCCGCCGAGGGCACGAAAAATTGCGCCCCCTGCGCCTCGCACAAGGCCTGCAGCGCGGCGCGCAGGCGGGCGTTGGCTGCCACCCCACCGGCGATCAGCAGCCGCGACATGCCTGTGGCTTCAAGCGCCCAGCGGCATTTGGTGCTCAGGGTCTCGACCACCGCCAGCTCGAAATCCGCCGCCAGATCCGGGTGATCCTGCACATCCGACACTTTGGCCAGCTGGTTGGCCACGGCCGTTTTGAGACCGCTGAAACTGAAATCCAGGCCACGCTGTCGGGTCAGCGGTCGCGGCAATGTGAAGCGCCCCGGCGCACCCTGCGCAGCCAGGCGCGCCAGGGCCGGGCCGCCCGGATAATCCAGACCAAGCAGCTGGGCGGTCTTGTCGAACGCCTCACCCGCCGCATCATCAAGGCTTTGGCCGAGTAACTCATAGCGCCCCAGCGCATGGCAGGCCACCAGCATGGTGTGACCGCCCGAAACCAGCAGGGCAACAAATGGAAAATCCAGTTCCGGCTCGGACAGCATCGGCGCCAGCAGATGCCCCTCCATATGGTGCACCGGGATCAAGGGCAGATCCGCACCCTGGGCCAGTCCGGCCGCCAGTGATGCGCCAGCCAGCAGCGCACCGACCAAACCTGGCCCGGCGGTGTAGGCCACCGCATCCACGTCTGTCAGCGTACGCCCCGTCTTGTGCGATAATTCGGTCAGCAGCCCGGGCAGACGTCGCAAGTGATCGCGTGACGCCAGCTCGGGAACCACACCACCGTAAGCGGCATGCAAATCGATCTGGCTGTGCAAAGCCTCGCCGAGCAATCCGTCGGTGGTGTGGTACAAAGCCACCGCTGTTTCGTCACACGACGATTCGATGCCCAGCACCAGTGCGTTGCGCGCGTCAGCCAAACTGTTTGCCCAGTCAAAAACAGGGCGCATTTTGGCAGATTGCAGGCATGGTTGTGTTCGGCGCCGATGCTGCGTAAAATCTGCGCCCTTTTTCCGCCAGTGTGTCCGGCGGAATTTCTATCCGATTAGTTGAAGCCTGCATGCCAAGCGTAAAAGTCAAGGAAAACGAGCCGTTTGAAGTGGCCCTGCGTCGTTTCAAGCGTTCCTGCGAAAAAGCCGGTGTTCTGACCGACGTCCGTCGCAAAGAATTTTTTGAAAAGCCGAGCCAGGAACGCAAGCGCAAACGCGCCGCTGCGGTCAAGCGCCACGCCAAGAAACTGTCCCGCGAGATCACGCGCCGCCAGCGCATGTACTGAGGCGCGCGATGAGTCTGCGCGCCCGGATTCAGGACGACATCAAAACCGCCATGCGGGCCCGCGAGCAGGACAAGCTCGCGACCCTGCGCATGCTCTCGGCGGCGATCAAGCAACGCGAAGTTGATGAACGCGTCGAGCTGGCGGACGGCGATGTATTGAGCCTGGTCGAAAAGCTGATCAAACAGCGACGCGATGCCGCCAAGCAGTATGACGATGGCGGTCGCCCTGAGCTGGCCGAGAAAGAAGTCGCTGAAGCCGCACTGCTGGAAGTTTATCTGCCAGCCCAGTTGAGCGATGACGAACTCGCCGCACTGGTCGACAGCTGCATTGCTGAGGCTAGCGCTGCCGGCCCTCAGGATATGGGCAAGGTCATGGGACTGATCAAGCCGCGCGCGGCTGGCCAGGCCGACATGGGCAAGGTCAGTCAGTTGGTCAAGGCCAGACTGACCAGCTAACGGGTTGATTCCTCAGGATTTCATCGACGATCTCCTGGCCCGGACCGACATTGTTGAAGTGATCCGTCCGCGCGTTGATCTCAAGCGCGCGGGTCGTGAATGGAAGGGCTGCTGCCCTTTCCACAACGAAAAAACCCCCTCCTTCCACGTGGTGCCGCACAAGCAGTTTTATCACTGCTTCGGTTGCGGCGCGCATGGCCATGCCCTGCGTTTCGTGATGGATTTCGACCGCCTCGACTTCCCTGCCGCGGTCGAGGTGCTGGCCGGCATGGCCGGAGTCGAAGTACCACGCCAGGGTGGCGACGCCGGCGCCGCCCGCAACAAGGCCCTGTACGCCATACTGGACCGCGCCCACGCGCGCTTCCGTGAACAACTGACCGCCGACAGCGAGGCCATGCGCTACCTGGAAAAGCGCGGCGTCAGCGCCGACATGATCCAACGTTTCGAGCTCGGTTTTGCACCGCCCGGCTGGGACTTTCTCAGCGCCAAGCTGAGCCCGCTGGACGATGCCGACAACGCCGGACTGGTGGTGCGCAAGGATGACGGCAAGGTCTATGACCGTTTCCGTAACCGCCTGATGTTCCCCATTCGCGACCCGCGCGGTCGCGTGGTCGCATTTGGCGGCCGCACCCTCGACGATGACCCGGCCAAGTACCTGAATTCACCCGAAACACCGGTGTTCCACAAGGGCGCCATGGCCTACGGTCTGTACGAAGCCAAGCAGGCCAACGCCAGCCTGGATCAGGTCATCGTGGTCGAAGGCTACATGGATGTCATCGCCCTGGCCCAGTTCGGCTTCACCCAGGCTGTTGCAACCCTGGGCACGGCAACCAGCAGCGATCACCTGCGCCTGCTCAGCCGACAAAGCCCGCGCATCGTGTTCTGCTTCGACGGTGATGCGGCCGGCCTGCGCGCAGCCGACCGGGCCCTGGATGTGTGCCTGTCGGTGCTGACCGACGGCATGGACATCCGCTTTTTGTTCCTGCCTGACGGCGAAGATCCCGACAGCCTGCTGCACCGCGACGGCGCCGAAGGCTTCCAGCAACGCCTCAACGACGCCACCCCGCTGTCACAGCGCCTGCTGGAACGACTCGAAGCGCGCCTCGACCTGAGCAGCGCCGAAGGCCGCGCAGCCCTGCTCAACGAAGCCAAGAAGGTGCTGGCGCCCATCGATGCACCGGCCTTTCGTGCCCTGATGATGCAATCGCTGGAACAACGCGCCGGCCTCAACGGCAAAGCCGTGAATGAGCTGGTCGGCCCAGCGCCCGAGCGCGAGGTGCAGCGCCGGCAGATTCAGGCCCCGCAGCGCATGACACCGGTGCGCCGGGCCATCGCCCTGCTGCTGACCTACCCGCGCTGCGCCGAAGCCTTCAGCGATGTTGAAGGCCTGGCCGCCAGCAGCGTCGCCGGCGCTGCACTGCTCAGCGAATTGCTTGACCGCGTGCACGAGCACCCCCACATGCACTGTGCCGCCCTGATCAACAGTTACGCCGGTCGCGCCGAGCACGAGATTCTGGAACGGTTGTCGCTGGTCGACCCGGAAATTGACGAAGAACCGGCGATTATCGAGTTCGTGGCCACCTGCGAGAAGTTGCGCCGCGAGTCGCGCAAGAGCGAATTGGAACTGTTGCTCGACGCTGCGCGTCATGGACGACTCGACGAAGACGGCAAAGCGCGCCTTAAAGCTTTGAACCAAAAGCGTGAAAAACCATCACAGTAGGGCGATGAAAGCCCATTCGAACACCCCGGCGCGCAGCTTGCACGCACGCCGCAACAGTGGGATGAAATGCCCACTTTTGGTATAATTGTAGTTTTATTTTGCCTCAGTGCGCGCGCTGCACCTTCAGCGCCGCTCTCCCAGCGGGAACCCCAGACTCCATGAGTGTAGAAAAACAATCAAAGCTTAAGCTTCTGATTGCCCAAGGCAAGGAACGCGGCTACCTGACGTATGCCGAGGTCAATGACCACTTGCCGGACGATTTCGTCGATCCGGAGCAGATCGAAGAAATCATCTCGCAGCTCAACAACCTCGGTATCCAGGTGCACGAAGAAGCACCGGACGAGGAAGAAATGCTGCTGTCCGATGCCGCCGCCGCGGACATCGATGACGACGACGAAGAAACCGAAGAAGCGGTCGCCACACTGGCCGCGCTGGATGCCGAATTCGGCCGCACCACCGATCCCGTGCGCATGTACATGCGCGAGATGGGCAGCGTGGAACTGCTCGACCGCGAAGGTGAAATCCGCATCGCCAAGCGCATCGAGGAAGGCCTGGCCGAAGCCATGCAGGCGCTCATCGCGCACCCTGAAACCGTGGCCATCCTGCTCGAGCATTTCGCCGCCTACAAGGAAGGCGAACGCCGCATCACTGATTTGATCGTCGGTTTCGTTGACCCAGAAACCGGTGACCCGCTGACCGGCCCGGGCTCCGCCAGCGCGCTGGCTGCTGCCGAAGAAGCCGAAAACTCCGACGAAGACATCGAACCGCCGGCTGACACTGGCCCCGACCCGGAAGAGGTCGAGGAAGCCTTTGCCAAGTTGCAGGCGCTGTTCGATGTGTTCATGGACAAGCTGGAGAAGAAGGGCTACCAGCACAAGGAAACCAAAGCGGCCCAGGCCGCTCTGGTGCCGGTGTTCATGAGCCTCAAACTGCCGCCCAAGGTCACTGACGAGATCACCGACAACATCCGCAATCAGGTTGCCGCGATCCGCGAGATCGAGCGCGACATGATGCGCATCATCGTGCGCGACGCTGGCATGGCGCGCGCCGATTTCATCAAGCAGTTCCCCAAGAACGCGACCAATGCAGCCTGGATCGAGAAGCTGATTCGCGCCAAGCGCAAATACTCTTCGCGCATCGGCCAGCACCAGGACGAACTGCTCGACCTGCAGGGCCGCATGCTGCAGATCGAGAGCGATACGCTGCTGCCAACCTCCGAGATCAAGGAGATTCACCGGCGCATGTCGATCGGCGAGGCCAAGGCCCGCCGGGCCAAGAAGGAAATGGTCGAGGCCAACCTGCGCCTGGTGATTTCCATTGCCAAGAAGTACACCAACCGTGGCCTGCAGTTCCTCGACCTGATCCAGGAAGGCAACATCGGCCTGATGAAGGCCGTCGACAAGTTCGAATTCCGTCGTGGCTTCAAGTTCTCGACCTACGCCACCTGGTGGATTCGTCAGGCCATCACCCGCTCGATCGCTGACCAGGCACGCACCATCCGTATTCCGGTGCACATGATCGAGACCATCAACAAGCTCAACCGCATCAGCCGCCAGATGCTGCAGGAGATGGGCCGCGAAGCGACCCCGGAAGAGCTGTCCGAACGCATGGAAATGCC
>JASBUL010000128.1 GCA_030147945.1 Oceanococcus sp. | reverse complement strand
TATGCAGGCGATCCCGGGCGAAAAACAGGGCCAGGAAGGGAAGGCCGTAGAGCAGAATGAAGGCCTGCGGGCTCATGGCGAAGTCAGCGTGTTAGGAAGCTGGCATGATAAACGGAAGCGGTGGGCGGGGCGTGTGTATCCGTTTGCAAAACGCGCTCAAGTACATCCATGTACCGCTTGTCATCGGCCGTCCAGGCCTCTGACGGTTTTCCAAACAGCTACACGCGTACCTGGTCTGTTGCGCTTAGCCTAGCGCGTTCAGAATCCGGACGGTCGGTTCGGCCTTGTTCAAGCTGTAAAAGTGCAGCTCATCGACTCCCCCCGAGCGCAGCTGCTGGCACAGGCGGGTGGTGACGGCGTGGCCCAGTTCGATCAGCGCGTCCGTGTTGTCGTCGCCATCCAGCGCGGCAAGCTGCTGGCGCAACCAGCGCGGAATCTCGGCGCCGCAGGCGTCGGAAAAGCGCGCCAGCTGGGCGTAATTGGTGATTGGCATGATGCCCGGCACGATGGGGATGCGGACCCCCGCCCCACGCGCACGCTCGACAAAGTCGAAATAGCCGTCGGCATTGAAAAAATACTGGGTGATGGCCACATCGGCGCCGGCTTCGACCTTGCGTACGAAGTTGTCGAGATCGGTCTGAGCCGAGCGCGCCTGAGGGTGAACCTCCGGATAGCCCGCCACCGAGATATGGAAATGCGCCCCGTGTTCGGCACGGATGAAACTGACCAGCTCGTTGGCGTAGCGGAATTCACCCGGCGAGTGCATGCCCGAGGGGATGTCGCCGCGCAGTACGACCAGGCGTTTGACGCCGATGTCGCGGTAACGCTGCAACAGCGTGTTGACCCCTTCACGGGTGGCCGAGATGCAGCTGATGTGCGGGGTGGCGTTGTGGCCGTCCTCGCTGATCGCCTTGACCGTGTCGAACGTGCCTTCCAGGGTGGAGCCACCTGCGCCAAAGGTCACCGAGAAATATTCCGGATCGAAGGCTGCCAGCTCGCGCCAGGTCTGACGCAGATTGTCGCGTCCTTTGTCGGTGCGCGGGGGGAAGAATTCGAAGCTGTATTTCATGAGGCGATATAGGTAGGAAGAATGCATTGCGCATCAGCAAGCCGCGCCCTTGTGATGCAAGAGCGCGGCTCGTTACGGCAGCGGATCAGTAGCGGTAGTGATCCGGCTTGTACGGGCCAGCCACCGGTACGCCGATGTAGCCGGCCTGCTTGTCGCTCAGCTTGGTCAGCTTGGCGCCGAGTTTTTGCAGGTGCAGTTCGGCGACCTTCTCGTCCAGGTGCTTGGGCAGCACATAGACGTTCTTGTCGTACTGATCACCCTTGGTGAACAGCTCGATCTGGGCCAGCACCTGATTGGTGAAGGAGTTGGACATCACGAAGCTGGGGTGGCCGGTGGCGCAGCCCAGGTTCACCAGACGACCTTCGGCGAGCAGGATGATGCGTTTGCCATCGGGGAAGATCACATGATCAACCTGCGGCTTGATGTTCTCCCACTCGTACTGGTTGAGGCTGGCGCAATCGATCTCGTTGTCGAAGTGACCGATGTTGCAGACGATGGCCTGATCCTTCATCGCTTTCATGTGATCGTGGGTGATCACGTGGAAGTTGCCGGTGGCGGTGACGAAGATGTCGGCCTGGCTGGCGGCATCATCCATGGTCACCACGCGGAAGCCTTCCATGGCGGCTTGCAGGGCGCAGATCGGATCGATTTCGGTCACCCACACGGTGGCGCCAAGGCCGCGCAGCGACTGGGCGCAGCCCTTGCCGACGTCGCCATAGCCAGCGACCACGGCGATCTTGCCGGCAATCATCACATCGGTGGCGCGCTTGATGCCGTCGACCAGCGATTCACGGCAGCCGTAGAGGTTGTCGAACTTGGACTTGGTGACGGAATCGTTGACGTTGATGGCCGGGAACGGCAGCTCGCCGTCATTGCGCATCTGGTACAGGCGGGCCACACCCGTGGTGGTTTCTTCGGTCACGCCCTGAATGCTGGCCAGGGTGCGCGAGTAGAAGCCCGGGTTGTCGCTCAGACGCTGCTTGATCGACGCGAACAGCGCCTCTTCTTCTTCGCTTTCCGGATTGTCGAGCACGCTGGCGTCTTTTTCCGCTTTGGCGCCGAGGATCAGCAGCAGGGTCGCGTCGCCGCCGTCATCCAGGATCATGTTCGGCGCGCCGCCGTCATCCCACTGCATGATGCGGTGGGTGTATTCCCAGTAATCGCTCAGCGACTCGCCCTTGTAGGCAAACACCGGCGTGCCGGTGGCTGCGATGGCCGCAGCGGCGTGATCCTGGGTCGAGAAGATGTTGCACGAAGCCCAGCGCACATCGGCGCCCAGCGCCTTGAGGCTCTCGATCAGCACCGCGGTCTGGATGGTCATGTGCAGCGAGCCGGCGATGCGTGCGCCCTTCAGCGGCTGGCTGGCGGCGAATTCTTTACGCACCGCCATCAGGCCCGGCATTTCGGTTTCGGCGATGGCGATTTCTTTACGTCCGAAGTCGGCCTGGCTCATGTCGGCGACGACGTAATCGTTTTTCAGTTGTTCAGCAGGAGTGCTCATATCTGGCTCCGTTGATATACGTTGGTTTGGCGAGTCGCGACAGGGCTTTACAGCCCGGCGTCTGCGCGCAGGGCGTCAGCCTTGTCGGTGCGCTCCCAGGGGAAGGCGATGAAGGTGTCGTTGCCATAGGTCATTTCCACCGGTTCGCGACCAAAGTGGCCGTAGGCGGCGGTGGCCTGGTACATCGGGTGCAGCAGGTCGAGCATGCGGCTGATGGCGTAAGGACGCAGGTCGAAATGCTGGCGCACCAGGGTTTCGATGCGGTCATCAGCAATCTTGCCGGTGCCGAAAGTGGTCACCGAGATGGAGGTCGGCTCGGCCACGCCGATGGCGTAGCTGACCTGAATCTCGCATTTGTCGGCCAGTCCCGCAGCGACAATGTTCTTGGCCACATAGCGCCCGGCATAGGCGGCGCTGCGGTCAACTTTCGAGGGGTCTTTGCCGGAGAACGCACCGCCACCGTGACGGGCCATGCCACCGTAGGTGTCGACGATGATCTTGCGCCCGGTCAGGCCGCAGTCGCCAACCGGACCGCCGATGATGAACTGACCAGTCGGGTTGATGTGGTACTTGGTTTCACCGCTCAGCAGATCGGCCGGCAGCACCTTCTTGATGATCAGCTCCATCACCGCTTCGCGCAGATCCGATTGCGAGATGTCCGGGTTGTGCTGGGTCGACAGCACCACCGCGTCGATACCAACCGGCTTGCCGTCGCGGTAGCGCAGGCTGACCTGAGATTTGGCGTCGGGGCGTAGCCACGCCAGTTCGCCGGATTTGCGCACCTCGCTCTGGCGTTCGACCAGACGATGGGCGAACTGCACCGGTGCGGGCATCAGCGCGTCGGTTTCGTTGCAGGCGTAGCCGAACATCAGGCCCTGGTCACCGGCGCCCTGATCTTCCGGTCGCGAGCGGTCCACGCCCTGGGCAATGTCCACACTCTGCTTGCCGATCAGGTTCATCACCGCACAGGTGGCGCCATCAAAGCCGACGTCAGATGAGGTGTAGCCGATGTCGGTGATGACTTTGCGCACCAGATCTTCCAGATCCACCCAGGCTGAGGTGGTGATCTCGCCGGCCACAATCGCCACGCCAGTCTTGACCAGCGTTTCGCAGGCTACGCGTGCGTGCTTGTCCTGATCGAGGATGGCGTCCAGGACCGCGTCGGAAATCTGGTCGGCAACCTTGTCGGGATGACCCTCGGACACCGATTCGGAGGTGAAGAGATAATCTTGGGACATGCGCTTATATCTGTTTATCCGGATAGAGAGATAATCATGTCCCGCTCGGGCCATGAATGCAAGTGTTTTTGGTTGCCGGGGCGCTCCACAGGCTCAGCCTTTGACCTGTGACAGGCAGCGCGCGAGACTGTGCACCTGTTCCGAGCGAAACTTGTAAGCCATGGTTTTGACCCCTTCGCGCATGATGCCTCTGGGCACGCAAGCGCCTGATTTCACCTTGCCGGATACGCTATCTGGCCAGGATGTCAGTCTTGAGTCGGTCCGCGGTGAAGTGGCCACGCTGGTGATGTTCATCTGCAACCACTGCCCTTATGTCAAACACATCGAGGCGGAGTTGGTGAGGCTTGGTCAGGACTACGCTGGCCCGGGCGTCGGTGTGGTTGCTATCAGTGCCAACGATGCCGAAAGTTACCCGGATGATGGCCCCGAGCGCATGGCCGAGATCGGCCGCCAGCTGGGCTACGAATTTCCCTATTTGTACGACCAGAGCCAGCAGGTGGCGCGGGCCTACGGCGCTGAATGCACGCCGGATTTTTTCATCTTCGATGCCGGGCTGAAATGTGTGTACCGCGGTCAGCTGGATGATTCACGCCCGGGCAATGGTGAGCCGGTCAGTGGGCGTGATATCCGTGCGGCGCTGGATGCGCTGATTGCCGGTGAGGCGGTCAGCGGCGAACAGAAACCCAGCGTCGGCTGCAACATCAAGTGGAAGTAAAGCCCGGCCCCTGATGCCAGCGCCAGGCGCTGCGCAGGATGGTGTTCAGGTCGCTGTGCTCGCAATGCCAGCCCAGAATCTGGTTGGCGCGGCTCGGGTTGGCGATCAGCGTGGGCGGGTCGCCGGCGCGCGCCGGGCGAATCTGGCGTGGGATTTCGCGCCCGACCACAGCTTGCGCGGCCTCCAGCACTTCAAGCACGCTGTAGCCGTGCCCCAGCCCGAGGTTGAACACATCACTGTGGCCGGCTGGCAGGTTGGCAAGATGCTCGGCCGCGCGCAGATGGGCGCTGACCAGATCCTGCACATGGATGTAGTCGCGCACGCAGGTGCCGTCCGCTGTGGGGTGCTCGGTGCCGAACAGTTGCAGCGTGAAATCGCCCTGCGCCATGGAGCGCAGAATATTCGGAATCAGATGGGTTTCCGGCTCATGCGCCTCACCGATCAGGCCTGACGCATGTGCCCCCGCGGCGTTGAAGTAACGCAGGCTGATGGTGCGCAGCCCATAGGCGGCCGCGTAGTCGGCGATCATCTGCTCCATGAATAGCTTGGTGCGGCCATACGGCGAGATCGGCCGGGTTGGCGCGGATTCGTCAATCGGCACGACTTCGGGGGTGCCATAAACTGCCGCGGTTGAAGAGAAGATCAGGCGGCTGCAATGGTGACGGCGCATCGCCTCCAGCAACTGCATGGTGCCGCTCAGATTGGTCTGGTAATACAGCTGCGGGTTGCTCAGCGATTCCGGAATGATCGACTTGGCGGCGAAATGGATCACCACGTCGGCCTGCGAGGTTTCCAGTGCCAGGTCCAGCGCAGAGGGGTCCAGCAGGCTGCCCTCGATCAGCAGTTCGGCAGGAATGGCGCCCCGATGACCGGTCGACAGATCATCCAGCACGCGCACCTCGTGCCCCTGATCAAGCAACAGCCGTGTCATGTGCGAGCCGATGTAGCCTGCGCCGCCGACGACCAGCGTTTTCATTCAGAACCTTGGCATTTGTTATGGGTTGTGCATTATGGCGACTGCATGCCAAACGGTACAAAACCATGTTGTGTGAACTTCCTCCCAAAGATGTGCTGACCGCAGCCGACGCGTTTCCTGATCCGTTGCTTGATCAAGTGCCCGAGGGTGAACAGGAGATCGTGCTGGCCGGCGGTTGCTTCTGGTGCGTCGAGGCGGTGTACCTCAAAGTGGCGGGAGTGATCCGGGTTGAATCGGGCTACGCCGGCGGGGACCCCAGCCGGGCGGATTACCGCAGTGTGTGCACCGGGCTGACCGGGCATGCCGAGGTGGTGCGCATTCGTTACGACTCGACCCGGACTTCGCTGGGCCAGTTGCTCAAGGTGTTCTTTGCGGTGGCTCATGATCCGACCCAGCTCAATCGGCAGGGCAATGACCGCGGCACTCAGTACCGTTCGGCCGTGTTCTTTGCCAACGATGAGCAGCGTCAGGTGGTGCGCGCCTACATTGACCAGCTGGATGCGGCGGGCAAGTTTTCCAGCCCCATCGTGACCACCCTGGAACCGCTCAAGCAGTTTCACCCGGCTGAGGATTACCACCAGAACTACGCCGCGCTGAATCCTGGTCAGCCTTATATTCAGGCGGTGGCGTTGCCCAAGGTCGACAAGCTCAAGCAGGTGTTTGCCGACAAGTTGAAAGGGTCGGATTGAATCGAGCGCGTGGTGCGTGCCTGAGCACGCTCTGACCCGTGTTTTGAGCCTGCGGCTGCAGCTAACCCATCGGTCAGCTTGCCGAAAAACGCCGATTTCAGCGACAATACGCCCCCATTCTGTCGCGTGCCAGCGGCATAATCTCAGAGAAATCAATGACTTCCAGAACCACTCTGGCCAACGCAATTCGCGCATTGGCGATGGATGCGGTGCAGAAAGCCAACTCCGGACACCCCGGCATGCCGATGGGGATGGCCGATATGGCGGAGGTGTTGTGGAACGACTACCTCAAGCACAATCCGAGCGATCCCAGCTGGCCTGACCGCGACCGCTTCGTGGTCTCCAATGGCCACGGTTCCATGCTGCTGTATGCCTTGCTGCATCTGAGCGGCTATGACCTGCCGATGGAAGAGTTGAAAAATTTCCGGCAGATGAACTCCAAGACGCCGGGCCATCCGGAATTCGGCATCACCCCGGGCGTGGAAACCACCACTGGCCCGCTGGGACAGGGCCTGGCCAATGCCGTGGGCATGGCCCTGGGTGAGCGCCTGATGGCGGCCGAGTTCAACCGTGACGCGCTCAACATCGTTGACCACTACACCTATGTGTTCACCGGTGACGGTTGCCTGATGGAAGGCATCAGCCACGAGGCCTGCTCGCTGGCCGGCACGCTGGGGCTGGGCAAGCTCATCGTGCTTTACGATGACAACAACATTTCCATCGACGGTGAAGTGCCGGGCTGGTTTGCCGACGACACCGGTGGTCGCTTCGAAGCCTATGGCTGGCAGGTGATCCGCAACGTCGACGGGCACAACCCGGAAGAGGTCAAGCTGGCCCTGCAGAGCGCCCGCGAAGACGCCGAGCGCCCGACCCTGATCCAGTGCAAGACGCTGATCGGCTTTGGCAGCCCCAACAAGCAGGGCACTGAGTCGACACACGGCGCACCGCTGGGCGATGACGAAATCGCGGCGACCCGCCAGCACATTGGCTGGCCGCATCCGCCGTTTGAAATCCCGGCGGACGTCAAAACCGGCTGGGATGCGCGTGAGCGTGGTGCGGCGGCGCAGTCGGAATGGCAGGGCCTGTTCGATCGCTATGCCAAGGCTCATCCGGAACTGGCTGCGGAATTCCGTCGTCGCATGTCGGGTGAACTGCCGGACGATTTTGACGCCGCCTGCGCGGCCGAATTGCAGCGCATTCAGGATGCGGCCGAGACCGTTGCCACCCGCAAGGCATCATTGCAGGCCCTGAACGTGCTTGGCCCCAAACTGCCCGAGCTGCTCGGTGGTTCGGCTGACCTGACCGGTTCCAACCTGACTCTGTTCAAGGATGCCAAGGGTGTGACCCCGGATGATGTATCCGGGCAGTACATCTACTACGGCGTGCGTGAGTTCGGCATGTCGGCCATCATGAACGGTCTGGCCCTGCATGGCGGGTTCATTCCTTACGGCGGCACATTCCTGACCTTCTCCGACTACGCGCGCAACGCCGTGCGCATGGCCGCGCTGATGAATCAGGGCAGTATCTTTGTCTACACCCACGACTCGATTGGTCTGGGTGAGGACGGCCCCACCCACCAGCCGATCGAGCATGTGGCCAGCCTGCGCCTGATTCCCAATCTGGAAACCTGGCGGCCCTGTGATGCGGTGGAAACCTTTGCCGCCTGGCAGCATTCCATTGCGCGTCGCAATGGCCCGACCGCGCTGGCCCTGACCCGTCAGAACGTGCCGGCCAACGAACGTACGGCGGACCAGCTGGCGGCCATCGAGCGCGGTGGTTATGCCCTGGTTGACGGCGGCGAGACGCCGCAGGCCGTGATTATGGCGTCCGGCTCCGAAGTGGAACTGGCGGTCAAAGCGGCGGCTCAGCTGGGTGAAAAAGGCATGCCGGTGCGGGTGGTTTCGGTGCCCTGCCTGGATCGTTTCATGGCCCAGGACAAAGCCTGGCGCGACAGCGTTATCCCGCCTTCGGTCAAAGCCCGTCTGGCCATTGAGGCTGGTGTACCGGACAGCTGGTGGCGTCTGGTCGGTGATCACGGCGACGTGGTCGGCATGACCACCTACGGCGAATCCGCCCCGGCGGGTGAACTGTTCAAGCATTTCGGTTTCACGGTGGATAACGTCGTGAGCCGCATGGAATCCCTGCTCGGCTGAGGCCGGGCGATACGCGATACGAAGGATTGAAGAGATGACAGTAAAAGTCGGGATTAACGGTTTCGGCCGCATCGGCCGCAATGTGCTCCGCGCGGCGGTGCAGAACTTTGGCGACATTGAGATCGTCGGTATCAACGATCTGCTGGAGCCGGACTACCTGGCTTACATGCTGAGCTACGACTCGGTGCATGGCCGCTTCAAGGGCGACGTGTCGGTTGAAGGCGGTCATCTGGTCGTCAACGGCAAGACCATCCGTCTGACGGCCGAGCGTGACCCGGCGGCGCTGAAGTGGGATGAGATCGGCGCCGAGGTGGTGATCGAATCCACCGGTCTGTTCCTGGATGCCGACTCGGCAGGCAAGCACCTGCAGGCCGGCGCCAAGAAGGTCATCATGTCGGCACCGTCCAAGGACGGCACGCCGATGTTCGTCTACGGCGTCAATCACGACACCTACAAGGGCGAAGCGATCATCTCCAATGCGTCCTGCACCACCAACTGTCTGGCCCCGGTGGCCAAGGTGCTGCATGACAAGTGGGGCATCAAGCGTGGTCTGATGACCACCGTGCATGCTGCCACGGCGACCCAGAAAACGGTCGACGGCCCGAGCCAGAAGGACTGGCGCGGTGGTCGCGGCATTCTGGAAAACATCATTCCTTCGTCCACCGGCGCCGCCAAGGCCGTGGGTGTGGTGATTCCGGAGCTGAACAAGAAGCTCACCGGCATGTCCTTCCGCGTGCCGACCTCCGACGTTTCGGTGGTTGATCTGACCGTGGAACTGAGCAGCAACGCCAGCTACGAAGAGATCTGCGCCGAAATGAAGGCACAGAGCGAAGGCGCTCTGGCCGGTGTGCTTGGCTACACCGAAGACAAGGTCGTGGCGACCGATTTCCGCGGCGAAGTCTGCACCTCGGTGTTTGACGCGGATGCCGGCATCCAGCTCGACGAAACCTTCGTCAAGGTGGTGAGCTGGTACGACAACGAATGGGGTTACTCCAACAAGTGCCTGGAGATGGCCCGCGTCGTTGCGGGTTAAGACCCGCATCCGATGACCGACAAACGTCGTCACCACGACTTCGCGGCCTGGAAGGAAGCGATGGAGTTGGTGACGGCGGTTTACCGTCTGACCGATCAGTTTCCGCCGACCGAGCGTAACGGGCTGGCGGCGGATCTGCGGCGCACGGTGACATCGGTGCCTTCGCTGCTGGCTGAAGGCTCCGCGCGGATGACGCGCGGTGGTCTGGTGACCTATGTGGATGCGGCGCGTGGCGCACTGGCTCAGGTTGAAACCCAGCTGGCCATTGCCTACCGGCTGGAGTTTGCTCCGCCCAATGCCGATATCGACCAGCGCATTCCGCATCTGTTCGAGAAACTCGCCAGCATGATCAAAGTCCTGCAAGCCGAGCAGGCCAACCGAAAAACGTGAACACCATGCCCATACTGCGCATGAATGATCAGGATCTCGCTGCCAAGCGCGTGCTGATTCGTCAGGACCTCAACGTACCCATTGCCAACGGCAAGGTCAGCTCCGATGCGCGGATTCGCGCGTCCCTGCCGACCCTGAAGAAGGCCCTGGATGCAGGCGCTGCGGTGATGGTCGCCTCGCACCTCGGTCGCCCCAAGGAGGGCGTGGTCAGCGAAGAACATTCGCTGGCGCCGGTGGCCGCGCATCTGTCCACCCTGCTTGGTCAGGAGGTGCCGTTGATCAAGAACTGGCGGCAGGGCGTGGATGTGGCGCCGGGGCAACTGGTCATGCTCGAAAACGTGCGTTTCGAGAAAGGCGAGAAGGCCAACGACGAACAGCTTTCACGTGATCTGGCGGCGCTGTGTGACATTTACGTCATGGATGCCTTCGGCACCGCGCACCGTGCTCAGGCCTCGACGCACGGCGTCGCGCGTTTTGCGCCGGTCGCCTGTGCCGGACCTTTGCTGGCGGCCGAACTGGAAGCGCTGGGCGCGGCCCTGAAAGCCCCCAAGCGACCGCTGGCCGTTATCGTGGGCGGCTCCAAGGTTTCGACCAAACTGGAGTTGCTGGAAAACCTGGCCCAGGTGGCCGACCGCCTGATTCTGGGCGGTGGTATCGCCAACACCTTTCTTGCAGCCGCAGGTCACAAGGTGGGCAAATCCCTGTACGAGCCCGATCTGATCGGCGCGGCCAAGCATGTAATGCGCGTGATGCAGAGTCGCGGTGCGGAAATCCCGCTGCCGGTGGACGTGGTGGCAGCGGTCGAGTTTTCCTCTGAAGCGCATCCGGAGATTCGTCCTGTGGATGAGGTCGAGGACGACGAGATGATCCTCGATGTGGGGCCAAAAACCCGCGAAATTCTGGCCGCCACGCTGGATGGTGCCGGGACCATCGTGTGGAATGGCCCGCTGGGCGTGTTCGAGATCGAGCAGTTTGCCGGCGGGACCGAATCCCTGTCGCGAGCCATCGCCGAGAGTGCCGCATTCTCCATCGCCGGTGGTGGCGACACCCTGGCGGCGATCGACAAGTACGGCATCAAGGATCAGGTGTCCTACATTTCAACCGGTGGCGGTGCGTTTCTGGAATTCATGGAAGGCAAAACGCTGCCAGCGGTGGCAATTCTGGAGGAGCGCGCCGCTTAAATCAGGCTCGCTTTTCCATTTTGACCCTGCGCTGTCCCGCAGGGTGCCTGCCGCTCGTATTGAAACGGTCACAAAATCAAGCCATTATGCTGTTCGTGTTTGACTGCTACGGCGTGACACGAAACCATGACCGGTGCGATTCCCAAACTTCTCAAGCTCAGCGCAGGCGGACTCCCCGTCGCCTGGATCGACTGGCAGCGCGCGGTGTGTCTTTACATGGAAGACAAGGTGCTGTGGGAAGCGGGTGAGCAGGAAATCGTCATCCGCGGCGGGATCAATCGCGCGACCGGGCAGCAGACCCTGTTCAACATGTCCTCGATCATTGCGGTCAACGATCGCTCGCGGATCTGGGAGAGCGGTGGCACTTTCGCCCTGACCCGACGCCGGCTGTATGCCCGCGATCGTGGTTTGTGCCTGTACTGCGGGACCCATCTGTCCGAATCCAGCATGACCATGGACCACGTCAAGCCGCGCGCGCAACGTGGTCATCATTGCTGGGAGAACGTGGTCTCCTCGTGCCGCGCGTGCAACCAGAAAAAGGGCTGTCGTACGCCGGAGGCGGCCGGCATGCCGCTGCTTGCGGTGCCGTATGCGCCGAATGTTGCGGAAATGCTGATCCTGTCGGGCCGTCATGTGATGACCGACCAGATGGATTATCTGGAGCGTTTCCTGGATCTGAACAAGGTGGCCTGAGGCAAAGGAAGCGGCCGGCATGCGCCGACCGCTCCCCCGTGTCAGTTCTCGACCCAGTAATTCAGGACCTCGAAACTTTGTCCTGAGCTGTGTTCGTCGTAGATGTAGGCGAACAGGCCCCAGTTGTAGTCTTCTCCTGCGTCAAAGGCTGCCTGTGAAATGTTGGCCACCGCACCCTGATAGATGGTTTCACTGCCATGGGTGGTTTCCAGTGCATCACCACTGCCGCTGCCGACCGAGAAGCCGCCGATGACATAGGCGCCCGCGCCACCGGTGGCGCGCACATCCAGCGACCATGCGGTCTGGTAATCCACGCCGGTCGAGGTTGAGTTGAACTCTTCGATGGTGGCGGTGGTCTGCCCACCGCCCTGGCCGACCGAGGCTTCGGTCGATTGCAGGCCGGTGTAACGGTTAAGCAGGGCATTCTTGTCGGCCCGGCTGGGGTAGCTGGCGACGTCGCCACGGCTGTGGTCAAACACGTCGCTGCCAATGCGCAGCGAGGCCTGACCGACAATCTGGTTGTAGTACTCCAGCGTCACCAAAGCGGTGATCGGATCGCGCGACAGATTGATGTGCACCTCTTCGCCGACCAGGGTCGGGTCGGGATGGCTGAGCAGCGTGTAGGTGTAAACATCAATCGGCACCACTGTCAGGATTACGGAATCTTCCATGGGGCCGGTTTCGTACACCAGCGAGGTGCGTAACGAATAGGCCGTGCTGGTCCAGCGGTTGATGGTTTTGGAAATGCTGGCGGTGACTTCCAGCGAGTTGTTGGTTACCGGTGCGCCGGCGCCAAAACCTGCAAACAAGCGACCGGTGACCGTGGTGCTCTGGGTGCTGGTGGTGCCGGAACTGACGGCGCGACCGAAGGCGGTGCGACAGGATTCGCTGAGGTTCTGGCCCAGATCTTCGGCGCAGGGCGCGCCGGCCAGCGCGGCGATCAGCAGCGGTTGGGTGAACACCAGCTGGTGGCTGCCCTCGCTGTACTTGATCGCCACCGTGCCATCGTCCAGCTCGCTATCCGGTAACAGCACCTGCGGGTGATAGTTGGGTGATCCGCCGATGCTGAAGCGTTTGTCGGTGCGGATTTCCTTGATCAGGCTCCAGCCGTTGACCTGATCATGCCCCCACACCATCAAGGCCTGGTATTCGTTGATCGTGCCGGCTTCGCGCTGGCTGTACATCACGATGTTGTCGCGTCCATCCAGGGTCACGTCACCGGCAGCCACGGCAACCGAGCGCCAGTTGAAGTTGAAGTTGTCTTCGCGATCGAAGGCATACCAGTACAGCGAGGCAATGGTCGACGGGCCGTTTTCGGCATCGTCATCATCGTCGTACAGGGTCAGCGTATCGGGCGTGCTGCGCAGCGACTGAAACAGACGCTGATTGACCAGGAATTCGGCCGCGCCATCGCCGTCCACATCGGCAGTGACCAGCGCAACGTAGTTGATCGCCTGCTGGGTCCCGGAGCCTTCGTTGTAGTGCTCGCCATTGGGCGGCAGTTCGGCATCCTGCAACACGGCCGGCGCAGAGCCTGCGGCGAGCAGGCTGAAGTTCTGCTTGGCATCGTCGAGCACCTGGATGGCGTGTCGGAAGCTGCTCACCGGTGCGTTGCTGTTGACCCCACCGATCTGGTTGAGTCCGGCCAGCACCACTTCGTCCAGGCTGTCGCCGTCCACATCGCCAAGGGCCAGATTGCCGAACACGGCACGCTGCGTGCCGTTGCCGTTGTCATATTCGATCTGGCCGGATTCAAGCGTGCTGAACTGGGTGCCGGCATCATCCACGATGAGGTAGCGGTGGTCCGCGCCGGACAGCGCATTGTTGGTTGAGGTGAGGTTGCCGGCATTGACCAGCACAGCCAGTTCCTCGGCCCGGTCATAGTCCAGATTGCCGGCTTCGATCACCATGTGGGCGATGTTGTAGGTGCTCTTGGGCAAGGACAGCGACAGACCGTTGAAGCTGAATGCGCCGGCCTCGTTCTGCAGCATTTTGAGCTGTGCATCGCCATTGGCGTTGATCAGCCCAAGGGCGAGATCCGCATCACCGTCACCGTCGAAATCCCCGGCGCCGATGAACAGGGCGCTGTAACTGCCGTTGTCGACCGCGACAGGATTGCTCAAAGCGAAGTTCTGCGCCGCATCCTGCTGGATTACCAGTTCTACATCGCCGTCGTCCTGATACACCACCACGGTCTCATCCAGGCCGTCGCCATCGATGTCGGCCACCACGGCGCGGCGTTTGGCCTGCAGGTTCATCCACGTCGTGCTGTTCGCGCTTGCATCGTGGAGCACCTCCCAGTTGTAGCTGTTGTTGCTACCCGGTATCAGATTGGTCAGCGTCATCTGGTTCTGGGTGACGCTGTTGTCGACCACGCCGGCATCTTCCAGCGGCACGCCGAACAGCATGACCTCGCGGTACTTATTGATGGCCATGGCGCTGCCCATCGGCGCGAAATCGTCGGGCAGGGCATCGCCATCGTTGTCGACGCGTGCGCTCGCGGTGGTGTCGATGCCGAGGTCATCCAGGACCTCTTGCACCGAGTTGTTGGCGCTGTTGCCGCCGCCGGGTGTGGCGGTCGGCGCTGGGCTGTTGCTGGGCTGTGGCGTATCGCCACCGCCGCCCCCACCGCCGCCTCCACAGGCAAGCAAAGACGCCCCAAACAGGGCAATGGCGGCGGACTGACTGAGAATTTTCATATGACTCCCTCCCACGGATAGTGTTTTGGCGACGCATAAACGCGTCCCTGTAAGCACAAGCAGGGAGTGAAGGATTTTTTGCCCATCGTGATCCGCCGTGCCGGGTCGGTGTGCGTCACGGGTGCCGGATCAAAGAACTGTTGACAGTGTTAACTTAACAGTGTGAACATTATTCTCCCGTCATGATTCAGCCGTGTTCGCTCAGGAGTCTGCTTTGGCCAGAAAACCCTTATCGGATGATGCCCGCAGCCAGCGCCGCGAGGACATCCTCGACAGTGCCATGGCCGTGTTTGAGCGCGACGGCGGCCTGGATGCCCTGAGTTTTCGCAAATTGGCCACCCATCTGGGTCTGAGCTACTCCGCGCCGTACCGTTACTTCCGCAACAAGGACGAACTGGTCAATGCCTTGCGGGCGCGTGCCTATCGCTGGATCGAATCGGAGATGCGCAAGGCCACCCAGGACATCGACGACCCCGCCGAGCGTCTGGTGGGCCTGGCTCAGACCTACATCAAATCAGGCCTGACCCGCCCGCAGCGTTACGCGCTGCTGTTTTTCAACCTGGACAACACCGATGTGGCGCGTCATTCGATCGAGTTTCGCCGGGCCAAGCACGATGCCCTGGATATCTGCACCCAGGTCATCGCCCAGGCCCAGCGCGCCGGTCAGTTACCCGCGCATATCGACCCGTTGAGCGCCAGCCATCTGTTCTGGATCGCCGCGCACGGTTTGGTGTCGCTGGAAGTGTCCGGTCAGTTCGGTATGGGGCGCGATGTGGCGACCTTGACGCCGCTGGTGATTCATACCCTGCGTGCCGGCATGGCACAGCCATACGATGCGGACGCCGTGATGAGCAGTCCGCTGAAGGAGACCACACGACATGCATAAGCCATCCCAGGGGCCGATGCCTCAGCCGCGCAAAATCCCTTTCGAGTTTCCGGATGATCTGAACCCGATCTGGAAAGCCGACGATCTCGAATTCTGCGCCATGGTCAATGGGGCCTCCATCACCATGCCGTTTCTTGAACCTTTTCTGATCAAGACCGTGCGTGAGGCCACGGCCGACATGGACGAGGGCTACGTCAAGGATGCCGGGCGTGCATTCAACACCCAGGAGCAGTATCACTTCACGGCGCATCGCCGTTTCAACGAGTTGCTCAAGGCCAAGGGGTATCCGGAACTGGCCCTTATCGAGCAGGATCTGAAACGCCACTACGACAAGCTCAAAGGGCAGCCGCTGCGCAAGCGCATGGCTTACACCGCCGGTTTTGAGGCCATGACGCTGGGCGTGACCAAATGGCTGGTTGATCAGCGGGTCGAACTGTTTGGTGGCTCGGACACGCGGGTGGCGTCGTTCATTCTGTGGCACTTCGTCGAAGAGTCAGAGCACAAATGCGTGGCTCATGATGTCTATCAGACGGTGTTCGGCGGCAGCCTTGGGGCCTACTTTGCCCGCGTGCTCGGGGTTTTTCATGGCTCCGGCGCGGTGGCCTGGTACTCCATGCGCGGCTACAAGGCCATCCTCAAGAAAGACGGGCGCTGGCGCAATGTGCGCTCGCGCCTGCGTCTGGCACGTCGTCTGTGGGGCTTTGCTCGCTATGTCGTGCCTTATCTGCTGCGCGCGGCTCTGCCCGGGCATGATCCGCGGCATGAAAAGGAGTTGCGCTGGGTCGAGGAGTGGATTGCGGGCTATAGCCAGTGCCCCGAAGATCAGGTGCCACTGCTGGACACCCGCGACCCGAATATTCCGGTGCCGTTTGTGGCGCGCGCGGCTTAGTCAGACCGCCCCTTATACCAAGCAAAAAAACGCGGCGCGGCATCGCGCGGCAAACAAAAACACGAGGACAAACATGCACAATCAATTGTGGGTCAAGGCATCAGGTGGTTTTACCGATCAGGTCAACGGCAAATTGCTGGTGCACTGTTTCGTGATGATGTTTCTGGGCTTTTTTGGCGGTTTCGCCTGGCTGATTTCGCTGGCCGACAATGTATTTCACATCCTGCCCATGCCGCGCATGGAAATCCCCGTTCCGGATCAGAAGGAACTGCTGCGCAACACCCACACCGGGCCGCTCATGAATGCGATGTACGTGAAGACCGTGGTGCTGCTCAGCCCGATCCTCAAATTCACCGCGCGTCAGGCCAAGTGGGTCTATTACGCGGCGATCATCACCTTGTGGGGCAATGCGCTGGGTTACTCTGCGGCGGTTTATGCGCCGGAGCGCGGCCTGCAGCCCATCGGTGACTGGCCCAACCTGCTGTCTTACGCCTCTTTTTATGTGGCGGTGGTGGGTGTGACCACCTTCACCGCGATCTGTTTGCACAGCGCCCTGCGCCTGGCCCGGGCGCGCCCGCTTGCGGGCTAACAGGCGGGCCCTCAACCGTCACGCAGGGCCTGGTAGTAGGCAAGCTGTTCGGCGTCTCCTCGTGCGCTGTAAAAACGGATCAGGCGACGGAGTGCGTTGCTGGTTGCACGGTCTTTGGGGCGCGCTGCAGCCAGCACGGGGTAAGCCTCACGCAGCAGCGTCTCGGCGGCCTCGGGCTGGTTTTGCAGGAACAGGGTTTCGCCCAGCACGCTGCGTGCGCTGGCCGCCAGCCAGTGCCCTTCAGGCAGGGCCTTGGCGCAGATGTCCAGCGCCCGCCGCGCAGCCTGCTCGGCCAGTGATGGCCGCCCCAGATCGATCAATGTGCCGGCATAGGTCAGGCTGGCCGAGGCGATGTAGGGGTGATCATCCGGCACCGCACGGGAGTAGATTTCCAGCGCATGGGCGGCCAGATCATAGGCTTCCTGCGGGCGCTCCAGCTGGTGCAGCAGATTGGCCAGGTTGATCATGTCGTAGGCGGTGTAGGCGTGATCCGGGCCGCGTACGCGATGCACGTGCGCCACCGCGGCACGCAGAAAATGCTCGGCTTGCTCGAACTGCTGCATGTCGGAGTACAGGCGCCCCAGATTGGTCATGGTGGCGTCGGCGTCGACGTAATCCTCGCCCAACAGGTCGCGCTCCAGATCCAGCACCCGCAGGTAGATCTTTTCCGCTTCGGGGTTGTGGCCGCGTTCGTGCAGCAGTGCAGCCAGGGCGTGCATGTACGCCAGGGTGTTGCTGTTGCGTTCGCCGACACTTTGCAGCGCGTTGTCCAGCGCCTGGCGCAACAACTGCTCGGCTTCGTCAAAGTGACCCTGGATCTGCAGGCTGACGCCCAGATCGTGCTGTGTTTTGCTCAGCGACTCAGTGCCCTGTTGCGGATAGCCTTCGAGGATCGCCAGCGCTTTGCGATTGTTGCTGTCGGCGTGGGTGTAGTCGCCCTGCGCGAACTGTGATTCGGCCAGATCATTCAACATCGTGGCGCGCTGTACGGCGTTGTCGCCGGGGTCGGCTGAGAGCAGGCTGAGGGCCTGTTCATGGCTGGCCTGCGCCCTGCTCAATTCACCCTGCTCGAAAAGAACCCGGCCCAGGCCGGTCAACCCTCTGGCCTGCATCAGCGGATCACCGAGCTGCTCGGCCAGGGCAATCATCGCCGTGAACTGTTGGCCGGCCTGCGGGTACTGGCCCAAGTGGCTGTAAACCGTGCCGATGCTGTGATTGAGTTCGCCGCGGATGCGTGGCTGGGCAAACAGGCCTTGCTCCAGGCGCTCCGCCCCGATGTCGAGGATCTCCCGCGCGGTAACGTTGGCGCCGTCGGTTTCATCCGGGTTGGATTGCTTGAAGATGTCAATCAGAAAACCGGTTACAGCCTTTGCTCTGGCCGCTTCAAAACGGGCCTGATCACGTTCGCTGGTGACGCTGTGATTGTGATAGACCAGCGCGGCGACACCGAGCAACAGGGTGATGCTGCTGGCCGCGACTGCCAGCGCGTGGCGGCGCATGAATTTGCTCGCCAGGTAGCGCCATTGTTGCCCGCGGGCCTGCACAGGGCGGCCCTCGAGATGACGCTGAATATCTTCAGCCAGCGCTTGTACGCTGGTGTAGCGATGCTCCGGGTCGCGATGCATGGCTTTGAGCACCACCGCATCCAGATCACGCGACAGGCCGCGCAGCTGGGCAGTGGCATGCTCGCTCGGGCGTGTCGGCGTGGTGTCGCAGACCAGCTGTTCCATCTCGGCCGGGCGCAGGCCCTGCAGCTGGTAGGGTCGCTGGCCGCTGAGCATTTCATATAGCAAAACGCCCAGGGCGTAGACATCGCTGACCGTGGTCACGGGCTGGCCGGTGATCTGCTCCGGGCTGGCGTAGTCCGGCGTCATGCGCGGCACCGTCACGGTTGCGGTGTCCGGGTTGTCGGCCATCAGTTTGGCAATGCCGAAGTCGAGCAGCCTGGGGTTGCCGTGGTCGTCGACCAGGATGTTGCCGGGTTTGATATCGCGATGTACCACCAGGTTGCGGTGGGCGTAGGCGACCGCCTCGCAGACCTTGAGGAACAACTGCAGGCGCGCATCCACGCTGAGCTGCTGGGTCTGACAATGCTGCGTCAACGGCGCGCCGGTCACATATTCCATGACCAGATAAGGGGTGTTGTCGCTGAGCGCGCCACCATCGAGCAAGCTGGCGATGTAGGGGTGCTGCATGTGCGCCAGAATCTGCCGCTCGGTGCGAAAGCGGCCCAGCGCATCGGCATCGGCCAGGTGCGAGCCCATCAGCTTGATGGCCACGTCCTGCTCGAACTGTGCATCGGTGCGTTCGGCCCGAAACACCGCGCCCATGCCGCCGGTGGCGATGCGCGAAATGATTCGGTAGTGGCCGAGCTGACGGCCGATCCAGGGGTCATCCACGCTGCTGGCCATGGCCTGCAACGAGGCTTCGATCGGGGCGTTCAGGCGTGCATCGTCCTGATCGTCGGCGGCCAGCAACTGGGCGACCTGGCTGGCCAGGGCCGCATCCTGCTGTTGCAAGCTCTGCAACCAGCGCTGCTGGGCGGCGGGGGCCAGTGTGGTGGCATGCTCGAAGGCCTCTTCGACGCGTTTCCAGAATTCCGGTGTCATATGTCTAGTAGCCGGAAAGGCGGCGCAGTATGCCCATCAGGCAGAGGCGCTTAGTGCGGTCTTGAGCCAGGCCCGGGCAAGCCTGAGTTCGCGGTCCAGGGTGCTGGACGACAGGCCGGTGACATCGCTCATCTCGCGAAAGCTCAGGCCGGCGAAGTATTGCAGCTCAATCAGCTCGGCCTTGCGTGAATCGAACGTGGCCAGTTGGGTCAGGGCCTGATCAATCGACAGCACATCATCGAACGAGGCGTCCTGGGCGGCCAGGTCGTCGTCCCAGGTCAGTGGTGCGACACCGCTGCCGCGCTTGGCCGCATTGCGTGACTCGGCGTGGTTGATCAGCAGACGCCGCATCATGCGTGCACACAGGGCGTAGAAATGCGCCCGGTCCTGCCAGTCGACCTGCGCATCGACCAGCCGTGCAAAGGCTTCATGGACCAGCGCGGTGGGTTGCAGGGTATGACCGGCGTTCTCACCCGACCAGGCGCGCCGGGCCAGGCGTTGCAGCTCGTCGTAGACCAGCGGCATCAGCCTGTCGCGTGCCTGAGAATCCCCGCCGCCCCATTGCTGGAGCAGCACAGTGATGCTTTCGCTGTCGGGCATGCTGTGGTCCTGGCGGCAGTGCGTTTGGGCGGTGCGGGGAGGGTGCGGGCAATGTAGCACAGCCGTCATAGGCGCAAGCTCGCGCTTTGGCCATAATGGGCGCCCCTACATCCGAGCAAAAACCTATGGCCGGTGCCAGCCTGTTGACCCTGCTTGACGACATCGCAACTGTGCTTGATGACGTGGCACTGATGACCAAGACCGCGGCCAAGCAGACCGCCGGGGTGCTCGGTGATGATCTGGCCCTGAATGCTCAGCAAGTGACCGGCGTGCGGGCCGAACGTGAGCTGCCGGTGGTCTGGGCGGTGGCCAAAGGTTCATTCCTAAACAAGCTGATCTTAGTGCCTGCAGCACTGGCGATCAGTGCTTTTCTGCCCTGGCTCATCACGCCATTGCTAATGCTGGGTGGGGCCTTTCTGTGCTTTGAAGGCTTTGAAAAAGTCGCCCACAAGCTGTTGCATTCAGCCGATGATCAGGCCACGGCCCATGCCGCCCTGAAAAAAGCGGTGGCTGATCCGGCCGTGGACATGCGTGCCTTCGAACGTAAGAAGATCCGGGGCGCGATTCGCACCGATTTCATTCTTTCGGCAGAGATTGTGGTGATCAGCCTGGGCACCGTGGCGCAGGCGGATTTTGCCATGCAGGTTGCGGTGCTCAGCACCATTGCCGTGCTTATTACCGTAGGGGTTTATGGCCTGGTTGCGGGTATCGTCAAGATCGATGACGTGGGCCTGCATTGGGTCGAGCAGCAGGGCCGTGCCGGCTTGCAGGC
>JASBUL010000122.1 GCA_030147945.1 Oceanococcus sp. | reverse complement strand
GCGGGGGGCGGGTTGTGTTTGGCTTTTGGGGGGGGGCGGGGCTTACCGCCCGGCGCACCACCGTCACTCAGGCGCTGGCGCGCAAGCGACGTGTCTGCCGCATCCCTGATGCGGTATCAACCAGACTGCACAAAAACGCCTTGAGCCCGGATTCCCGCGGCTTGGGCGCCTGCCCGCGACCAATCCGGCGCAGCTGCCGGGTGTACCAGGTCACTTCCATGATGGCCATGCGATCGACCGGCTTGATCCCGGTCTTGATCGGTCGCACACGTTCCCGCGGGTCGTGCCCATCCAGCAAGCGCTGGCTGACATCCGGCTCGATGGCCAGCAGCCGCGCAATACCGCACAGGTCCAGTGAGCCCGATGCCAGCGCAGCCGTCATACCGGCATGGCTGCGGAAGCCACCGGTCACCATCAGCGGCGTCGATGGAATGCGCGCACGCACCTTGTCGGCAAAATCCAGGAAATACGCCTCGCGGGCACGCGTCGACTCACGCACGCCGGTCATCGCTGGCGCTTCATAGGTGCCGCCGGAGATTTCGATCAGGTCGATACCGGCCTCGGCCAGCGCGCTCATCACATCAAGCGATTCGTCTTCGGTGAAACCACCGCGCTGAAAATCCGCCGAGTTGAGCTTGATCCCGATGGCGAAATCCGGCGCCGTGGCCTCACGCATGGCCTGCAACACGCGCAGCACGAATCGGCGACGGTTCTCCGCGCTGCCGCCCCACTGATCATCACGCTGATTGGTTTTGGGCGAGAGGAACTGGCTGACCAGATACACGTGGGCACCGTGAATCTGCACGCCGGCAAAACCGGCCTTGCGACAGATACCGGCGGCCCGGCCGAAGCGCGCGATCAGATCTTCGATCTCCTCTTCACTGAGCGCGCGCGGCTGCTCGAAATAGGCCTGCATGGACTTCTCGAAAGCCACCGCCGAAGGCGCCACATTTTCACGGTTCAAGCCCTTGGGGCTCTGTCGCCCGGGGTGGTTGAGCTGAACCCAGACCTGGGCGCCTTGTGCCTGACCGGCCTGGGCCCAGGCTTTGAGCGTGTCCAGATCGCGCTCGTCCTCGATCACCACATTGCCGGGCTCGCCCAGTGCCCGGCGATCGATCATCACATTGCCGGTCACCAGCAAGCCGGTGCCGCCCTGCCCCCAGCGCTCATAAAGGCGGACCAGTTCGGGTGTGGCGCGATTGTCCATGGTGCCAAGCGCTTCGCTCATGGCCGATTTGGCGATACGGTTGGCCAGCGTGCTGCCATTGGGCAGTTTGAAAGGCGTATTCAGTGTGGGGTTTGTCATTCAACACTCGTTGTTATGTCGCCATGCGGGCGGACGTCGCGCCTGATTCTGCCGACTTGCTCAACACCATTCAAACACGCGCCTGATCCGCTCAGGCGGCGCTGGGCACCCCCAGTTCGTCGAGCACACGCAGGAACTCGGCGGGTTCGGGGCGGACCCGGTAGTTGTCGGTCAGATCGGCGTAAACAATGACGCCCTGTGCGTTGGTGATCACCACCGTTGGCATCGCGGTGTCGGCCGAGTAGCCCAGTGCCTCCATCCCGGCGGGCGTGCCCGCCTGCGCAAAGATGCCGAAAGACTTGGCCGTCTGATTGTCCTGATCAATCCAGAAACCTGCCGGTATGTCGAAACGCTGGGCCAGCGCCTGGGTATGTTCCGGCGGCTGCGAACTGACAAATGCAACCTGGGCGCCACGCTGCTCCAGCTCGCGGTATTGCGCCGCAATCTCTCCGATCTGGGCCACACACAGCGGGCACCAGTTGCCGCGGTAGAACACCATCAGACAAGGACGTCCCTGCACGCTCTGATTGTTGACGATCTCACCATCGGCGCTGCGCATTTGAAATGGCGGCAAGGGCTGTCCCACGGCCAGTGTTGCGGTGTCACGCTGGGCAAAGCGCGAATACCAGAACACATAAAGCAGCTGGGCCAGCAACAAACCCGCCGCAGCCATCTGCGCCAGCGCGAACCCACCGGTGGGCACGGCAGCCAAGCTCACTGCAAAACCGAGCGCCATCCATGCCGTGTACCCCCACAACCTGGGCGATGTGCGCACCACGTCCTTGAGCAGGAACAGACGACTGAAAAAATAGGTCATCGGCAGCGCGGCAACCAGCACACCCAGCCAGGCCAGACCGAACCCGTCACGCAACAGCATCCCCAGCGCCGCCAGCGTGGCCAGATAGACCGCACCGCAAAACGTGGAAATGAAAATTCTCTTGAGCCAGGCGTCCATCCAACATTTCTCCCCGAGGTGAGCGCGATAAGACCGGCCGGTCGCACTATTTCTTTCAAGCGAGACCGCTTGAATCCGATCATCAAGTGAGCGCGTATGATGGATGAAACCGCGACGGATACTGAACATGATGAAGACACTTGGATTGATGCTGGCCATGCTGCTGTGGCTCATGCCCGCATCCTCTCAGGCGCAAGACCAACCGCTGTGCCAAGACCTTTCATCCCCCGGCCTCCTGATGGGTGGTGGCAAGGACAAGCCCTTGTGCGACTGGTTTGAGGGCAAGGCGGTTCTGGTTGTGAACACCGCCTCGAAGTGTGGCCTGACGCCACAGTTCGAAGGCCTCGAAGCGCTGCACAAGCGCTTCCACGACCAGGGCCTGACCATCCTCGGATTTCCGTCGGACAATTTCCTCGGACAGGAATACGACAACCCGGAGAAAACGGCCGAAATCTGCTATCGCAATTACGGCGTCACCTTCCCGATGTTCACGCGCATCGACGTCAAGGGCAAACAGGCGCATCCGTTGTTTCAGCGGCTGGCTGAGCGCACCCGCAAACCAAGCTGGAACTTCCACAAGTATCTGATCAAGGGCGAGCAGGTCACTGACTTCGGGCCACGCACCAAGCCAGACGATGAGGCGCTTATCCAGGCCATTGAGCAGGCGCTCTCGGAGCAGACCGCCGCACGCTGAGCAGCCACTCGCAGAACCAACAAACATTTCTGTATATTTGTTCTTTTGAATCTTCGGTGGCGCGCCGTGGCGCGCCGCACTCAGAGGTGTTTGATGAAACGTATTGCGATGCTGGCTGCCAGCACTCTGGGCCTGAGCGCCTGTGCCTTGCTGCCCACGGGCATGCCCTCCGACGCCAACCCGCTGCTCAGCCCCAGCCCTCTGGACTACCAGTACCCGCCGTTCGACCGCATTCGCGCCGAACACTTCCTGCCGGCTTTTAAAACGACTGCAGCCGCACACCTTGCCGAAGTCGAGGCCATCGCAACACAGGACGCCGCGGCGACGTTCGACAACACCATCGTGGCGCTGGAGCGCTCAGGCCAGGATCTGATGCGGACGGCCTATGTGTTCTTCGGCCTGGTTGGCGCACACACCAATGACACACTCAACGAGGTGCAGACCGCGGTGGCGCCGAAAATGGCCGCGCATCAGGACAAGATCCTGCTCAACCCGCAGCTGTTTGCCCGCATCGACGCCATTTACCAGGCCCGCGATACGCTCGAGCTGAACCCCGAGCAGCGCCGCCTGGTCGAGCGTTATCACCAGAACTTCGTGCGCGCCGGGGCGCTGCTCAGCGCCGCGGAAAAAACGCGCATCAGCGCGATCAATGAGCGACTCTCCAGCCTGGTCACCGAATTTGGCCAGAACGTGCTGAAAGAGCGGAATGAGTCCACCGTGTTTGTCAGTGATGTCGAACAGCTGGCCGGATACAGCTCAGCTGAAATCGAATCGGCAGCGCGCATCGCCAGCGAGGCCGGGCGCGATGGCGAATACGCGATCAAGCTACTCAACACCAGCTCACAACCTGCGCTGAAGGTACTCAAGAACCGTCCGCTGCGCGAGCAGGTGATGCAGGCTTCCCTGGCTCGAGGCCTGCGCGACAACGACTACAACAATCAAGCGCTGATCCTGGAAATCGTGCGCCTGCGCGCAGAGCGCGCCCAGCTGATGGGGTATCCCAACCACGCCGCCTATGTGCTGGAAGATTCGACCGCGCAAACCACCCAGGCGGTCAACGACCTGCTGACCCGGCTGGCGCCCAAGGCGGTGGCCAATGCCCGCGCCGAGGCGGCCGATCTGCAGACCTTGATCGACGCCGAGATGGGTGCCTTCATGCTCAGCGCAGCCGACTGGCCGTTCTATGCCGAAAAGCTTCGCCAGCAACGTTATGCCTTTGACGAAAGCCAGATGCGCCCCTACCTGGAACTCGACCGCGTACTGCACGATGGCGTGTTCTACATGGCGCAAGCGCTGTACGGCCTGAGCTTCAAGCCACGCAAAGACCTGCCGGTCTACCACCCGGATGTCAGCGTGTGGGAGGTGTTAAATGCCGACGGTTCCGCCCTTGGCCTGTTCCTGTTCGACCCGTATGCACGTGACAGCAAGCGCGGTGGGGCCTGGATGAACGCCTATGTGCCGCAAAACCATCTGCTTAAGGCCAGGCCGGTGGTCGGCAACCACCTCAACATCACCAAACCGCCCGCCGGTGAACCCGTGCTGTTGACCTTTGATGAAGTCACCACCCTGTTCCACGAGTTTGGCCATGCCCTGCACGGCCTGTTCTCGGATGTGAGCTACCCGATGTTCTCCGGCACCAGCGTGCCGCGTGACTTCGTTGAGTTCCCCTCACAAGTGCACGAGATGTGGGCGGTGTGGCCGGACATCCTGCAGCGCTATGCGCGCCACCACGAAACCGGCGAGCCCATGCCGCAAGCTCTGGTCGAGCGCTTCCTGGCCGCCAAGAAATTCAATCAGGGCTACGCCACCACCGAATACCTGGCCGCCTCGCTGCTCGACCAGGCCTGGCATCAGCTCGGTCCGGATGAGATTCCCAGCGAAGTGGCCACGTTCGAAAAAGCCGCCCTCAAACGTGCCGGCATCCTGCTCGACACGGTGCCCATACGCTATCGCAGCGCCTATTTCTCGCACATTTTCGCCGGCGGCTATTCGGCCGGTTACTACTCCTACATCTGGTCCGAAGTGCTCGATGCGGAAACCGTGGAGTGGTTCAAGGCACACGATGGCCTCAAGCGCATCAATGGCGACTGGTTCCGCGAGAATCTGCTCTCGCGCGGCGGCAGCGTGGATGCCATGGAACTGTTCGAGCTGTTCCGCGGGCGCGCGCCGCAGATTGAGCCGCTGCTGGAGAAACGCGGACTCAACGCCAAGTAGAACCTCGTCCGGCACGGCCCTCGCCGTGCCGGATCATTGCGGCGAGGGTGCGCCAAAGTGGCGCATCCGGCTGGCCAGTGTTGCCGCTGACAGCGGACCGAAGTGGCTGTCGACAAGCTTGCCGTCGGCATCGATGAACAGGGTCGTGGGCAAGCCGCGGCTGCCCACCACGGGGGCCAGATGCGCATCCTGATCGAGCACCACGTGATTCAACGCCCATGGTTTTGAAGCCACAAAGGCGCTCACTGTGGCCAGGTCCTCGGCCTGATTGGCGAACACGAACGCCACCTCCGGGTAACGTCTCTGGGCCTCATCCAGCACCGGCATTTCACGCACGCATGGCGGACACCAGCTGGCCCACAGATTGAGGACCAGCGGTCGCCCTTCGGCCAGTTCATTCAGGCTTTTCAACTGTCCATCCATCTGCATGACGGATGCCTCAAGCAGCACGCTACCCGGGCCTTGGGTACGCTCCAGCGCCAGGCTGGCTGCAACCCACACCAACGCACCGGCGAGCAGGCCACCTGACAACGCCCTGCGCCGCGCGGGGTGCCGCCACAGCTGGTAGACGGCACAAACCGCGCCACCCAGCAACGCCGCCGCGGCGCTGAAGCCGCCATCGCGGATATCCAGCACGCTCCATGGTGCATCGCGATAGTGCTGAAAATACATCAGCACGAAGCCTGCGCGGGCGCTGAGCATGGCAGCGAGCAGCACATCGGCCAGCGCGCCACCGACCGATGTTCCGGCGCGACGATCCAGCACCGCAGCCACCAGCCAGGCCGACACGGCCGCCAGCAGCAGCACGGCATGTGCTGCGGACAAGACCAAAGGACCAAGATTGAGGCTGAGCATGATGCTGCTCAGACGCCAGATCGGCGATGGGGTTCAGTGAGCCAGTGCGTTGCTGCTCAACAGGCTGGCGATGGCCAGCCCGAGATAGTTGCCCAGCGCCAGCCCGCACACGCCGGCGGTCATACCGGAGACCACCACATCACGGTTACCCAGCACCCGCGCGATCGGACCAACAAAGGGTGGCCCGTAAATCGCTGCGGTTGAGGTGATTATGAGGGTGTCCACATCGATACCGAAAAGGCGTGCGCCCAGCACATGCAGGAGCAGCGCGCACACCAGCACGCAGCTGCTGTACAGCAGGACCATGGAGCCGGCCTGCAGCATGTGCTCGATGTTCGCCTGGGTTCCGATGGTGATGCAGAACACCAGCAGCAGATACTGGCCGGTTTCATAGCTGTGTGGCAGCTGTCTGACCCATGGCGACAAGGTGCACAGTATGGCCAGCGTGGTAATACCCAGAATCACCAGTGCCTCGGACACGCGCCCCAGCAACAGCCATGACAGCCCGGCCATCAGCACACTCAACAACACCGACAGCAATACCGCCACCGCGCCTCCCGGCCACCAGGCCCGGTGTCCCGCGGAACTGTCCTGAGTGACGTCCGAGCGCGGTGCTACAGGTTCAAAAGCGGGGAAAAACCGCGCCAGCAACGGTTTGGCCAGGGTCATCAGAAACAGCAGATAGATACTGCCCAGGATCACATCGGTGGCATTGAGCAAAACATAGGTGTTTTCATCCACCCCGCGAGCCAATGCCACCGCGTTCATGTTGGGTGTGCCGCCGGTGTACAGACCGGTCAGCATGCCGGAGACATCCGCAGCGACCGGCAGGCGCGGACCGAGCAGCAGAAACACCACCACCGCGCTGATGCACACGGCAGCAACAGCCAGCCCGAACGACACCACGGTGGGGCGAGCCAGGCGCAACCAGTGCTTCAGGTTGGCCGGAAACAGCAGCAGCGGCACGGCGATCAGCACACTGGCCGCGACAATCCCCCCGGCCAGCGGCGCCGCAAAACGCACACCTGGCATATGCGCGGCCACAATACCGCTGGCATAGCACAGCACCACCGGGCTGATCAGCGCGACCAGACGCAGACGCGGCTCAGCCCACAGCAACACCGCGGGCAGGCCGAACAGAAACGCCAGCTGGGCAAGCAGCGTCACATCGACAAAGCCCGGCGTGCCATTCACCACTGCACCCCAAGCTTGGCGTAGATCACCCGCCCGGGCTGCTGATTGGCCAAGAAGGTGCCCGGGAACAGGGCCGAATCAATCGCCTGGTTGAGCACCCGCTTGTCGCTCAGATTCTTGGCCCCAAACGTAACGCTCCAGCGCTGTGATGGGGAGGCGACGCGCAGGTGTGCGGAGTACAGCACATGGGCCGGAACCCGGGTCGCCGGATCCAGATCGGTATCGGTGTACTGCTCCGCCTGATAACGGGCGTTGAGGCCCAGGCTCAGCTGCAAGCGGCCCAGTGTGTATTCCAGTGTCGGGCTGAGCGTGGCCGCCCAACGCGGCGCGAAGGCCAAGGTTTTTCCACTCAGGTCCTGCTGCGCATTGAGCCCCTGCGAAACCGGTGCCGGCGCGTCGGCATAACGTGCGTAACGAGCATCCAGCCAGCCCACGGATGCCGCCAGGCTCAGCGGTGCATAGGGCGTGAGCCAGTAGGCATCGAGTTCCAGCCCCTGCGAATAGGCCGAGGCTGCGTTGGTCACATCAAAGAACACACTGTTGAAAGCCAGCACCTGCAGGTTGTCGAAGTCCATGCGGTAAAGGGTTGCGTTTACGCTGAGGCTGCGTTCGAGCCAATGGCTTTTTATGCCCAGCTCCCAGGCCGTGGCGGTTTCCGGTTCGTATTCCAGATCACCATCGGTGAATGAAATGGCATTGGCGCCACCGCTTTTGTAGCCCCGGGACCAGGTCGCGAACGCACGCAGGTCCTCATTGTGCCGGTACATCAGCGACAGCTTGGGTGAGAGGTTGTCCTCCTCGCGCTCAAGGCTCTGGTTGTAATCCTCACCGTTAACTAGCAGCTGCACGATGCACTGCTGGGTCAGCAGCTTGGTGCGGCACTGACTCTCACCCTGGGAGCGGATCTGCTTGAGTTCGCGGTTGATCCGCAAGCCCGGTGTCAGCGACCAGTGCGCATTGAGGTGCCAGGTCAGTTGGCCGAAAGCGGCGTAAGTGCGAACGCGCTGATCGAAATCGAAGGCGTAGCGATCCTCGCCCACCGCCGTCCCGACCAGCGGCCCCAGCAGCGGCGCCAGCGCACCGCTGAGCGCGCCCAAACCGCCGGCCGGGATGCCGGCGATGGTACCGCTGCTGAGCAACTGCAGGCCGTCGTTGGACAGCGCATAGGAGGCCAGATCCTCACCCGCCTCAATGCCGGTAACGATGTGGTAATCGGTCTGCATGGCGTAAAGCCCGGCAACGAACTCCAGGCTCTCCCCCCAGGGCGCATCGCCATGACCGCTGAAGCGCCACTCAAGCGAATACTGCTGATAGTCCTCCGTGTCGCCGTACAGACGCAGCAGATCGGCCGGTGAGGTGTCCAGATCCTGATACTGATCAACATGCAGCCGGGACATGCCCAGCACCAGCGTGGTCTCCAGGGCATCGAGTCCGGCAAGCGGGGGCAGTGCCGCGCCGACCTGCATGGCACTGCTCCAGGAGTCTTTGTTCATGTAGCCGGGGTAGTCGAAGCTGGTCTGAAAATCGTGCGGGTCATCCTCGATCTGCGGATCGAAGTTCTGCAGATAAGCGCGCGTGTCGGCATCCAGCACGTACAGCTGGCGCGGCCAGAAATGGACCTGTGACTCCGAGCGTTGCGCAACCAGCCCCAGGCTCACACCGTTATCGGCCTCGTAGTCCACACGCAGTCGCTGGGCCGACTGGGCCAGTGTGTCTTCATAACGCTCGATCAAGGAGTTATAGAGACGCCCATGCCGATGATCTTCCAGGGCTGCGGCGCGAATGCCCAGACGGGAGCCCAGGCGTGCCCCCAGCCCGAGTTCCAGACGATCATCCGCCCATTCATTACGGCTGTAGTTGAGATCGGCTTCGACACCGTGCTGTGGCGCAGCGCGGGTCACGATGTTGAACACCCCGGCGATGGTGTTCTTGCCAAACAGCGTGCCCTGCGGACCGCGCAACACTTCAATGCGCTCCAGATCGAACATCGATTCGGTGAAGTAAGCGCCGCGCGCGTAGAAGATGTCGTCCTGCACCAGCCCGACCGATGGCTCGAAACTGGGGTTGAACGTGTTGGTGCCAAAGCCCCGAATAAACACCTGAGGCGAACTCGGGCTGGTCGATTCCACCCGTACATTGGGCACGTAGCTCGATGCTTCGGTCAGGTTGCCCACATCATTGTTGCGCAGAAACTCGCCCTGCAGGGCGGTCACCGAAACCGGCACGTCGCTCAGACTTTGCTCGGTTTTCTGCGCGGTGACCACAATCTCCTCGATGCGTCGGCGTGGCTGGCGTGGTGGCGGCGGCTCGGATTCCGTCAGCGCAATGCTCGACACAACAGGCGCTTCGGATACGGGCGGCACGGCGCCTTGCGCAGCGCGCGGTTGCGGCGTCGCAGGTTCTGACGAACCGAACAGCGCGTCGAGTTCATCATTGGCCAGCACAGCGCACGGCAGCAGCACAAGCAGCAGCTGTGGCACCCATGATTTGCTCGACAACATCAGCCCCCCCGAGCGTCCGCGTGGAAATATGCGCGGCGTCCCTGCCGCGCAAAGCTCCCCCCAAGCAGGCGAAGCTACGGCAAGCCTGGGCTGATCACAATGACCGTACGTGCCAACAACTTGACCCTAGCGGACCAGCCTGGCGCTCCGGCACAACGACTCAGGCGCGGTAGCGTGAGGGCGACATCCCGGTCCAGCGTCGGAAACTGCGACTGAACGCACTTTCATCCGAAAAACCCAGTTCTGCCGAAATGGCCGCGATCTTGTCGCCACGCTGCAGCGCTCGCACGGCCAGAACCTGCAACTCGCGGTCACGCAAATGCTTGAAGGAGAAGCCCTCTTCAGCCAGCTTGCGACTGAGGTGGCGACCGCTGATCGCCAGCAAGGATGCAATCTCATCCTTGCTGGCCTGAGGATGCTGCTGAACCAGTTCCGACACGGTGGCGGAGAGCGAGCGCTGCCCCAGGCGCGACAGCATCTGATCGGCCAGTCCACGCAGCTGGTCACGCAGCGCCGGATTGGCCTGAATCAGTGGCAGAGCGAGCATGTCCGGATGGAACAGCAGGCGGTCTTCGGTGGCGCCGAAATGCACTGCGCAACCGAGCAGTTCGCGATAGCGCGCGGGCTGATCCTGCGGCGCATGACGAAATTCCACCGCGTGCGGTTCAAAACGTCCGCCGCTGCACCAGCGCGCCAGGTGAATGGCGTAGCCCAGCGACATCTCGCTGCGCGCTTCCAGGCACACCTCGTAGTGTCCCGTGTAGCACAGTGCAAGCAGCCCATCGGCCTGATGAAACCACACCTCACCACCCTGACTGACAATGGGGTGGTACTCGATGTACATCTCCAGCGCTTCACCCAGAGTCTCGCAACTCATCAGCAGCAGGCCGGCCACATCAAGGTGCCCCACCTGCAGGTGCATGGCCAGCTGCAAGCCGATCAGCGGATCATCGCTGGCCTGGTAGAGCTGCTGCCACAGTGCATCGTGCACATCCAGGCGAATCCGGTCGTCGTCACCCGCCAGCGCCGGGGTGGCAATGCCAATACGCTGCGCAGCCTCGATCAGAGCCTGGCTGAAGCGGCGAATCACCGTGGGTTTGCTCATCGTCCCGATTTGTTCATGTTCTGTCCCGATTCGCTCGGGACGTCACCGCGGTGCCTCACTAGGCTAAAAATTCCTACGCATAGCATGGTCATATCTCTAATGTACGCCATCATCGGTGCCGGGCCGACAGGTTTAGCCATGGCCCGCAATCTTCAGAAAGTCGGCCTGCCGTTTATCGGCTTCGAGATTCATCATGATGTCGGCGGTCTGTGGGATGCGGACAGCCGGACCAGCACCATGTACCAGTCGGCCCACCTGATCTCATCCAAGCGCACCACCGAGTTCGCCGAATTCCCGATGCGCGACGAGGTTGCGCAATACCCGCATCACTCCGAACTCAAGCGCTATTTTCAGGATTACGCGCGCCACTTCGAGCTCTACCCGCACTTTGAATTTGGCACCGAGGTGATCCGGGCCGAGCGCAGCGGCGAGCAGTGGGCAATCACCACCCGCTGCGACGGCCACGAGCAGACCCGCCACTTCGATGGCCTGATGCTGTGCAACGGCACACTGCACGAACCCAACCAGCCAGCGCTGCCCGGCGATTTTGCCGGTGAGGTGATGCACTCCAGCGTCTACAAGAGCGCCAGCATTTTTGACGACAAGCGCGTGCTGATCATGGGCTGTGGCAATTCCGGTGCGGACATCGCGGTGGATGCGGTGCATCGTGCGCGCAGCGTCGACATGTCATTGCGCCGCGGCTATTACTTTCTGCCCAAGTTCGTTCTCGGCCGCCCGATTGACACGCTGGGCGCCGGCCAGATGGCCCTGCCGCGCCGCCTCAAGCAACTGATCGATGGCAGTGTGGTGCGTGCCCTGGTCGGCAAACCTTCCGACTATGGCCTGCCCGACCCGGACTACAAGCTCTATGAAGCGCACCCGGTGCTCAATTCACTGCTGCTGCATCACGCCGGTCACGGCGATGTCAGAATTCGCAAGGATATCCAGCATTGCGCCGGATACCGGGTCACCTTCAGCGATGGCAGCCATGCCGAATATGACCTGATCGTTCAGGCCACCGGTTACAAGCTGCACTACCCGTTTATCGACAGACGCGAACTCAACTGGCCGGGGGCTGCCCCCGAGCTATACCTGAACTGCCTGCATCCGGACTCCGACAATCTGTTCATGATGGGCATGATGGAAGCTGCGGGTCTGGGCTGGGAAGCGCGCAACCGGCAGGCCGAACTGGTCGCGCTGTACCTGATCCAGCTGCAACGCGGCGCCACCTCGGCGCACCAACTGCAACAGGACAAGGCTCGCCTGGCGAGCCAGCGTCTGGATGGTGGTTACGCCTACCTCAAGCTCGATCGCATGGCCTATTACGTCAACAAGCAGGCCTACAACAAGGCACTCAACGCGCGCATCGCAGCACTGCGAGCCGATCTGCCAGAATCACTTGAGGACGCGGCATGAACATACTCATCACCGGCGCCGGCGGCTACATCGGGCGCCAGGTCGCTCAACGCCTGGCCGCGCATCATCGTGTGATCGGCATCGATTTGCGGGCCGATCCGCAGGCCGGCTTCGATCTTCGGGCCATGGACATCCGCGACCCGGGCTTGCGTGATCTGATTATCGACAACGCCATTTCCCATGTGGTGCACCTGGCCGCCGTCCTCGAGTTCAGCGGCGACCGTGCGCGCGATTTCGATATTGACGTCAACGGAACCCGCAACGTGCTGGACGCCTGTCTCGCCGGCAATGTGCAGCATCTGTGCGTAACCAGCAGCGGCGCGGCCTACGGCTATCACGCCGACAACCCGGCATGGATCCGGGAAAGCGACGCCCTGCGCGGCAACGCCGACATGCCCTATGCCGATCACAAACGCCAGGTCGAGACCTTGCTGGCCGAGTACCGCAGCCAACATCCGCAACTGACCCAGCTGATCCTGCGTGTGGGCACGGTGATCGGCGGCCAGACCCGCAATCTGATCACCAATCTGTTCGAGAAAAAACGCCTGATCGGCGTGCGCGGGCACGCTTCCCCCTTTGTCTTCATCTGGGACCAGGACCTGGTCGGCATCATCGAACATGGCGTAAAAACCGGTAACGGCGGTATCTACAACGTGGCCGGTGACGGTGCGCTGAGTCTCGACGAACTGGGCCAGCTGATCGAAAAGCCCGTGATCAAGCTGCCGGCCAGCCTGATCACCACCGCACTGCGCATCGGCAACCGGCTGGGGCTGACCCGCTATGCCCCCGAGCAGATCAAATTCATTCAGTACCGCCCGGTGCTGGACAACCAGGCCCTCAAGAACGAGTTCGGCTTCACGCCGGCCAAAACCTCGCGTGAGGCGTTCCTGCACTTTCGCGATCACGCGCTGAAAAGCAGGTAAACGCCCACCCGGCGCCACAAGGAGACATCCTCATGCACAGCTTGAAGCCGTGCCTTCTGGCCACGCTCGTGGCGCTGGCCATAAGCGCCTGCGGCGGGGGCCGCAGCACGCCCACCGGCTTGACCGGCGAGGTCACCGTCACACGCACCGCCGCCGGTGTACCGCATATCGAGGCCGCCGACTGGTTCGGCCTGGGCTACGGCTATGGTTATGTCGCCGCACGCGACGCAATCTGCCGCATCGCCGAGTTCTATGTCACCGCGGCTGGCGAGCGCTCGCGCCATTTTGGCGCCGACAACAGCTTTGCCTTCCCCGCCAACGGTTTCACCTACAACAACCTCAACAGCGACTTCTTCTTTCAGTTGATACGAGCCCAGGGCACGGTCGAACAACTCGCCAGCGAAGCGCCTCCACTTGGCCCCGGGCCACAGGTCCACGCCCTGTTTGCCGGACATGTGGCGGGTTACAACCGCTATCTTGAGCAGACCGGTGTGGACCAGCTGTCCGACCCGAACTGTCGCGGCGCCGCTTGGGTTCGCCCCATCAGCATTGATGACGTCTTCCGCATGGCCTACACCCTGGCGATCTTCGCCGGCTCAGCCGCCTCCGTGGATGGTATTGGTGGCGCCGCGCCGCTGTTGGAGCCCAACCCGACAGCCATACCCGAGCTGATCGCCGCGCTCAGCCAGGCCGACAACTGGCACCCCGGCGGCCACATGGCCAGCAACGCCGTAGCCATCGGCCACCAGGCCAGCGCGGATGGCACGTCGATCCTGATGGGCAACCCGCATCAGACCTTCAACGACTCGGGCATCTTCTACCAGGCCAGTTTTCGCATACCCGGCCAACTTGAGCTGTCCGGCACCACCTTTCTCGGCCTGCCGTTCGTGGTCATCGGCACCAATCGGGATGTGGCCTGGTCGCACACCACCTCATCGGCATTCCGCTTCACCCCCTACCAGATGCTGCTCGCCGGTCCCTACAGCTATCTGATCGACGGTCAGGTGGAAGACATGCAGGCATGGCCCCTGAGCGTGGATGTCCTTCAGGACGATGGCAGCCTGCAGCGCATACAGCGCACGCTTTACACCACCCGCTTCGGCCCCATGGTGACCAACATCGCCGGCCTGCCGCTGTTTGCCTGGACACCGGCTGTGGGCTTTGCGCTGGGCGATCCGAACGCGCACAACATGCGCTACCTGAACCACTTCGTGCAGCTGGCGGAGGTGCGCTCCGTGCGCGAGTTCGAAACCCTGCTGGACAGCTTGCAAGGCATCCCCTGGGCCAACACCATCGCAGTGGATCGCAGCGGTGAGGCCTTCTATGCCGATATCACCGTGGTGCCCAACGTGGATGACAGCAAAGCCATGAGCTGCGGCTCTGCGGTGGGGCTGGCGGCGTTCCCGCTGCTCGGGCTGCCGGTGCTTGATGGCAGCCGATCGGCCTGTGCCTGGGACGACGATGCGGACGCCGCGGTTCCCGGCATCTTCGGCCCAGCCAAGCTGCCACGCCTGTTCCGCAACGATTACGTCAGCAATTCCAACGACTCATACTGGCTTTCGCATCCGCAGCAAGCGCTGACCGGTTTTGCCCGAATCCTGGGCGAGGAAGGCACGGAACGGCGGCTGCGCACACGACTGGGCCTGAGCATGATCGAAGACCGGCTGGCCGGGCGTGACGCTTATCCAGGGCGTGGCTTTACCCACGACATCATGCAGGACTGGTTGTTCGGCTCGCGCCAGTACGTGGGCGAAATGTGGCGCGATGATCTGGTCAGCCTGTGCAACAGCCTGGGTGTGGCGCTGGGCAGCAGCGGACCGGTCGATATTTCGGCCGCCTGTCCGGTGCTGGAGGCCTGGGACCTGACCACCAATCTGGATTCACCTGGCGCGCTGCTGTTCCGGCGCATCATCGGCCCGTTGCTGGGCCAGACCCTGCCGTCCGGTACCACCACCCAGACCCGCCTGCCCGGCACCCATGCCTTCCTTGTGCCTTTTTCACCAGAGCAGCCCATCGATACGCCGCGCGGGCTCAACACCCTGCTGCCCAGCGTCCAGGCCGCACTGGCAGATGCCGTGGCCGAGCTCAATGCCGCCGGGATCGCGCTGGACGCGACCTTGCGCGACTACCAGTACATTGAGCGCGCCGGGGTTCGCTATCCGCTGCATGGCGGTATCGACCGCATGGGGTCCTACAGCATCCTGAACATCGAATGGGACGCCCAGAACGGCTACGCCAACCCCTACCACGGCAACACCTACTCGCAGGTGGTCAGCTTTGCCGCGGGCCAATGTCCGCGTTTGTCGACCATCACCACCTACGCCCAGTCACCCGACCCGAGCTCGCCCTACCATGCCGACCAGACTGCCATGTACGCCAACAAGCAGTGGCTGGAGGTGCCGTTTTGTCGCGATGACATCCGAGCGCAGGCCATCGAGGTGATACATCTGGACGGCGCTGAGGCCAATGCCACTCAATAGAACGCCGTGAAACCGGGTTACAGGCCGCGCTTGGACAAGGTCGGCGTGGCGTGCGCATCCAGACTCAGCGCGACCGTGGCAATGCGCGTCCCCACCATGTCCTCGATACTCAGGGTGACGCCATCACGCATGATGGTGGCCCCGACCACGGGCTGCCCGTCCCAGGCCTGGTGTAGCAACTGATCGAGACTCAATCCCGGCTCACCGCTCAGCTGCACCCCGTAGGAGCGCTGCAAGGCATCCAGTGTGGTCATCCCCTTGAGTCTCAGCAGCGCGCCCGGCGGCAGTGCATCGTGGCCCACTTCGGCCACGTCGGAGAGCACGCAATCAACAAAGATGCGCGTATCCGGGCGCAGCACCACGAACAGATGGTCACCGGCCTGCAACAGGGTCGAACCGCGCGGCGGAATGATGTCGCTCTTGCGCGTAATCATGGCCACCACCACGCTGTCGGGCAGCGCGATTTCGGACAGACGCCGCCCTGCAGCGCGCGAATCCCGGCCCAGGGTGTATTCGACGATGTCGGCATCAACCTCGTTGAGTGCGGTGATTTCCAGGGTCGCCGCCGGCACCGGCTGAGCCGGTTCGGCAAGCTTGAGACGCCGCGCGATCAAGGGCATCAGCGAGCCCTGGATGGTGGCCGAGAGCAGGACCACGAAAAACACCACATTGAAGATGAGCGGTGCCCCGGGCAGGCCGAAAATCAGCGGAAAAATAGCCAGGATAATCGGCACCGAGCCGCGCAGGCCGACCCACGACACCAGCGCCATTTCACCCGCCCGATAGCCCAGCGGGGTGAGCAGCAGGAACACCGCCAGCGGCCGTGCGAGCAAAATCAGCACCAGGGCGATCATCAGGCCCTCCAGCCACACCTCGACCAGCGCGCTGGGGTTGACCAGCAAACCGAGCATGACAAACATCACGATCTGGCTGAGCCAGGCCAGCCCGTCGTGGAACAGAAAGGTGCCGCGCTGGAACACGAAGCGACTGTTGCCGATCACCACGCCGCTGAGAAAAATGGCCAGAAAGCCGCTGCCCCCCAGATTGGCCGCCAGGCCAAAGGAAAACAGCCCACAGGCCGCCACCAGCACCGGGTAGAGCCCGGAGGCATCGAGACGAATACCGTTGATCATGCGCAGCGCGGACCAGCCCACAGCCAGCCCCACCAGCGCGCCGATCCCCATCTGCAGGACGAACAGATGGAGCAGGCCAGCCCCCAGCGGCGCCTCGTTGATCAGTACCTCAAGCAGACCGACGGTGAGAAATATCGCCATCGGGTCGTTCGAGGCACTTTCGATCTCGAGCATGGATTTGAGTCGCGACTGGATGTTCACACCCGCATTGCGCAGCAACGAAAACACCGCAGCGGCATCGGTCGAGCCAACGATGGCGCCGAGCAGCAGGCCCTCCAGCACGGGCAACTTCAGAATCCAGGCCGCGGTCAGACCGGTGACGCCTGCTGTCAGCATGACTCCCACGGTGGCGAGCAGGGCCGACGGCTTCCACACCGTCTTGATCGAGGCCAGCGGGGTGCGCAAACCACCGTCGAACAGAATCATCGCCAGGGCCAGTGTGCCCAGCGCATGCGCGGCCACCGGATTGTCGAATCCGATCCGGCCTATGCCATCCTCCCCCGCAAGCATCCCGACCAGCAGAAACAGCACCAGCACCGGCAGCCCGAGACGGGCGGATGCCTTGCTCGAGGCAATCCCGAGCAAAATCAGGACAGCGGCAAGCAGGATGATGCGATCGATGGTGAACATGGCGCGCCGATGGATAAAGGTTGCGATGAAGGCTCAGGCGGAATGTCGCGACAACCCGCCAACCCTGCTGCGACCAAGCAAAGCTGGGGCCAGTTCAAACGGATTCAATCGACGTCGAGCGATTCCACACCGATGTAGTCGTGCACGGCCTGTATGGCGCGCTCCACCTGGTCAATCACGGCCGGCGCTTTGAAACGCGCGTAGTCGACCCCTTCGGTCCAGCCATAGATGCTTTTGATCAGGGCCTGCGGGGTGCGGACAAAATTGTCGATATCAAACAGAATCTTCTGGTATTCGCTGCGCGTTGGCACCACGTCAAGCAATTCGAACACATCGGCCAGACGCTCCATGGTCTGCGCGATCCGCGGTCCGCGATCGAAATCGGCGGGCACGTAAGGTGGTCGCCCGCTGCCCGCGGCGTCAACCCACACCCGCAGGCTGAGCTTCTGCAGCGAGTGGTACAGCGGCTCCTCCGAAATCACGAACAACAGCAGATTGTTCAGGTTGGCCACTGCCGTGGTGTCGAGGTAGTCCCACTCGCGCGTTTTGACGAACTCATACAGACGCAAGTGCTGAGAAAAGGTGGTGCGCTGCAACTGGTCCAGTATCACGATGGTGCGCTCACCTTCGCTCAGGGCGCAGCCCTCGCTCATGGCCCGATCGAACGGATCAATCGGAGGGTGACTGCCCTCGGGATTGTCGACCGGCAGTTCGAGTGGCGCATGCTGGGCAAAGTCGTGATAAAGCACATGCGGAACATCCAGCGCTGCCGCCAGCGCATTGGCAAAGGCTGTCTTGCGCCGTCCGGCCTCACCGGTGATGTTAAGCGTACGCACGGTGCTGGCCGGGCGCTCCATCAGCATGCGCAACGGTAAGGAATAGTCTTCGTTGGTTTCGAAGCCGAATTCGGCCATGCGTGCGGTGAGTGACATGCTTACAGGATATGCAATCCGTCAGGCGTGGCAAAGCCGGCGCAGGCCCCTTGATCCTGCACTGCGCATCGTCCAAGCTCAGGCGGTGAACCCTGGCATGCTCCGTATCGCGGTCCTGATCCGTATCGCCTTGCTCGCACTGTTCGCCTCCAGCGCGCAGGCTGAGGTTGTGCGGGTCGCGGTCGCCGCCAACTTTGCCCCGGCACTCAGAGACATGGCCGGGCCGTTTCAGGACCATAGCGGGCACACCGTGCTGAGCAGCCCCAGCTCCTCCGGCAAACTGCATGCGCAAATCGTCAACGGGGCGCCCTTCGATCTATTCCTGTCAGCCGATCAGGCCAAGCCACTGGCGCTGGAGAACGCCGGCCTGAGCGTGCCAGGCAGCCGCCACACCTACGCCCGCGGGGCGCTGGTGTTATGGAGCCGACGTGACGAGCTGGATCCGCGCGAGGCCGCGGCACTGCGCCATGCGCGCTACAACAAGCTCGCCCTGGCCAACCCCAGACTGGCGCCGTACGGCGCGGCAGCCGTCCAGGTGCTGGAGCATCTGGGACTCCACCAGAGCAGCCGTGCACGCTGGGTCATGGGCGAAAACATTGCCCAGACCTACCAGTTCGTGGCCAGCGGCAATGCTGATCTGGGATTAATTGCCCTGTCGCAGACCCGTGCTCATGACCGCTCCCTGGAGGGTCAGCTGTGGGTCATTCCAACACACTGGTATGCGCCGATCCTGCAGGATGCGGTGCTGCTGCGGGACACACCGGCAGCGCGCGCGCTGCTCAGGTTCATGCACAGCGAGACCGGCCAGCAGGTGCTGCGTCGTTACGGTTATCTAACGGGTAAAGCCGGCGTGTTCAGCGCCGCTCGACCACAGCCATGGTCAGGCGACTGACACACACCGTGCGCCCCTGATCATCCACGATGTCGATCGCCCAGACCTGGGTGCTGCGTCCAACATGAACAGCCCGCGTGGTCGCCGTGACATGGCCACCGGTCGCGCCGCGCACGTGATTGGCGTTGATATCCAGCCCGACCGCGTAATGGGTGGCCGGATTCAGGCACAGATTGGCCGCGGTCGACCCAATCGACTCGGCCAGCACCACCGAAGCACCACCGTGCAGCAGACGGAAAGGTTGAAAGGTTCGCTCATCCACCGGCATGGTGGCGCGCAGATAATCGTCACCGATTTCGGTAAAGCGGATGTCGACCACTTCCAGAATGGTGCCTTTGGCCTGGGCGTTAAGCTGCTCCAGATTCGGGGTTGTATGCCACATGGTGCGTTCCCGTCGTGTCGGTGCTGGATACGAAAACGGCGCCTGAAAGGCGCCGTTTGCGATTTGGTGGGCGGCACAAGATTTGAACTTGTGACCCCTGCCGTGTGAAAGCAGTGCTCTACCCCTGAGCTAGCCGCCCGATTCGGGCCGCGCTTGTCGCGCGGCCGCGTAATTTAGCCGCTGAGCGTCACAAAGACAAGTCCCAGCGGCTGAACTTACATGGCCGGCTTGATGCCCAGCGCTGCAAAGCCCTTGGCTTCGAAGTTTTTCTGGAACATGGCCTTGAGCTCCTCAGCCTTGGCGTCGTACTGCGCGCCATCGTCCCAGCCGTTCTTCGGATTGAGCAGTTCGGCGTCGACACCCGGGCAGGACTTCGGCATTTTCAGACCAAAGATCGGATGCACGTCGTACTCCATGCCCTCGGCATGCAGATCGCCGGCCAGCGCGGCATTGAGCATGGCGCGGGTGGCCTTGATCGAAATGCGCTGACCTTCGCCGTAACCACCACCGGTCCAGCCGGTGTTGAGCAGTATGCAGCGGGTCTTGTGCTGTTTGACCTTCTCGGCCAGCAGCTTGGCGTAAACCGACGGCTTCTGAGCCATGAACGGCGCACCAAAACAGGCGGAGAACGCGGCCTTCGGCTCGGTGATACCGACTTCGGTGCCGGCCAGCTTGGCGGTGAAACCGGATACGAAGTGGTAGATCACCTCGTCTTCGTCGAGGATCGACACCGGCGGCAGTACACCAAAGGCATCGGCGGTCAGGAACACCAGCGTATTCGGGTGCGGGCCGCGTGCGCCTTCAGCCACACCGGGGTTGCAGGCCAGCGGGTAGGAGAAACGGGTGTTTTCGGTGATCGACTGATCGGTCAGATCCAGTTCCTGCGGATCGGTGTCCTCCAGCGCAATACCCGGCAGCGGCGGCACGTTCTCGATCAGGGTACCCGGCATGGACAGCGCGGCCGCAATCACCGGCTCGGCGTCCTTGTTCAGGTCAATCAGCTTGGCGTAGCAGCCACCTTCAAAGTTGGACACGCCTTCGGCTGTCCAGGCGTGCTCGTCATCACCGATGAGCAGACGCTCGGGGTCTGCGGACAGGGTGGTCTTGCCGGTGCCGGACAGGCCGAACAGGATCGCCGAATGACCGTCCTTGCCGATGTTGGCTGACGAGTGCATGGGCATCTCACCGCGTTCCGGCAACAGGTAATTCATCACCGTGAAGATGGCTTTCTTGTTGATGCCGCAGTAATCGGCACGCCCCAGCACCATCACCCGACGGTTGCGGAAATCGAGGATCACGGCGCGGTCGGACGCGGTGCCATCACGCTCCGGATCACAGCGGAAGCTGGGCACGTTGATGATGGTCCAGCGCTTGTCATCTTCGTTTTCGATGCCGTCGACCTGATCCACGAACATGTTCTCGATGAACATCGCGTGGGTGGCGTATTCACCGACAAAACGCAGCGGGATGGCGTAGCTCGAAATCCAGCCCGAGTACTGATCCTTGACGTACAGATGACCGCCCTTGGCGTTCAGATGATCGATCACCCGCGCGAACAGCGCGTCAATCTTGCTCGGGTCGAACTTCTTGAAGTCGTTCTTCCACCAGACCTTGTCCTCGATTTCCGGCCAGGCCACGGCAAAGGTGTCCTGGACCGGACGACCGGTGCAGGTCGGCTCGGTGTAGAAGATCAGCGGACCATGCACACCCAGCTTGGTGGGAAACGCTTTCTGCTCGTCATCCGGACCATCAATGCGCACACGACCACGGTCGTTGGCGATGGCTTCGTGAAACAGTTCCTGTTTGGTCAGGCCGTATTTGAAGGTGACATTGGACAGACCCAGCTGCTGTTCCAGTTGCTCGGCGATTCCCATATGTTTCTGCGCTCGTGTAACCAAAATAAAAACGCCAGGCACGAGGGCCTGGCGCGGGAAGATGTCTAGCGTCGGACGTCGATAATCTGCAGACGCAGTTTGGCTGGCGCATTCAACATCATCGTCTTTTCTGAGGCGATCAGTTTCACGTGCACAAGCCGGGTTGACGCGGACGAGGTGGGGACCATGCTCCACCGTATGGAACCGGGTATTCTAGCTGAATATTGCGAAAATGTTGAAATTTTCGACAAGCGCGAAAAGCCAGAAGGGAGCTGGCCGATAAGCCGGGTTCTGTCGTGGACAGTCATTCCTCTGCGACCGACGTCACCGTCGGCCTGTAGCAACCTACCCGGAAGCAGCGCGGGCCACGCCATTGCTTCCCTATTTGGTCTTGCTCCGAGTGGGGTTTACCTAGCCACCCGCGTTACCGCGCGATGCGGTGCGCTCTTACCGCACCCTTTCACCCTTACCGCTCCCGAAGGAGTGGCGGTCTACTCTCTGCTGCACTTTCCGTGGGCTCACGCCCCCCAGGCGTTACCTGGCACTCTGCCCTGCGGAGCCCGGACTTTCCTCGCGCCGCCAGGCGGCGCGCGACTGTCTGGCCAGCTCCCGCGCGCATTGTAGGCCAAGCGCGCCCGCCGCGGGGCTCAATCGCGCTCCAGCGCCCATTGGTAGTAGGTGTTGGCTTTGCCGCCACACAAGCGCGCGGTGAGTTTGGCCGCCTTGCGTGCCGGCAGCTCATCAAGCAAGGCTTCAAGCACCTGGCGCGCATCCAGTGCGCTGGCCTCTTCGACATCCTGTACACCGTCGATCACCAGCACGAACTCTCCGCGCCCCTGCTCGCCGGGGTCCGCCGCCCACGCGGCCATGTCCTGCGCACTGCCAACCTGCACGGATTCGAAGCGCTTGGTCAGTTCACGCGCCACACACACCCGCCGCTCGCCACCCAGCACCGCGCACACATCAGCCAGACTGGCGGCCAGACGGTGTGGTGATTCATAAATCACGGTGGTGCGGCTTTCGCGTCGCAAACCCTGCAGCCGCGCCCGCCTGGCCACCGCCTTGGCGGGCAGAAAACCCTCGAAGATGAACCGCTCGGCAGGCAGCCCGGACAGCACCAGCGCCATGCTCAACGCGGTCGGGCCGGGCACGCACTCCACAACACAATCCCCTGCGCGCGCGGCACGCACCAGGCTGTAGCCTGGGTCGGCGATCAACGGCATGCCGGCGTCGCTGATCAGGGCCAGACTGGCCCCGTCATGCAAGGCTTTGATCACCCCGTCGAGACGTCCGGGATCATTCTCGTTGTGGGCATGCCAGGCGCTCAGAGGCGTGGTGATGCCGTAGTGACGCAGCAACTTGGCGCTGTGGCGCGTGTCCTCGGCCAGAATCCGGTCGGCCTCGGCCAGCGCGCGCAGCGCCCGCGGGCTGATGTCTTCCAGATTACCGATGGGGGTTCCGACAAGCACCAGCCGCCCTGCCATGCCTCAATGTCCTTTAAATCCACTATGCTGTGCAGGCTTCATCGCCCGTGTTCGCGACTATCGCATGAAAACCAATTCACTGTTGTCCCGCTTCGCCCTTCATGCCCTGCCCGCGTGCCTGGCACTGGCGGCAGCCGGTTGTGCAGGCCTGCCCGCTGGTGCACCGAGCCCGGGCACCAGCACTCAGGCACCCCGCACGGCGGAGAATCTCATCGCCCAGGGCGAGTACGTTGACGCCGCGGTCATCGCCCTCGACGAGGCCGCCATGGCAGATGGCAGCGCACGAATCACCAAACTGGAAACCGCGGCATGGGCTGCCGCGCGCGGCGACGCCGCTGAGCTGATCCAGCAAGCCCTGACGCTCTACCCCAACGTCACGCTCAGCGCCGAGCAGCAGGCAACCCGGCAAACCTATCAGGCGCTGCTTGCCGCACTGCAGGAAAACCCCACCCAGGCGCTGGAGCTGATCGGCACCACGGCTCGCCCCAACCGGGCACGTCCGCTGGGTGATTACTGGCTGACCCAGGCCCTGGCTTACCGCCTGCTTGACGACGGCGAAGCAGCCACCCTGATGCTGGTGCGACGGGACGCCCAACTCAGTTCGGCCCAGCGTCAGCTCAATCACGCACGGCTCTGGTCGCTGCAGCAGGAATCCTCACGCTTCCTGTTCGCCGACCCGAACGTGCGTTACGACGCCACCACTCAAGGCTGGCTGGAGCTCGGCCAGATCGCAAGACGCTTCTGGACTGACGAAACGGCCATTTACGACGCCCTCAACCAGTGGCAACTGAGCTTTCCCGGCCATCCGGCCCATGAGCAGTACCTGGCCATCGCCGAGCAGACCGCGCTGACCACCCTGCACTCGGCCGTGCGCCGCATCGCGCTGCTGCTGCCGACCTCGGGCCGCCTGGCCGAAGCCGCCATGGCCGTTCGCGACGGCTTCATCGCCGCACACTTCGCGGACACCGCGACGCAGCTTGATGTGCGCATCTACGACACCGGCCGCGATGCCATGGATGCGTACGATCAGGCCGTGGCTGACGGTGCCGAGCTGATCGTCGGGCCGCTGGACAAACAACAGGTCGAAGCGGTGATTCAGTACAACGCGGATCGGCTGCCCATCCTGGCCCTGAACTACCGTGATCAGTCCGGCCAGAACCCCGCGGTGCTGGAATTTGGACTGTCGCCGGAGGATGACGCGCGTTCGGCGGCGTTGCGCGCGCTGGATGACGGACTGACCCATGCCATTGCCCTGGTCAGTGATGACGAGTGGGGCCAGCGCTCGCTGCAAGCCTTCCGCGAAGCGTTCATGGCCGGCGGCGGCGTGCTGCTCGACGCCAGCTATTTCACCGGCGGCCCACGTGAGTATCAGAACACCATCAAGTCGCTGTTACGCCTGCAGGAAAGCGCAGCGCGCTTCGAGGCCATCCAGCGTCTGGTTGGCGAGGAACTCGATACCGCGCCAGTGCGCCGTCAGGATGCACAGCTGGTCTATCTCGCGGCCACCCCGACGCAGGGGCGCCAGATTCGCCCTCAGCTGCGCTATTACCACGCCGAGGACTTGCCCATCTATTCCGGCGGCCGGATCTATGCCGGGACCCCTGATCCTCGTCAGGACAAAGACCTCAACGGGGTCCAGTTCTGCGCCATGCCGTGGTTGCTGGGCAGCAGCGAAACCTGGCGCACGCGCCGTGCCGAGGTGACCCAGGCCTGGCCGAGTCGGGCGCGGCGCTATGAACGCCTCTACGCCATGGGCAACGATGCCTACCTGCTCGCCAGCAAGCTGCGCAACGCCAACTGGAGCCAGCTGCCGCTGATTCCCGGCGCCACCGGTGAGCTGTCACGCCAACAGCAACGCATCGTACGCACGCTGCCGTGCACCGAATTCGTCGGTGGGGTGCCGCAGGTTCACAGTGCGCCCAGTCCCAAGCGGGGGTCGTGAGCGCACGCGGTGCCGCTGCCGAAGCACGGGCCTGCGCCTATCTGGAGCGCAACGGCCTGATCTGCCTTGAGCGCAACATGCACTGCCGTGTGGGCGAAATCGACCTGATCATGCGCGATGTGCAGGAGCTGGTTTTCGTCGAGGTCCGCTCGCGCGCCGAAGGCGCGCTGGTTGATGCCTTGAGCAGCATTTCCGCACACAAGCGCAAACGCATTGTTCAGGCCACGCGCTACTGGCTGAGCCGCCACAGCGAGCACGCCGACCAACCGCTGCGCTTTGACGTCGTGGCCATCGATGGCCAGCACATCCACTGGCAGCGTAACGCTTTCGAGGGCACATGAGCCTGAGCCACGGTCAGCTCGCATCATTGCGCCAGCATTGCAGCGGCGAGATTCTCAGCGATCCGGCGCAGTGTCTTGCCTACGGCTACGACAACAGCAAACAGCAGGCCATGCCGGATGCCGTGGTGCTGGCCGAGGACACCGCCGGCATTGCCGCGCTGGCGACCTGGTGCAGCCATAACAAGGTGCCGCTGACGGTGCGCGGCGCTGGTACCAACACCGTCGGCGCAACCGTACCGCTGCGCGGCGGCGTCGTGCTGAGCCTGGAGCGGATGAACCGCATCCTGGAGTTCTCCCCTGAGAATCAGTACCTGCGCTGCCAGGCTGGAACGCGCAACGGCGACGTGCAGGCCCGCGCAGAACAGGCAGGTCTGTTCTGGCCTCCCGATCCGACCAGCTCCGGCTTCTCCAGCGTGGGCGGGAATCTGGGCTGCAATGCCGGCGGCCCCCGCGCGGTCAAGTACGGCACCTGCCGGGACAATGTGCTCGGCCTGACCGCGGTCACGGGCGACGGTCGCATCATCGAAACCGGCTGCCGCACCACCAAGGGAGTGGTGGGCTACGACCTGACCCGGCTGCTGGTCGGCTCCGAAGGCAGCCTGGCCATCATCACCGAAGCCACCCTGCTGCTGCGCGCCCTGGCACCTGCGCGCTGGAGTATTCGTGCCGCCTACGCCACAGTCGAAGGCGCAGCCCAGGCGGTCTCGGCCATGATGGCGCAGCCGGTCAGACCCTGTGCCCTGGAATTCATGGACGCCACGGCCGTGCGGCTGGTGCGGGAAAACGCAGGCATTGCGCTGCCCGCGCAAACGCAGGCACTGCTGCTCATCGACATCGACGGCGACAGCGCGCGGCTCGCCGAGGACGCGGCGGCGCTGCAACGGTCTGGCGCTCGGCCCGACTGCCTGGACTGGCTGGTCGCCGAAGACCCTGTTCGCAGCAAGGATTTATGGCAGGCGCGCAAAGCACTGTCACCCTGCCTGCGCGCACTGGCCCCGCAAAAGATCAATGAAGACGTGGTGGTGCCGGTGTCCCGACTACCCGAGCTGATGCAACGTCTGCAGGCAATTTCTGAACGTTTTGCCCTGCCCATCGTGAATTTCGGCCATGCCGGCAATGGCAATGTGCACGTCAACATCCTGGCCGATTTCTCAAAGCCGGCCGAGCGCGAGGCCGTGGCACCGTGCCTGGATGCGGTCTTTGACTGCGTGCTCGAACTGGGCGGCACGCTGTCCGGCGAACATGGCGTGGGCCTGGCCAAACGCGATTTTGTGGCACGTGAGGTCTCGCCGGACGCACTTGATCTGATGCATCAGATCAAGCGGGTCTTCGATCCGGCCGGCATCCTCAATCCGGACAAGACTCTGCCGTCTATTTGACCAGTTTCAGGTTGGGTCGCCCACGCGGCGGGCGCGGCGGCTCATCAGAGCCGTCCTCATCCTGCGCAGCCTCACGGTCCTGCTCGGACACTGCTCGGATTTCATCCTCCAGACGCTGCGCAACCGGAGATTGGGCGTCATCAGCTTCATCGGGGAACATCATGCCCTCGCCCGTTTCGCGCACCACCAGCGCTTCAATGGCCGACATGGGCACGTCAAGCATCTCGCTGCGCCCGTTGAAGCGCGCATAGCCGGTCAAAGCCTCGTTGCTGATCTCGCGCTGCTTCATCGCCGAGAAGTTCACGTTGAGCGTGATCCGCCCATCCTCGACAAAATCCTGCGGCACCCGCACGCCAGGCAACTCGGCGTTGACCGCGACCAGAGGAGTCAGGCCGCTGTCCTCGCACCATTCGATCATGGCGCGCAACAGGTAGGGTTTTCGGGGAATCATCCGCAATCCTTGAATACTGGTGGCGGGCTAGAAACAACAAAGCCGGCACAGGCCGGCTTTGCATTCAGACCACCCGAGGGGTCTAGTGTACGTCTTTCCAGAACTCGCGCTTGATCGCGTAGGTCAGCGGAATCAGGATGAAAATGACGTAGAGCAACGCCCAGAAACCACGATCGTGCATCTTGGCTTTGCCGGGCTCAGCCGCGTAGCTCATGAAGTTGACCAGATCCGCCACCATGCCATCGTACTCCTTGGCCGAGAGCGCACCTTCAACCACCGTTTCGAACGGCGGCTCAACCGGACCATGATGGCCACCGGCGTCGTCATGATGCTCTTCTTCACCGAGCAGCTGATAACCCTGCAAACCACCGAGCACGTGCGGCATCGACGCTCCGGGCAACTGCAGGTTGTTGGTGCCGGTGGCCTTGCTGTCATCAAGATAGAAACTCTTGAGGAAGCTGTAGACCCAATCCGCACCACGCAGACGTGCAGTCAGTGTCAGGTCAGGCGGCGCCTGACCAAACCAGGCCGCTGCGCGTTCCTGCGGCATCGCCGAGATGATGTGCTCACCGGGCTTGTCGGTGGTGAACATCAACTTGCTGAGCAGATCATCCGGAATGGCGTGATCCTGCGCCAGACGGTTGAAGCGCAGGTACTCCATGGAGTGGCAGCCGGAGCAGTAGTTCATGAAGAACTTGGCGCCGCGCTGCACCGAAGCCGTGTTCTTGACGTCCGGCTCGAACGGATACAGCACATGGCCACCGCCAGCGGCGCTGACCGCCGACGCGGTCAGCAACATGGAAAGTGCAATGATCAGGCGATTCATGACGTCACCCTCGCCGGTTCCGGCTTGGTCTTGTCCATTTTCGAATAGATCGGCATGAGCAGGAAGAACAGGAAGTAAATGACCGTGAAGACCTGCGCTGCCAGCGTCTTGCCTTCCGTCGGCGCCTGCAGACCCAGCCAGCCCAGCACCACGAAACTCACGGTGAACAGCGCCAGCGCGATCTTGAAGATCGGACCCTTGTAACGAATCGACTTGACCGGGCTGCGATCCAGCCACGGCAATACGAACAGGATCAGGACCGCACCGAACATGGTGATCACACCGAACAGCTTGTCCGGCACCGCGCGCAGCATCGCGTAGAACGGCGTGAAGTACCACACCGGCGCAATGTGCTCAGGCGTCACCGCCGGGTTGGCTTCCTGGAAGTTGGGTTTTTCCAAGAACAGACCGCCGACTTCCGGCAGGAAGAACACGATGGTCAGGAAGATGGCCAGGAACACCGACACACCGAACAAATCCTTGACGGTGTAATAGGGGTGGAACGGAATGCCATCCTTGGGCACGCCATTTTCGTCCTTGTCCTTCTTGATCTCGACACCGTCCGGGTTGTTCGAGCCCACTTCATGCAGGGCCAGCAGATGCGCGACCACCAGGCCGACCAGCACGAATGGGATGGCAATCACATGCAGCGCGAAGATACGGTTGAGGGTCGCATCCGAGGGCACAAAGTCACCCTGGATCCAGATCACCAGATCTTCACCGACCACCGGAATCGCACCGAACAGCGAGATGATCACCTGAGCGCCCCAGTAGGACATCTGACCCCACGGCAGCACGTAGCCGAAGAAGCCTTCCGCCATCAGTGCCAGGTATATGAGACAGCCGAACACCCAGATCAGCTCACGCGGTTTGCGATACGAGCCGTACAGCAGACCACGGTACATATGCAGGTATACGACGATAAAGAACGCCGACGCCCCGGTGGAATGCAGGTAGCGGATCAAATCCCCCCAGGGGACATCACGCATGATGTATTCGACCGAACCGAAAGCCAGATCAGCTGACGGCTTGTAGTGCATGGTCAGGAAAATGCCGGTCAGCAGCTGGTTGACCAGCACCAGCAGGGCCAACGACCCGAAGTAGTACCAGAAGTTGAAATTCTTCGGTGCGTAGTACTCCGAGACGTGGTCTTTCCACATCTTTGTCAGCGGGAAGCGATCATCGATCCAGCCGAGTACACCGGTGGTCTTGTGCGGATTTGCAACGATACCCATTTACGCGACCTCCGGATCTTCGCCGACGACGATGGTGGTGTCGCCCTCGTAACGGTGCGGCGGCACCGGCATGTTCAACGGTGCCGGCACGCCCTTGTAGACTCGCCCGGCCAGGTCGAACTTGGAACCGTGGCAGGGGCAGAAGAAGCCACCCTTCCAGTCCGCGCCGAGATCTTCCGCCGGGTAATCGGGGCGATAGGATGGCGAGCAACCCAGATGGGTGCAGCGACCGATCATCACCAGAATTTCCGGGTTGACCGAACGGAACTCGTTCTGGGCGTAAAGCGGCTGCTGCTCTTCCTGCGACTCAGGGTCACGCAGGTGACTATCCACCGCCTTGAGATTGTTCAGCATTTCCGTCGAACGGCGCACAATCCAGACCGGGCTTCCGCGCCAGGTCGTGATCAGCAGCTGCCCTTCCTGCAACTTGGAAATGTCCACCGTAACCGGTGCCCCCAGGGCCTTGGCCCTTTCGCTCGGTGCCAGCGAGGCCAGAAATGGCCAAGCTGCAGCAGCGGCACCAACACCCCCTGCCGCAACACCGGTGAGCGTCAGGAAGCGGCGTTTGCCGACATCCACGCCGTTAGAACTCATCGCGTAACTCCTGGTAGATCTTTTTCTTCGGCATGGTGAAGTCATGCCCAGTCAGCCGCATTTCTCCTGAACACCACGCCGGCTCGCTTGATCCGGTTGATATCGAGCAGGCAAGAGCGCGGCTCCCCGACCTGCAAGTATAACATTCAAGACTCACCGTCTTGTGCAAAAAATGCATGCTCAGGCTCGCCCCGAGACGGCGCTCCACACCTCAATCAGGCGCTGATTCTGCTCTGGCGTTCCGATGCTCGGGCGCAAACAGCCAGCCAGTGCCGGTTGCCCGCCATCAAGATTCTTGATCAGCACATCCGCCTGGGACAGCGCGTCGAGCACGACACGCGCCTGTTCGGGCGACTGCCGCACCAGCAGAAAATTGGCCGCGCTGGGAAACACCGTGGTGTCCTTGAGCGCCGACAGGGCCGATGCAAGCCGCTCGCGCTCGGCACACAGGATCTCGACCTGGCGGTCGAAGGCCTCGGCATGACTCAGCGCAAATTCAGCACTGGCCTGGGTCAGCACATTGATGTTGTACGGTAGTCGCAGCTTGTCGAGCTCGTCGATCAAGGCTTTGCGTCCCTGAATGAAGCCCAGGCGCAAACCGGCCAAGCCCCACTTGGACAGCGTGCGCATCAGCAACACATGGTCGAAAGCACTGGCCAGGGCCAGGCTGTCACCACCGGCAAAAGCCAGATAAGCCTCGTCAATCACCACCAGCCCGGGCGCCGCCGCGCAGATGGCGCGCACCGCATCTTCGTCAAAGCGATTGCCGGTTGGGTTGTTGGGCTGGGCGATGAACACCAGCGCCGGTTGCTCACGCTGCAGCGCAGCCAGGAAGGCTTCGGTATCCAGCTGGAACTGGTCATCCAGCGGCACCGGCACAAAACGCAGATTGCAGGCCAGCGCGAGATGACGGTACATCACGAAACTGGGGTCAGGCGCCATCACCGTCGCCCCCGGTCGGGCCACTGCCAGACACAGCATCTGGATGATTTCATCCGAGCCATTGCCCAACAGCATGTCCCACGACGACGGCATGGCAAAGCGCTGGGTCAAAGCCCGCTTCAGCGGCGCGGCCGTGGCATCCGGATAGCGGTTGAAATCAACCTGGGCCAGGCGCTCAAGCCAGGCCTGGCGTAAATCGGCCGGCAAGGCGTAAGGATTTTCCATCGCATCCAGCTTGGTCGCATCCGGCCGCGGCGGCGGCGCCTGATAGGCCTTGAGCTGATCCAGCGCCGGCGCGAACACGCCATTCACACTCATGGTTTGGCGCGCACTTCGGCCGAGCGCGCGTGCGCCTCCAACCCTTCCCCGCGGGCCAGCGCAGCCGCCATCGGGCCCAGCTTCTGCGCCCCGGCCGGCGAGATGCGCAACACGCTGGAGCGCTTCTGGAAATCGTAGACGCCCAGCGGCGAGGCAAAACGTGCGGTGCGCGCCGTCGGCAGCACATGGTTGGGGCCGGCGCAGTAGTCTCCGATCGCTTCCGGGCTCAGCGCGCCGACAAAGATCGCGCCGGCATGACGGACCTTGTCGACCCACGCCGGCGCATCAGCCAATGCCAGCTCCAAATGTTCCGGCGCCACCTGGTTGGCCAGGGCGATAGCCTCGTCCAGATCACGCACCTGAATCAGCGCCCCGCGCCCGCGCAGGGACTCGGCAATGATGGCCGCACGCGGCTGGTTCTTGAGCTCCTGCTCAAGGGCCGCAGCCACCGCATCCAGATGAGCCGCGTCCGGCGACAGCAGTATCGACTGGGCCAACTCGTCATGTTCGGCCTGCGCGCACAAATCCAGCGCCAGCCAGCGCGGATCAACACTGCCG
>JASBUL010000061.1 GCA_030147945.1 Oceanococcus sp. | reverse complement strand
TGGCGATGGGGAACAGAAATGTGCTTAGAAAGAAAACCACAATCAGTTCGATGGCATCTTTCGCCGTCTCTTTTAGAGCCTCGGAGTAGCGTTCCAGTTGTACCGCTGAAGTCGCCTTAAGCTTTGCACCAGCGGCCCAGTTTTTCAGCTTTTCCCACGAACCTTCTTCAGTTTCTTCAGGGATCTCAACTCCCCGCTCCGCATTAATTGTACGAACCCGATTTGATGCGTCAGCGATGCCCTGCTCAGCTTCAACGTGCCGAGCTTCTAGAAAACTCGAGTACATCCACTCTGACCCTACAACTGCGACTGGGACAACGAACCTGACAACGGCGAGAACAACAAAACCTCGCCAAAGGTAGTGCCGCCAATCAGAGGCTGATTTGACTGAGAGAAACCTCAATACCAACGAAGCAGCACCGAACAACACTAGAAATACTGAATAAGGCAGCCAACTCGATATTTCTATGAGGACCCTCTGAGTTCCCAACGCCACAGAGCTGACAAGCATAAATCCAGAAAAACGCTCTACTAAATCGTTGAGAGGGTCAAGAACCTCGCCTGGCGCAAGCGTGACGCCCATACCCAGCGGCGTAACGCTAACTTCCGTGCCCTGTGCGACTGAAATGACTGCATTCAAGCCACGCGCAATTCCGAAAGTTACAAGAGACCGCTTCAAAGCCGCCTCAACTGCTTCCTCAGCATCAGAATCGAACGCTCCCGAGAAGGCACCGATCCCAACCACGACAGTCACCAGAAGTGGCCAAACGAGACTTTTGAGTAGGCTTTCCTTCATAAATTTCCTAAGTCGCCCAACGCGTTATTGGCGTGAAAACCCCCGATAACTCCCAGAAATGTCTCACACCAATCGCCGAATATGATTTCGCGTCTCTGGATTATGCCCACATACGCACAACAATCGAAAATGGCCGGGCGCACCCTGTTTTCTGATGCACCCGGCCATTCAATTGTCAGTTCAGCTTACGGCGCACCCTCCGGCTTGGTGGCTTGTATGTCCTGGCGCAGCTGTGTGGTGTTTTCAAAGGAACCAATGCCGGAGGCCGCTAGGCCTGTGACGGTGGTGCTTCCAAACAGTTCGTGCAGGGGCGAACCTTCGGCCACGCTGATGGTGCCGGTGCCGGCCAGCACCTGATCGGTGGCGTAGATGTCGTTGAAGGTGTGGATGGGGCCGTTAGGGCCAACATGCCACAGGTCATTCGGCAGGGGCGGGCCGGGCGGGCTGTCCGGGGTGAGGGTGGCGTTGAGCTGGTAGGGCGACAGGGCATACGGCACGTTGGCGTAGCCGTTGTTGAGCAGGGGCACGGTGGCGTCCGGCTCGACAACCAGTTCGATGTTTTCGATCAGCTCACCGGCGAAGCCGGCTGTGCGTTTGAGATCGGAAAGCTCGGCGTTGCTGTCCAGCTGCCACAGCAGATAGATGGCGGAGTTGGTGATCAGGGGCGGGTTGGCGCCCCCGTCGGGTGGGGTGATGAAGACGGCGGCTTCGGCGATGCGGTAGCCGCCCTCCACGTCGACACCGTTGATTTTGCCTTGCGGGCAGTCGGCCAGTTCAACGAAGGCAGTGGGCGGCTGAACCAGGGTGAATTCAGCCGGCACAAATTTGCGTGCATTGGCTTCCGTAACCGGTGAGATGATCAGGAAGTTGCGGCAGTTTTCGCCGGTATTGGTAAACACGATGTTCTGGTCGTTTTCACCCGGTGTGTTGTCGGTTGCGGAGACGCCGCCACAGCCTGCGGCAAGGCCGCCGGTCGCGGCAGCAAGCAGTGTGGATGCGAGTTTTTTCGATGTCATAGATGGCTCCAGCCTGGTTCGCCGTGTTACGGCGTTATTGATTTTGAGCAGCCATTGTCGGGCGGGATGAAAAGCGCGGCCTCGCGCAAAAAGAGCATTTGCCACGATGCGATTTGGCGTTAAGCCCGTCGCAGGTGCTGAAGGCTCGGGTGCTCAATCTTCTGGATGCGCGTTTCGATTGTTAAAAAACCGCACCGCCTGCTCAATCGACCGCTCGATGGGCTGCGGTTGCCAGTGCAGCTCGCGCCGTGCCTTGCTGTTGTCCAGCGCGGTGATCAGGGTCAGCAGGCGAATCGATGAGGGCGCCATGCGGTTATCCAGGCGGAGCAGCCAGGTGATGGCTTCCAGGCTCCAGGCCATGCCCAGCACCAGCGGTCTGGGCAGACGAAAATGGCGCGGTTTGCGTCCCGCGGCACGGGCCGCCAGGGCGAACAGTTCGCGCATCGGAACATAGCGTTCGCTGATGATGTAACGCTGGCCTGGTGTGCCGTGTTGCGCGGCCAGAATCAGGGCGCGTGCGGCATCTTCAATGCCGACACTGACCAGCCCGCCATCGAAGTAGAACGGCAATTTTCCTGTGGCCGCATCCCACAGCATCTGGCCCTGCGGGGTGGGGGCGTAGTCGCCCGGGCCAAAGGTGTTGGCAACATTGCAGGCCACCAGAGGCAGCCCGCTTTGGGCGGCGTGGGCCAGTGCACAGCGCTCGCCCTCGAGTCGGGTCAGCACGTATTCCGGTGCCTGATCCGCCCAGTTGAATGCGTCGTTCTCGTTGGCCGGAGCATCGGGGTTGAGGCCGATGGTGACCAACGTGCTGGTGTAGACAAACGCCTTGAGCGGAAAGCGGCTGGCCACATCCAGCACGCCTTGCAGATTGTGCACGTTGGTTTGCCACAGCGGCGTGGTGTCGCGCAGCCAGGAGCGTGGATCGAGCAGGCAGTAGTAGACCGTGCTGATGCCTTGAAGCGCGTCGCGCAGCACGTCCGGATCGAAGGCCGAGCCGTAGTGTCGTTCGATGTCGAGATCATCGGTGGCGCGGGTGTCGCTGGTCGTACGCACCAGAATGCGTGTGGCCACGCCATCGGCGACCAGCTGTCGGGTGACATGACTGCCCAGAAAGCCGCTGGCTCCGATCACCAGGGCTTTGTTATCGGATGTGCCAGTCATGTGGTCAAACCCGGGCGTGCCGATGTGTCGTCCGAAAAGGCTGAGCATTGTGCGCATGTCCTGCAGGTAAGCAGGGCCAGAGTGTGTCGGGGCCGATCATGCAGCGCAAGCGCTGCGACGGTGCCGGTTTTTACACCGCGCGGGCGAGCTGTTGGGTGTTGCGACGGGCGGCGTAGCGATCAAAACAGCGGGCGATCAGGCGCAGCACATTGCGACCGGCAGGCAGGATGTACAAGGCCTCGGTTTCGATCCGGACCAGCTGGCCGTCGGGGTCGAGTTCACGCAGTTGCTCCAGCGCTTTGGCATAGCGGGTGTGAAACGCGCGTACGCCGCCGAAGGCATTGAAGTCGATGCGCTGCTGACACATCACCTGCTGGATGATGGCGTGACGCTGCAGATCATCGTCGCTGCGATGCCAGCCACGCTGGGTGGCCAGCTGCTCGTTCTGAAGGGCGCGGCGATAGGCGGTGAGGTCGCTGTGATTCTGCGCGTACAGCCGGCCCACGCTGCTGATCGCGCTCACGCCCAGGCCGATGATGTCGCTGCCCGCGGCGGTGGAGTAGCCCTGAAAATTGCGTTGCAGTGTGCCCTGGGCGAGGGCCCGGGCCAGGCTGTCATCGGGGTGGCTGAAATGATCCATGCCGATGTGCCGGTAGCCGAGCTGGGTCAGCAGTTCGCTGTAGCGCGCCTGCATGGCCAGACGGGTTGCAAGCCCGGGCAGTTCGCTTTCGTCGATCACACGCTGGGCAGGGAAACGCTGCGGCAGATGGGCGTAATGAAACACGGCGATGCGATCGGGTTGCAGCAGCGCAACCAGATCAATGTTGTCGTCGACGCCGGCCAGGGTTTGTCGCGGCAGGCCGTAGATCAGATCGAAATTGATGCCGTGCATATCGGCCTTGCGTGCTTCATCGACCAACTCGGCAATCTGCTCACGTGGCTGCAGGCGGTTGATCGCTTGTTGCACTTCGCGGCTGACATCCTGCACGCCGAGACTGATGCGGTTGATGCCCAGGGCAGCCCAGGCCAGGGCGTCACCGGGCTGATACTGGCGTGGGTCCACCTCCATGCTGATCTCGCAATCGGCGTGGATGGAGAAATGTGAACTCAAGGTGCGGATCAGCCGCGCCAGTTCCAGCGGCCGATAGCTGTTGGGGGTGCCGCCGCCGAAATGAATCTGAACCACCGGGCGGTCGCGGTCGAGGTGCGGCGCCAGCACGCTGATTTCGCGTTCGATCAGGTCCAGGTAGTCGCTGCGGCGCTGCGCGCTGCGGCTGATCACACGATTGCAGCCGCAATAGAAGCAGGCCGCCGCGCAGAACGGCAGATGCACGTACAGCGACAGCGCGGCCGGAATGGGCTCCTGGTTGGTCTTGTCCATCTGCTCCAGCAGCGCAGCCGGGCCAACCTGCCCGGTGAATTCCAGGGCGGTGGGGTAGGAGGTGTAACGCGGCGCCCGCAACTCGGCCTGGCGCAGGTTCTCGCCCAGCGCCCGGGATGGCGGCGCCACCGCTTGCAGATGATGTCGATTGTTCATGGCTGACAGCCTAGTGGTGGCATGGTCGGGCGCTGTTGATCTGGATCAATTACGCGGTGGCAGGTGGCTTGAATAATGGCTGCCGTACCCGTTCCGGATGCTGCAATGACCTCTCCAACCCTCCCCAGTTACAACGACACGGTGGTGCGCCAGTTCGCGCTGGCCACCGTGTTGTGGGGCATCGTGGGCATGACAGTCGGCGTGCTGATTGCGGCCCAGCTGATGTGGCCACAACTCAACTTCGATCTGCCCTGGCTGACCTATTCGCGCCTGCGCCCGCTGCACACCAATGCGGTGATCTTCGCTTTCGGTGGTTGTGCTTTGTTCGCCACCAGTTACTGGGTGGTTCAGCGCACCTGCAAGGCGCCGCTGTTTCTGCCGCGACTGGCCAGCTTCACCTTCTGGGGCTGGCAGGCGGTGATCGTGGCGGCGGCCATCACCTTGCCGCTGGGCATCACCCAGTCCAAGGAATATGCCGAACTGGAATGGCCGATCGATCTGCTCATCGCCGCCGTGTGGGTGGCTTACGCGGTGGTCTTTTTCGGCACCATCGCCCAGCGCAAGCAGCGTCATATCTATGTGGCCAACTGGTTTTACGGCGCCTTCATCCTGACTGTGGCGGTGCTGCATATCGTCAACAGCGCGGCGATTCCGTTCTCTCTGACCAAGAGCTACTCGGCCTACTCGGGCACTGTCGATGCCATGGTGCAGTGGTGGTACGGGCACAACGCGGTGGGCTTTTTCCTCACCGCCGGCTTCCTCGGCATGATGTATTACTTCGTGCCCAAGCAGGCCGGTCGCCCGATCTACTCCTACCGCCTTTCGGTGGTGCATTTCTGGGCCCTGATCTCGATCTACATGTGGGCCGGTCCGCATCATCTGCACTACACCGCGTTGCCCGATTGGGTTCAGTCTCTGGGCATGGTGTTTTCGCTGGTCCTGCTGGCGCCAAGCTGGGGCGGCATGATCAACGGGGTGATGACCTTGTCGGGGGCTTGGCACAAGCTGCGTGAGGATCCGATCATCAAGTTCATGATCGTGTCGCTGTCGTTCTACGGCATGAGCACCTTCGAAGGGCCGATGATGTCGATCAAGACGGTCAACGCGCTCTCGCATTACACCGACTGGACCATCGGCCATGTTCACTCCGGTGCGCTGGGCTGGGTGGCGATGATGACCATCGGCTCGCTTTATGTCCTGATCCCGCGCCTCTACGGCAAGACCGAAATGCATTCGGTGCCGGCCATCAACGTGCATTTCTGGCTCTCGACCATCGGCACCGTGTTGTACATCACCGCGATGTGGATCGCCGGTGTGATGCAGGGCTTGATGTGGCGTGCGGTGAATGAGGACGGCACCTTGACCTACAGCTTCATCGAAAGCCTGCAGGCCACCTATCCCTTCTCCTTCATGCGCTTGTTGGGCGGGCTGGTGTTCCTCTCGGGCATGTTCGTGATGGCCTGGAATGTGTGGAAAACGGTGGAGCCGGAGCGCGCCGCCATGACCACCGTCAACACCGCGGAGGGTGCAGCATGAGTCACGAACGCGTAGAGAAAAATGTTGGCCTGATGGCGGTGCTGGTGATACTGGTCATCAGCATCGGCGGCATCGTGGAAATCCTGCCGCTGATGGCGGCCGGATCGGGTATTCAGCCGGAACCGGGGATGACCCCGCGCACCCCGCTGGAGGTTGCCGGGCGCGATGTCTATGTGCGTGAGGGTTGCTACAACTGCCACTCGCAGATGGTGCGCACCCTGCACGAGGAAACCCTGCGTTACGGCAAATATTCGACCGCCGGTGAATCGGTGTGGGACCACCCGTTCCAGTGGGGTTCCAAACGCACCGGGCCGGATCTGGCCCGGGTTGGCGGGCGCTATTCGGATGAGTGGCATCGCCTGCACCTGATGGCCCCGCGCGATGTGGTGCCGGAGTCGAACATGCCGGGCTACCCGTGGTTGGCGGCCGAGCGTGTCGATGAACAGGAAGTGGTCGCCATGATGACGGCGCTGCGCCGCGTTGGCGTGCCGTACAGCGATGAGGATCTGGCCAATGCGCCGCAGGCGGTGCGTGGCAAATCCAAGATGGATGCACTGATCGCATTTCTGCAAAGCCTCAAGGCTGCGGCCGGGGAGGGTTCCTGATGTTGAGTGGATTGATGACTGCGGCGGCGTTCGCCGCCTTTATCGGCGTTGTGGTCTGGGCCTACAGCCGCGACCGTCACAACGACTTTCGCCAGGCCGCACGCCTGCCGCTGGATGACGACTGCGGAGAACATCAATGAACGAAATGCTGGGGCCGGCCTGGACCGCCTTCATATCGGTGCTGGTGGTGGTCAACATCATCGGTTGCCTGTGGTTGATCTGGTGGACGGCACGTCCGCGGGTTGGCGAGGAAGCCGAGGGCGCGGAAAAGAATCATGTGTGGGATGAGGACCTCAAGGAACTCAACAACCCGATGCCGCGCTGGTGGCTGAACCTGTTCGTGATCACCGTGGTGTTCGCCCTGGGCTATCTGGTGTTCTTTCCCGGTCTGGGCAGTTTCGCCGGGACCCTGGGCTGGAGCCAGAGCGGCCAGCATGATCAGCGTCTGTCCACCGTCCAGGCGCAGCGCGACGCTTTCTACGCCACCTTCGACGGCCGCGATGTGGCCGAGCTGGCCGGTGATCTGGATGCCGTGCAAGCCGCATCACGTCTGTTCGCCGACAACTGTGCGGGCTGTCACGGGCCTTCCGGGCAGGGTGCGCTGGGCTTTCCCAATCTGGCCGACAAGGACTGGCTGTACGGACATGAACCGGCCCAGATCGTGGCCTCGATTAGCAATGGCCGTCAGGGCGTGATGCCGCCGTTTCTGGCCACCCTGGATCCGGCTGTGGCAGATGATCTGATTGCCCTGGTCAGCAACTGGAAAGAGCCGCCGCTGCCGCAGGCACGTCGCGCCGTCGCCGAACAGAAGTTCAAGGTCACCTGCGCCGCCTGCCATGGTCAGGATGCGCGCGGCAATCCGCTGCTGGGTGCGCCCAACCTGAGCGATGACATCTGGCTGCATGGCGGCAGCACCGAGCAGATTCGCCAAACCGTGATGTTCGGTCGTCAGGGCGCCATGCCGGCGCACAAGGAGCGCCTCAGCGAAACCGAGATCCGTCTGCTGGCGGCCTACGTGTATCGCCTGTCCGGGCAGGCTGATCAATGAGCACGACCAGCAACCGGCAGACTCAGCTGCGGCGGCGGCCCAATTGGCCGCCGCTGTGGCGGCGACTGGCCATCGTGCTGTGGGCCGGATTTCTTGGTGCGGTGTTGCTGCTGCTGGCCTTGCTGATGGGCTGGGATGCCTTGCAGGCCTCGGCAGATGCACCCGATTTTGCCCTGCTGGGTATGGTCTTTGCGGTGGGCTGGCTGATTTCGGCGGTGACCGGGGTGATGGCCTTGTCGCTGGCCAGCGAGCCGCAGGCACAGATCCGCGCCGATGACGAGGTGGACGCATGAACCAGCCGGTTCACGAAGCGCCGGTTTCGTTTTATCAGTCGGCGGACAAAATCTACGCGCGCGGCGTGCGTGGGCGTTATGCACGGCTGCGGGTGCTGGCCGTGCTCGCGCTGCTTGGCCTGTTCTACTTGCTGCCTTGGCTGAGCTGGCAGGGCCAGCCGCTGGTCCTGTTTGATCTGCCGGCGCGCCGTTTCCATGTGTTCGGTCTGACCCTGGTCCCGCAGGATCTGTTTCTGCTCACCGCCTTGCTGCTGATCGCGGCGCTGACCCTGTTCCTGTTCACCACGCTGGCCGGGCGATTGTGGTGTGGCTATGCCTGCCCGCAAACCGTGTGGACCGAGGCCTTCATGTGGATGGAGCGCTGGGTCGA
>JASBUL010000108.1 GCA_030147945.1 Oceanococcus sp. | reverse complement strand
GAGCGAGAGGACGCGCGCATCGCAGGCGGTTTCCTGGTCGGCGCGATAGGCGCGATAGAACAGGTTGAGCGGCACGCAATCGCCGCTGCAGTCGTCCAGCGGGCCGACCGCCCGCGCGATGTTGGCGATGTTGTAGGTGCCGCGCACCGTCTGGGTGGCCTTGTTGCTGGCACTGACCAGGTTGACGTCCCAGAACAGCGGGCGGGCGAAGCCGTAGAAATCACCGTTCAGCCCGGCGGCCAGGTAGAAGGTGTCGACATCCTGGCTGAAGATACGCGGTCCACCTTCAACCGGGCGGCGGCCGATCAGCAGCAGATTGTCGTTGGGGTCCAGCGCGATGCCATAGGGGTTGAACGGGTTGTCGGCGGCGATGCCCACGCTGTCGGCCATGCCGCCGGTGCCGGCTTCCGGGCCCAGGAAGATCGGCTCCGGCGCGGCGCGGTTTTCCGAATCACGGCTCTGGCTCAGTACCCGCGCGTAGGCGGTGATGTTGTTGCTGATATCGAACTGGCCCTGGGCAAACAGACCCAGGCGCTCGGACGGCGTCAGCAGCAGGTTTTCCGGCGCGTAGTTATAGCGGTCTTCGGTGGTGAACGGATGGAAGCCGTCGGGGAAGTCCTGCACGAAGCCCGGAGCGGCGGCCACGCCGTTGGCGGTGATGTCGCACAGGGCGCGGTCGGCGATGCCGTCGCCATCGCTGTCCACGTTGGGGCACAGGCCGTCGGCTTCGTCGTCGTTGAAGAACACGCTGCGGGTGAACGGGGTGGCCGAACTGCCGAAGGCCAGGCCGGTGCCGGGTTTGGGCACCCGGGCCTGGCTGTAGTCGGCCGAGGAAATGCCGTTCTGATCGTAGTAGCTGACATCCGCGATGTAGCGGTAGTTGCGCCCCTGGCCGCCATAGCTGGCGTTGAGGGTGGTGGTCATGCCATCGCCGGTGCTGTGGTCGCCGACATAGGCATTGAGGTTGAGGCCGTTGTCGCTGCTTTTGGTGATGATGTTGACCACCCCGGCGATGGCGTCGGAGCCATACAGGGCCGAGGCCCCGTCAGTCAGAATCTCGACCCGTTCAACGCTGCTGAAGGGAATGGTGTTGAGATCCACCGCGGCCGACACCCCGGAAGCTGATGACTCGTTGACCCAGCGCAGGCCGTCAACCAGGACCAGCACGCGCTTTGCACCGAGGTTGCGCAGGGACACCGTGGTGGAGCCGGACCCCACGCCGCCACCGTCGGCCGGAAAGCCGAAGTTGCCGGCGGAGTTGAACTTGGTGTTGAGCGATGAACCGCTCACCGACAGGCGCTGCAGCACATCACCGATCGAGGTGACACCGGTCGCGGCCAGCTCCTCTGCGCTCAGCGACAGCACCGGATTGGCGGCTTCGCCGGTGGTCTTCTTGATGCGTGAGCCGGTCACCGTAATGGCATCCAGGCGCACGCCCTCGTCCACCGCAGGTGCGGCGCTTTCCGGCAAGGTAATCAGTTCGAGGTCGGCGCTGTTGTCGTCGACGTCAATGGATTGGGCCAGCGCCAACGGGCTGGCAAACAGCAAAAGTCCACCGGCCCAGGCCGTGGACATGGCGCGAGAACTGCGCATCGATCTTCTCCCCAAAGAACGCGCCTCTTGATGAGGCGTGTAAAACACGGCGTGGCCGCGATCCCCTATGTGCAAGCAAGAACTGTGCACATGTGTAGGAATAATCTTACACAGGAAGAAAATGGTTTGAAATTGGCGGCTTGGCGCCGCGCTGCTCAGCGCCCTTTGCGCTGCGGCCCTGGCGTATCCGAAGTTTGTTCCAGACCGATGGTTTCCACCTCCAGCTCGCGGGCCTGGGTTCTGCCATTGCGGCCACGTTCCACACAGTTGTTCGGGCGATAGCGCTGCGAACTGCTCAGCGTGATGGCTTCGCAGCTCCAGTTGAGCGAGAACGCCGGTTTTTCCGGTGCCTGCGAAGGCAGGGCAATCACGTCGACATCCTCAAATGGCTGGTCACCTGCCTGGGCCAGGGCGATCTGGCTGGCCAGAACCAGGCTGGCGGCAATGAGTGGGCGAAAAACACACATGGCGATCACGGCATTGGCGGGCTGCATGGCAGGCCCGGATGTGGGGCTGATGATGTTATCAAATCGCCGCCACGCGTCCGTACGCACACGGCAGTTGCATCTGAACGGCGCTTTGGCATGCTTTGCCATCGGCCGAAACCAGGAAAACAGGATGGCGGACTATTTGCTGGCGATTGATCAGGGGACAACCAGCAGCCGCGCAATCGTATTTGATCGCGCGGGGCAGCCGGTGGGGAGCGGGCAGCAGGAATTCGAGCAGCACTATCCCGAGGCGGGTTGGGTTGAACACGATGCCAGTGTGATCTGGCGCGACACCCTGGCAGTGTGCCGCCAGGCGCTGGCCTCGGCCGGGATCAGCGCCTCCGATGTGGCCGCCTGTGGCATCACCAATCAGCGCGAAACCACCGTGATCTGGGATCGCGCCAGCGGCGAGCCAATTGCGCGCGCCATTGTGTGGCAGGACCGCCGCACCAGCGGCGTGTGCCAGACCCTGCGTCAACGTGGGCGCGATGAATGGCTGGCCGAGCGCACCGGTCTGCTGCTCGACCCGTATTTTTCCGCGACCAAGATTGCCTGGCTGCTTGATCAGGTGCCGGGTGCGCGTGCCCGGGCGGAAGCCGGGGAGCTGGCTTTTGGCACGATCGACACCTGGCTGATGTGGAATCTGACCGCCGGCCAGCGTCATGTCACCGACGCCACCAATGCCTCGCGGACCCTGTTGTTCAATATCCGCACGCAGCAGTGGGATGACGAACTGCTGGAGTTCTTCAATGTGCCGCGCGCGCTGTTGCCCGAGGTGTTGGATTCGGCAGCGGATTTTGGTCACATCGACAGCGCTCTGCTGGGCGCGCCGATACCGATCGGGGCCGTGCTCGGCGACCAGCAGGCGGCCACGGTAGGGCAGGCCTGCTTCCAGCCCGGCATGGTCAAAAGCACCTATGGCACCGGCTGTTTCGTGGTGCTCAATGTGGGTGAGCAGTTTGTCCGTTCGGACAATCGTCTGCTCACCACCGTGGCTTACCGTCTCAATGGCAAGCCCACCTATGCATTGGAAGGCAGTATTTTCGTTGCCGGTGCCGCAGTGCAGTGGCTGCGCGACAGTCTCAAGCTGATCGGCCACGCCGCGGACACCGAAAAGCTCGCGCGCAGCGTGGAGTCGACCGATGGGGTGTATCTGGTGCCGGCCTTCACCGGTCTGGGGGCGCCCTACTGGGACCCGGATGCGCGCGGCGCCCTGATCGGTCTGACCCGGGCCAGCGGTTTTGCCGAAATCGCGCGCGCGGCGCTGGAATCGGTGTGTTACCAGACCCGCGATTTGCTTGATGCCATGGCCCAGGACGCTGGCGCGCCGAAAACCCTGTGCGTTGATGGCGGCATGGTGGCCAATGACTGGTTGGTGCAGTACCTGGCCGATACCCTGCGCATTCCGATCGACCGGCCACAGGTGCTCGAGACCACGGCTCTGGGCGTGGCCTATTTCGCGGGGTTGCAGGTGGGGCTGTACAAGGACCTGGATGAGATTGCTGCGGGCTGGCAACGTCAGGCCCGCTTCGAGCCAGGCCGCGATGAGGCCAAGATGCAGCGGCGCTACGATGGCTGGAAAGCTGCGGTCAAGAGGGTGCTGAGCAACTGATGGATCTCAGTCTGACGCAGATCCTGCTCGCTGCAGCAGGCCTGCATACTCTGCTTGCGTTGGTGCTTGCGCTGCGCGCTCTGGACACACGGGCCGGCGGCTGGGCCCTGCTGCTGGGGTTGACGTTGGCTGCGCACGCCGCTGCGCTGGCCCTGGTGGTACACGGATTCGCACGGGCTGCGCTGTTGCTGTGGATGATCCATGTGCTGCTGCCTATCACCCTGGTGCCGTTGGCCATTGCCGTGGCCAACACCGGTTTGCTGCGCCGTGCACTGCTGTTGTGCAACACCCTGGTCGGCCTGGCCGCGGTTGGCTGGGGCGGCTGGTTGGTCAGAGACGTTCAGGTCGAGGCCACAAGCTGGGGCGCGCGGGCGCTTGTTGCACCCGGTGCGGAGCTGATCTGGGCATGGGCTGCGGTGATCTGGAGCGTGGCGCTGATCGACAGCGTGCTGCAGCTTGCCCGCGCTGGTCGGGCGCGATTGCGTACGCGCCTGCTGGGTTTGCTGATCGTGCTGGTTGTGATCGGTTTTGGGTGGACACTGGATACGCTGGTGATCAAGGCATGGCCGCAGTTCCAGCAGCTCGGGCTGGGCCCCTGGGGTGTTGCCTTCTATCTGGTGGCGCACATCACGTTGTGCGTCCTGTTGTGGATCAACAAGGGACCGCGGCGGATCAGCGGCACGGTGCCGCCGTCGGTCGTCCAGGCCAGCGTGCAGCCGTTGCTCGTCGCCGACAGCGATGGGCGGGTGCAGGCGGCCAACGCCGCCGTGATGCGGATGCTGGAACGACGACGTCATCAGGTCCTGGGCAACCATCTGCATGCGGTGCTGGGGCTGGACATCGAGCATCTGGACGCGATGACCCGACTGCATGGAGCGGGCTACGTGGAACGCGTGCGCCTGGCCGCGCAGCCGGGCCAGACCGCTCGCGAGCTGGCCTTGCAGCCGATGATGCTGCGCGCGCGTGATGGCGAGGTTCTGGCCCTGATTTGCACCCTGCACCCGGGCAGTGAGGATCCGGCGCTGGCGGCCACCAGTTTGCTCGACCCGGTCACCGGGCTGGCCGGGGCTGCGCTGGGTGAAGCCTTGCTGGCTCAGGAGCTGCGCCGCCACGCCGGTGGCAGTGGTCCGCTGGTTGGCGCGGTGTTTGCCCGCCTCGATGATTCCGGCGGCATAGCTGCACAGTTTGGTCAGGACGTGCACGATCGTTTGCACAATGCGGTGCGCGAGCGCCTGGACGAGGTCTGCGACTGGCCGCTGGACCTGGCGCGCACCAGCGGAGGTGGCTACGTCATGCTGCTCACCCAGGTGGGCGGGCGCGACGAGGTGCTGGCGATCGCCGAGCGCGCCCATGCGCAGCTTAACCAGCCTTACAGCGTCGATGGGCACAGTCTGGCGCCGCCAGCGGCCGTGGCGGTGATTCCCGACCTGCGGGTCTACCACGACATTCTCGATGTGCTGGCCGATGCCGAGCATGGACTGGAGCAAGCCCGACACACCGAAAACGGGCCGTTTGTGGCCGGTGAGCGGGCTGAGGAGCGCACCGGTCTGGCTCTGGCCATGGAAGCGGCGATCGGCAATGACGGCCTGGACGTGCTGCTCGAGCCGGTGCTCGATCTACGCAGCGAGCGGCCAGTTGGTGTCCGTGTAGCGTTGCGCTGGGAGCCGCAGAGCATTCCTTCGCTGAACGACGATGCGGTGCGACGTATGGCCCGACGCGTCCATCTGGAGGGCGCACTGAATCGCTGGCGACTCAAGCAGCTGGCGCAGCTGCGGGTGCCCAAGGCCTGGGCAGTCTGGTTGCCGGTATCGGTCGAGGAACTGCAAGCACCAGGGTTCACGCAGGTGTTCAGCGATACGGTGGCACGCCTGCCGTTCAAGGTGCTCATCGAAGTGCCGGATGCGGTGTGGCGCCTGCCGGCCTGCCGACGTATCGCCGGTGAACTGATCGAGGCCGGACTGGGTTTGCATGCGGCGGAATTCTCGGCCGGGTCACGCATGCTGACGCACGCTGCAGATCTGCGTCCGCGTACGCTGGAACTGGATGTGCGCCTGGTTCAGACCCACACACCGGCGGTGGACGCGGTGGCACGTGGGCTGGTCGAGTCGGCTGCGGCGATGGAGGCCGCGCTGCGGGCCAGTGGCCTGCGCAAGAAAGCCGATGTGCAGCGGCTACGCAGCATGGGGGTGACGCTGGCCTGTGGCGAGTATTTCACCAGTGCGCTGTCACCGCAGCAGTTCGCGCGCTGGCTGGCGGATGAGGCGGCTTTGCGTGACAAATTTGCCGGCACCAGCGCAGCACCCAGCCCGCACTGGGCGGTTGCTGAACGGCGCTCGCCCAGCCTGAGCTGAACTTGCTGTCGTACGGGGGCTGCACTAGAGTGTCTGCTTTGATGACGTCATGACGTCAATATGAGCAAGAAAAAATCCGACAAGAACAAGAAGAACACTTCTTTGCGCCTCGATGAAGCCAAGCTCAAGGCACTCAAGATGCGCGCGCTGGAAACCGATTCCAGCGTGCAGGCGATCGTCGAGCAGCTGGTGGATGACTATCTCGAGAACCGCATCAAGTTGAAGAAAAAACGATGAGTGCGTCGGCGGAGGCACATTACTGTCTGCCACAAGACTGCCGCCCGGCGGATGTAGAGGCGGCCCTGGGCGCACTTGGACATGTTGATTTCGCATCCCTTCGGCGCGAGCAGCTGGATGTTGTGGACAATTTCCCGGGCGACATCTGGGCCGATGGTGGACTGCTGACACGGACACGCAGCGGTGAATTGTGCTGGTGGCATGAGGGCCGCTGCGCCTTGAGTCTGCAAGCGCCATCCGAAGCCCGCTTCTGGTGGGAGGTGCCGGCGTCACCGCTGCGTGAGCAACTGCAGCGCTGTATCGGCCTGTGGTCTTTGATGACCCGGGCGAGCGTGGGGCTGGCGCGCAAGCCACTGGTCCTGCGTAACCGCGATGACAAAATCGTGGTGCGTGGTGAGTGGTGTGAGCTTGCGCAGATGCAAACGCGTTTTCGTGTGACCGCGCTGCGCGGTTATGCCGCCGAGTTTGCCCGGGCATGCGAGGCGCTGGAGCGCATCGGTGGCACGCTGGTCGAGCCCCTCGATTTGCGCCAATGGCTTGGTACGTCGGGGCTGGTCCCCCAGGGTCTTGAGCTCAAAGGACCTTATGGCATCGAAGCTGGCGAGCCTGCCGGTGCCGCGGTACGCCGCATGGCCCGGTCCATGTTCGAGCTGGCGCGTCGCTTCGAGGGTGGTGTCATAGACGACACCGACAGCGAATTCGTGCACCAGTACCGGGTGAGCCTGCGCAAGCTGAGATCCTTGCTGACGCTGATGAAAAACACCTTGCCACCGGACCTGCCGGCGCGGGCAAAAGGTGAGCTGGCGCGTATGGCCGGGGCTATGGGCACGCTGCGCGACCTCGATGTGTTCCTGCTTGATCAGGAGCGTTACCGGCAGATGCTGCCCGGCCCTTTTCAGCCTGGCTTCGACGCTTTGATCGCGCAGGTTCGCAGGGATCGCCAGCGCGCCTTGAGTGCAACCCGGCGCCAGCTGCGTTCAACGGCTTATGCGCGGCGCTGCGATCAGCTGCTGCAGTTGCTGGATGCACAGCCCGAGTATGCCGCTGAGGCCGCTGACAAAGCGGTCGGCCGCGTCGCCAGCGCGCGCATTCTCAAGCGCTACAAGCGAATCCGGGCAGCCAGTCTGCGGGTGGATGCGAGCACTCCGGATGCGCAGATTCACGCGATCCGCATCGAGTGCAAGAAATTGCGCTACATGCTCGAGTTTTTCGCCGAGCTGTATCCTCGCAGTCGCCTGAAAACCTTGAGTCGGGCGCTCAAGCGCCTGCAGGATGTGCTGGGCCGGTTCAACGATGTTTCGGTCCAGCAAGGGTTTCTCGCCGCCTACGCCGGGCGCAGTCAGGACGACGCGCAGCGCGCGGCCATTCATGGCTTGATTGCGGTGTTGCATCAGGACCAGCTGGGCTTGCGTGATCAGGCCGAAACCGAACTACAGCAGTTTGCACAGGACCACGTGGCGGCAAATTTTTCCGCGATGTTTGGTCGCAACGGAGCGTGACGCCATGAAAGTGGTCGCTTGTTACAGCATGAAGGGCGGGGTCGGCAAAACCGCCACGGCCGTGAACCTGTCCTACTGGGCGGCAGCACAAGGTCTCAAGACCTTGCTCATTGATCTGGATGCCCAGGGTGCGTCATCGTTCTATTTTCGCGTCAAGCCCGGCCGCAAGAGGTGGGGCAAGCGCTTTTTTCAGGCTTACGAAACGCTGCTGGAGCAGATCCGGGCCAGCGACTACGAGGGCCTGGATGTGCTGCCGGCCCATCTCAGTTTCCGCAATTTCGATGCCTTGCTGGCCAGCCTGGAAAAACGTAAATCCCGCCTGCGACGCATCCTCAAGGGGCTCAGGCGTGAATATGACCTGATCGTGCTGGATTGTCCGCCGAGCATCAGCCATCTGTCCGAAGCCGTCTTCAATGCGGCCGATCTGATACTGGTTCCGGTCATTCCGACGACCTTGTCACAGCGCACCTTCGAGCAGTTGCTGGCGTTCTTTGCTGACAAGGGCTACGCCGATGACGCCGTGGTGCCGTTCTTTTCCATGGTGCAGCGACAAAAAGCCCTGCACAAAACCACGATGCTGCACATGCGCCAGCGTCACAAAGGGTTTCTGCAGGCGGTGATTCCGTTCGCCCGGGATATCGAAAACATGGGCGAACACCGTGCGCCGGTGGCGGTTTTCGCGGCCCGAAAACCAGCCAGCAAAGCTTATCTGGCGCTGTTTGATGAACTCTGGCCGCGTGTGCGGCCGAAAGGAAAGAAACGTTGATGGGGCAGGAAATTGAGCGCCGTTTCGTGGTTGAGGCCTTGCCTGAGGCGGTGATCGCCGGGCAGCCGTCAAGCGAAATTCGCCAGGGCTATGTGGCCGCCGAGCCAGGCAAGGAGTTGCGTGCACGTGACAAGAGCGGGCGCTACTTCCTGACCCGCAAGCAGGGCAGTGGTCTGGTCCGTCAGGAACACGAAATCGAGGTTGAGCAGGCGGTTTTCGACATGATCTGGCCGCTCACCGAGGGGCGCCGGGTCGAGAAGACCCGGTATCACGTCGCCCAGGATGGCCTGACCTTGGAGATCGACATCTATCATGGCGATCTGTCCGGACGCATGTCCCTGGAGGTTGAATTCGTCGATGCCGACGCTGCGGGCGCTTATCAGCCGCCCGCCTGGGCGGGACGCGAAGTCACGCAAGACAGTCGCTATAACAACGCCCAGCTGGCCCTGCGCGGTTGGCCGGAGGATGAACCGGCGGCATGAGCCAGCGACGCATTGCGGTGATCCCGGTGCTCGGCGGTGGTAAAGACCGCCGTCTGGTGCTGGTGACCGCAAGGCGTCACAGGCGCTGGATCGTACCGACCGGGAAGCCTGAGGCGCGGCTCAGCGATAAGCGGGTGGCGGCGCTGGAGGCGTTTGAGGAGGCCGGGGTGGTTGGTCGTCTGAAGAAGCTTCGACGCCCGTCCCGGGTGATCTGCCGCAGTGCTTCGGGCAAGCCGCGACGGCTGGAGCTGTACGCGCTTGATGTGCGCAAGACCCTGAGCCAATGGCCAGAGCAGCATCAGCGCCAGCGCCGCATGGTCGGGCCTGAGGAGCTGGAGCAGATTCCCATGGATGCGCAGCTGAAGCGCGCGATACGGCGTTACCTGGAGAGTTTGTAGCCGTCTGTGTCGGGCAGATCCCGGGCCCGGACCAGGGCCAGCAACTGGGCGCTGCATGGCGTGCCCAACGGCGTATGGGTCGGGTAGCGCAGGTGTGCCAGGGTTGCGGTGGTCAGCAGCTTGCCGTCGGCGCGGCGCGGAGGTGGTGCGCTGCATTGGCTGAGCAGGAAGTCTTCCATGCCGAAATTGTGGCCGACCACGAGGATGCGCCGGGCGGTGCTGGGCAGGGCTCGCAAGATGGGTTCGAAGTCCTCGCTTTCGGCGTGATACAGACGTGCATCCAGCATCAGGCCCGGGCGCGTCTCGCCCAGCGCTTCAAGGCAAAGCTCAGCGGTGTCGCGGGCGCGGCGTGCGGGTGAGCTGATCGCGGTGTCGGGAGTCAGCTGATGATGCCTGAGCCAGCATCCGATCCGCTGTGCGCCGGTGCGGCCGCGCGCCTTGAGAGGGCGATCGAAATCGTCCACCGCCTCGGACCAATCGGATTTGCCGTGGCGTAACAGCAGCAGCTCACGCATGCGCGCAGGCCCTCAGCGGCGTTGCAGCAAGCTGGCCAGCGGCGCCGGGGCGCCGTGGTCGTACCAGGATTCGATCAGCCGGAACGACAAGGTAAAAGGTGGAGGCGTGAACAAGGTTTTGTTGCGCAGGCCCTCGGCGATCTGCTCACGACTGAACCAGTCGGCAGCTTCCAGCTCGTCCTGTTCCACCTGCGGGGTGTCGGCCTCGGCAACGGCGTGATAACCGACCAGCACCGAAGCCGGGAAAGGCCAGGGTTGGGAGGCGAAATAACGCATGCCGGTGACGCGCACCCGGGCTTCTTCCCAGACCTCGCGGATCACGCAGTCCTCGATGCTTTCGCCGGGTTCGACAAAGCCGGCAAGCACCGACCACATGCCGGGCGGCCAGCCCGGCTGGCGCCCCAGCAGGCACCGCTCGTCGGCATCGCTGACCTGAACCAGCATGGACGGATCGCTGCGTGGGTAATGCTCCAGATCACAGGCGTCGCAGCGCAGCACATGGCCAGCATGGGTGGGGCGCGTAGCCTGCCCGCAGCGTCCGCAATAGCGATGGCGCTTGGCCCAGTAGATCATGGCCCGGGCATAGGCCATGACAGCCGCATCGTCGGCTTGCAGGCGCATGGCTGCGCCGCGCAGATCGGAAAAATGCAGGTCGGGCCAGCCGCTGGCCTCAGCGTCCGAGACTTCAAGCGTGTAGACCGAGCGCTGGTTCCACAGGCCCAGCCAGATCGCGTCGTCGAGGCGCGCATCGAAGCTGTGTGCCGGCAAGGTTTGCAGGCTGTCGCCGGCAATTGGCATGCGGTAGCGGCACACCGGCACCACCACGGCCTCGTCCAGCAGTGCAGCCCGCGCTGCGGCGTCGGTGCGCCATTCCGCCTTGCGCTCCAGCGAGGCGGCGTTGAAACCCGGTGTGCGGTCGTGAGGGTAGTCAGGAATATTCATGCGTGAACAGCCTACACCGGCCGCTGCGACGTGTCCTGAGCCGGCTCAACAGGGTAGTCTGGAGAGGATTTTTTTGACTGAGACACATATGCCCCGTCATCAGGTTGTTATCGAGCATCATTTTGCGTCCGATCCTGCAACGGTTTTTGCATTTTTTGCAGACCATGAGCAATTCGGGCGACTGTGGCCGGGGCGCACCCGTCGCATTGCGACCGGGCAGGACGATCCCAACGGCGTGGGTTCCGTCCGTGAAATTCGCCTCGGGCCGGTGCGCTTCGAGGAGACGGTGGTCACATTCCAGCGTCCCCATCTGATTGAATACACGGTGACCCGGGGCAGTCCGATCAAGAATCATCATGGGCGTATCGAGTTTCACCCTGAGGGCACGGGGTGTCGCATCGATTACCGGATCCGCTTTGATGGGCGCTTTCCGCTCATCGGTGCGCTGGTGGCACGCAACTTGCCCCGGGACTTCATAGCAGGTCTTGCCGCAGTGGGCGCGGATCTGCGCTGAGCGGATGCTGCGCCACGCGGCGTACACGCTAAACTCACTTCGAATCAAACGATCAAGGCGGAATATCATGCGCAAAGCCCTGTTGGTTTTGGCCGGTCTGTGGTTGAGCAATGCGGCTCATGCTGCCCCCCTGTACACCTTGCCTGAGCCGGATGCGCAGGTCCTCGACCAGTTTCTCAGCCCGGCGCCGGGGGCGCTGCGTTTCGCCACCGGGTTGAGTTACCCGCTGGACATTCAGCGTGACGGGAGCTGGTCGCACGAGGATGGCGAAGCGGTATGGCAGGCCAGCTTGTATGCGGCGGGTGCCAAGTCGCTGAGCTTCGTGTTCGAGGATGTGGTCCTGCCGGCAGGGGCCACGCTGCTGGTGCAGGGCGAGAACGGGCTTGAGCAGGGGCCGTATTCGGCGGATCAGGTGCGTGGCGGGCGACTGTGGACAGCACTGTTGCCCGGTCAGCAAGTGACCCTGACACTGCGAACGAGCGATCTTGCGGCCACGCGTCTGACCCTGGGGCAGGCGTTCTACGGGGTCAAGCAAGCCGGCGGCTACACCTTCAAACATGGTGCCTGCAACATCGATACGCTGTGCTCGCAAGCCGACGACTGGCAGGATCAGGTCGACAGCACCGTATTGCTGCAGTATCAGGAGGGCAGCTCGCTGTTTTCCTGCTCCGGATTTCTGGTCAACAACACGCGCAACGACGGCACGCCCTACATTCTGACCGCCAACCACTGCGGCATGAACGCGTCCAACCAGGACAGCGTGCAGGTCTACTGGCGGTTCGAGGATGACAGCTGTGGCAACTCCGCCTTGCATAGCCATCCGTCGCCGGATCCGAGTTTCAATTTCAACGGTGTTGAGGTGCTGGCCAGTGGCGACAGCGCCGACTTCACCCTGCTGGTGGTCGGCAGCGCGGCCAGCCCGGTGACGATTCCAGACAGTTTTCAGCCGTTCTGGAGCGGCTGGGATGCGACCACGGTCAAGGCCCAGAGCGGCGCGGGTGTGCATCACCCCAGTGGCGAGCAGAAATCGATCAGCCTGTTCAACAGTCCGCCTGCAGCTCAGAACGTGCTGATTGACGGGCGCGATGTGTCGGCCTGGCGTGTGGTCTGGGATGAGGGCACGACCGAGCAAGGCTCCTCGGGTTCAGGGCTGTGGAATCAGGACGGTCGGGCCATCGGCATGTTGTCGGGTGGTGGGGCCTCGTGCAGCAGTCAGTCCTCGCCGGATTTCTATGGTCGTTTGCACGTGGCGTGGCAGGAGAGCGCGGCATGCAGCGGTCAGCTGAAGTGCTGGCTGGACCCGGATGCCAGCGGCGCGCTGGTGCACAACGGCATGGGCCCGGATGGGGTCGTCACCCCGACGCCCAGCCCGACACCAAGCCCGACGCCGACACCCACGCCTACACCGAGCGCGACGCCGACACCCAGCCCGACGGCCACCGCCTCACCAACCCCGAGCCCCAGCGCATCGGCCACGCCCACACCCAGCACCAGCCCTGCGCCGGCCTCCGGTGGTGGCAGTGGTGCCGGAGGCGGTCTGTTGCTGTTGCTGGTCTGGCTGCTGGGCTATCGACGTAAAGAAAGAGTCACGCATTCAGGCTAGAATCGCCGCATCATGGATGCGTTGGCGACTACTTCCGATCAGGACCGGTTGGCACTACTGAGTGCGGAGGACGCTGTGCGTCCGGAGAATTTCTTCAACCGCGAGCTGAGCCTGTTGGAGTTCAACCGGCGCGTACTGGCTCAGGCCCGTGATGGTCGTGTGCCATTGCTGGAACGGCTCAAGTACCTGTGCATTTCGTGCTCGAACCTGGACGAGTTTTTCGAGGTTCGGGTGGCGGGGTTGCAACAGAAGTTGAGCGCGGGCGCGCCGACCGGCGGCCCCGACAACATGTCAGCCGGGGAGCTGCTCAGCGCGATTTCCGAGCGCGCACACGAACTGGTTGCTGAGCAGTACCGGGTCCTCAACGAGGTACTGATTCCGCTGCTGGCCGAGCAGGGCATCCGTTTCGTGCGGCGTCGTCAGTTCACCGCCAATCCGCGCATGGATGACTGGTTGCGCGAGTATTTCAATAATGAACTGCTGCCGATTCTGTCGCCGATCGGGCTGGATCCGGCACACCCGTTTCCGCGTGTGCTCAACAAGAGCCTCAATTTCATCGTTTCACTGGAGGGCAAAGATGCCTTCGGGCGCAGCGCCACCATGGCGGTTGTGCAGGCGCCGCGCGCCCTGCCACGCCTGATTCAGATTGCCCCCGAGGCGTGTGACGGACGCAACAACGATTTCGTGTTCCTCAGTTCGGTCATCCATGCCTATGTGGCCGATCTGTTTCCGGGCATGAAGGTCACCGGCTGTTATCAGTTCCGGGTCACGCGCAACTCCGACCTGTTCGTCGACGAGGAGGAGGTCGATGACCTGCTGATCGCTCTGGAAGGTGAGTTGATGGGGCGCCAGTTCGGCGATGCAGTCCGGCTGGAGGTGGCCCACAACTGCCCCGAGGCGATGATCAAGTATCTGCTGCGGGTTCATGGCTTGCGTGAGGAACAGCTTTATCAGGTCAACGGCCCAGTCAACCTCAACCGACTCATGAAGCTGTCGGAGAAAATCGACCGACCGGATCTGTGTTTCGAGCCGTTCACCCCGCGGGTGCCGGCGCATTTATCTTCCGGCTCGGACATTTTTGCTGCGATCCGCAAGAACGAGATCCTGCTGCATCACCCCTACGAATCGTTTGCACCAGTGCTGGATTTTCTGCGTCAGGCGGCCAAGGACCCCAAGGTGCTGGCAATCAAGCAGACGCTGTATCGCACCGGAGCGGATTCGGCTGTGGTCGAGGCTTTGTTGCAGGCGGCGCGGGCCGGCAAGGAGGTGACCGTGGTCATCGAATTGCGCGCGCGTTTCGATGAAGCGGAAAACATCGACCTGGCCGAGCGCCTGCAGGAGGCCGGCGCCCACGTGGTTTACGGTGTGGTCGGGCACAAGACCCACGCCAAGATGATTCTTGTTGTCCGTCGAGAGGCCAGTGGTTTGTGCAGCTACGTGCATATGGGCACCGGCAACTACCACCCGCGCACCAGCCGCCTGTATACCGATTACGGCCTGCTGACCGCCGACCCCGCCATCGGGCGTGACATTCACCGCGTTTTCCTGCAGCTGACCAGCCTGGGCAAGCTGGCCCAGCTGGAAAAGCTGCTGCATTCACCGTTCACCCTGCATAAGGGCATGATCGAGCGGGTTGAACGTGAAATCGACAATGCGCGCGCCGGCAAGGCGGCGCGCATCATCCTGAAAATGAACCAGCTGGTCGAGCGCGACAGTATTGCCGCGCTTTACCGCGCCTCGCAGGCCGGCGTGAAAATCGATCTGATCGTGCGCGGGATGACTTGCGTGCGTCCGGGCATGCCCGGCTTGTCAGAAAATATCCGCCTGATTTCGGTCGTCGGGCGCTTTCTCGAGCACACCCGGGTGTTCTATTTCGAGAATGGCGGTCAGCCGGAAGTGTGGTGCTCCAGCGCGGACTGGATGGAGCGCAATTTCTTCCGCCGTGTGGAAATCGGTTTCCCGCTGGATGATCGGCGCATCCGCGAGCGGGTCATCCGCGAACTCAAAATCTACATCGCGGATGAAACCCAGGCCTGGGAAGGTCAGCCCGACGGCAGCTATGTGCGGGTTCGGGCGCCGCAGGGGCGGCGCAAGATCCGGGCGGCGCAGCGGCGCCTGATGCTGGCCAAGCGCTAGCCGGGGCTCAGGCCGCCAGCAGCGCTTCGATGTCTTTGGCCAGGGCCGCGGGTTTGTCGGTCGGTGCGTAGCGCTTGACCACCTTGCCCGACTTGTCGATCAGGAACTTGGTGAAGTTCCATTTGATGCCCTTGGAGCCGAGCACGCCGGGCTGAGCCTGCTTGAGGTGCTGGTAGACCGGGTGCGCATCGTCGCCGTTGACCTTGATCTTGGCGAACATGGGGAAGGTCACGTCATAGGTCAGAGAGCAGAAATTCTTGATTTCATTCTCGTCACCCGGTTCCTGGTGGCCGAACTGATCGCACGGAAAGCCCAGGATCACCAGACCCTTGTCCTTGTAGTCGCGGTACAGCGCTTCAAGACCTTCGTACTGCGGGGTGAAGCCACATTTGCTCGCGGTGTTGACGACCAGAACCACCTGGCCTTGATAGTCAGCCAGCGGCTTGTCCTGGCCATCAATGGTTTTGGCGCTGAAATCGTAGAAGCTCATGTTGAATCCTCGCGGTCGCTAGGGCCGCAAGTGTAGCGCGCTCAGCCGCCCGCGCGCGTGGCAAAGCTGTCGATGTCGTTGTCGGCCAGCTGGCGCATGGCTTTCTCGGCGGCGTCGCGGCTCATGTCCGGCCCCACCTGTACGCGATAGACGGTTCCGCGGTCAAGCAGGTCAACCTGCTTGATGGTTGATTCGAAGCCGAGCAGGGCGATGGTGGCC
>JASBUL010000095.1 GCA_030147945.1 Oceanococcus sp. | reverse complement strand
CTATGCCGAAGAGCGCGACGACAACCCGGTGGAATACGGCATCACCCGCCAGGTGCACAGCCACAACATTCTGACCCTGAACTTCCATGAGTTCGCCGACATGTGGCGCGATGTGTTCAGGCCCGGACCGTGGTGGCAGCGCTTACAGCATTTGATCCGGCCGCCGGAGTGGCAGCGACCGGATCAGTCGAGCGGCAGCTAGCGCGGTGTGAGCAAGACCCTGGCTAGGACAGCAGGGTCAGCGGGCCGCCTTTTTCGACCGCGCGCGCATAGGCCGGGCGGGCCTGGATACGCGCCATGTAGGCCGTCAGATTGGGCAGTGCGGCGCCATTCTGGTTCGCCCTCACCATCAGCGCCTCCACCGGGAAGCTCATCTGGATGTCGGCTGCGCTGAGTTCGTCGCCGGCCAGCCAGGTGCTGCGCGCCAGTTCGCTTTCGAGAAAGCCGATGTTGGCCTCCAGGTTGGGCCCCAAATAGGCCTTGCGCACCTGGGCTGAAATCGCCTTGGCGATGGGCCGCACAATCAAGGGTGCGCGCTCGACACGATTGAACAGCAGGGTCATGACCAGCAGCGGCATCAGGGTCCCTTCGGCGTAGTGCATCCAGTAGCGGTAACGCAGAAATTCCTCGCTGCCGGCTGCCGGCACCAGGCGACCCTGGCCGTAGGTGTCGACCAGATATTCGATGATCGCGCCGGATTCGGCGACCACCCGATCACCATCGGTGATCACCGGCGCTTTGCCCAGCGGGTGGATGTTCTTGAGTTCGGCCGGGGCCAGGCTGGTTTTGACATCCCGCTTGTAGAGCTTGAGCTGGTAGGGCACCTCGAGTTCTTCAAGCAGCCAGAGCAGCCGGTGTGAGCGCGAATTTTCCAGGTGATGAACAGTGAGCATGTGCAGTCGCCGCGGGCAAGTGAGCCTGCATTGTAGTGCCCCGGACGGCGGTGCTGGCGCACCCCGGCGGGGGCTGGCATCATCGGACTTCGATGATTCTGCTGCGGAGACTTTTCATGCGACTGCTCAATGCCCTGTGCCTGCTTGCTGTGCTGCTGCCCTTGAGTGCATGTCAGTTTCTGACCGGCAATGCACGGGACGATGAGATGGCGCGTGGATTTTCCCCGGATGAGCTGGTTGGCCCGCAATGGGTGGTGGAAGACATTGCCGATCAGGGCCTGATCGACGCTTCCCGGGTGACCCTGAACTTTGACGCCAGTGGCCGGGTGTATGGCAATGCCTCCTGCAATGGCTATTCCGGGCAGTACAAGCAGGCCGGCGATGCGTGGACGTTTTCCCAGCTGATCACGACCAAGAAAATGTGCCCCAAAGCCCTGATGGAGCAGGAACAACGCTTCACGGCGGTGTTGTCGCAGGTGGATGAAATCCGCCGCGACGCCAGCGGCGCCCTGATACTGCTCAGCCCGCAAGGCCATCGCATCGTGGCCCGGGTGCAGACGCCCTGACCTAATCTGCCCGGACGAGCCAGCGCCGCGATCGATCTGCCAGACTCCTGGACAGTTCGATATCTTGAGGAGGCGCGATGTCAGTCGTGTTTGAGTCGGTGGACTCGGTTCTGGCGGCCAAGGGCAAGACCCTGGGCGTGAGCGAATGGGTTGAAATCACGCAAGAGCGGGTCAATCAGTTTGCGGATGCAACAGATGACCACCAGTGGATTCATGTTGACCCCGACAAGGCCGCGCAGGGTCCGTTCGGCGCGACCATCGCGCACGGCTATCTGACCTTGTCCCTGGTCAGCCGTTTCCTGCCTGAGCTGGCCGAGTTGCGCAACCTCAAGATGGGCGTCAACTACGGCACCGACAAAGTGCGTTTCCCCAATGCGGTCAAAGTCGGTTCGCGTGTGCGTGGGCACGGCGAAATGATCGATGCGCAGGAGGTCAAGGGCGGTGTCCAGGCAACCATCCGCGTAACCGTGGAAATCGAAGGCGAAGACAAACCGGCCTGTGTGGCCGATGCGATCTCGCGCTACTACTTCTAGGCGGGATTGAATATGAATGAAGCAGTGATTGTGGCGGTGGCGCGTACCGCCATCGGCAAGGCTTTTCGGGGCGCTTTCAACGACACCGAAGCGCCGGTGCTCGGTGGTCATGTGATCAAGTCTGCGCTTGAGCGCGCCGGTGTCGCACCCGCTGAGGTTGATGACGTCATTCTCGGCGCCGCCGCCCAGCAGGGTACCCAGGCGTACAACCTCGGCCGGCTGTGTGCGTACACCGCAGGCCTGCCGCACTCGGTGGCGGGTATGACCCTGGACCGCCAGTGTTCCTCCGGCCTGATGAGCATCGCCATCGGTGCCAAGGACATCATGGTGGGCGAGAAGAAGATCGTCGTGGCCGGCGGTCTGGAGTCGATCTCGCTGGTCCAGAACAAGCACAAGAACACCTACAAGGCCGTTTCCAAGGCGGTCATCGCCAGCGAGCCGACCGCCTATATCCCGATGATCGAAACGGCCGAGATCGTGGCCGAGCGTTACGGTATTTCACGCCAGGCCCAGGACGAATATGCCCTGCAAAGCCAGCAGCGTGTGGCGGCGGCACAGCAGGCCGGGCTTTTCGACGACGAGATCGTTCCGCTGAGCGTGGACAAGCAGCTGTTCGATCGCGAGACCAAGCAGCCGTGCGGACATGAGCGTGTGACCCTGAGCCAGGATGAAGGCAACCGCGCAGACACCACCTTAGAGTCGCTCAGCGCGCTCAAACCGGTGTTCAAGGATGGGCGCTGGATCCAGCAGGGGCAGCACATCACCGCCGGCAATGCATCGCAGCTGTCTGACGGCGCCGCCGTGGTGACGGTCATGAGCCGCGCCGAAGCGGAAAAGCGCGGTCTGCCCATACTCGGAATCTACCGCGGCACCGCAGTGGCTGGCTGTGCCCCGGATGAAATGGGTATCGGGCCGGTGTTCGCCATTCCCAAATTGCTTGATCACGCCGGTCTGTCGGTGGCGGATATCGGCGTGTGGGAACTCAATGAAGCCTTCGCCGTGCAGGTGCTGTACTGCCGCGACAAGCTGGGCATCCCCAATGCGCGTTTGAACATCAACGGTGGAGCCATTTCGATCGGTCATCCGTTTGGTATGTCGGGGGCACGCATGGTCGGTCATGCCTTGCTTGAGGCCAAACGTCGCAGCGAAAAATACGCCGTGGTCACCATGTGCATCGGTGGCGGCATGGGAGCTGCGGCCTTGTTCGAAGTACCCAATTGAGATTCGGATAATCCGCGCGCCAGGGCCTGGCTTGGGTGATGCGGATTACGCGATAAGCAGTTGAAAGCGCGGCTGGGATGGCACCTCGTCACCAGCCGCGACACGATATAAACAACGAGGGGGAGACGATGTCCGACAAAAACGATGTGGATGTCGAGACCAAGACGCATGAAGCAGAAGGTTCATGGCTGAGTGGCTGGCCGGCCATGTTGCTGTCGGTGGCGATTATCGGCGCGGCGATTTATTCGTTCTCGCCACGCCCCAAGCCGGACTACCCGAAAACGGAAGTGCATGTGCAGGATCTGCTGGTCACTGATCTGGCGCAGCGGGGCTCGCGCATCGTGGCGGTGGGCGAGCAGGGCACCATACTGTATGCCGACGACGCCAAGGGACCGTGGTCGCTGGCTGATGTTGATCAGGACCGTGGCTCCAATCTGACCCGGGTGCTGTTTGTTGATGACAACACCGTGGTGGCGGTGGGACACGATTCCTGGATTTTGCGCAGCACCGATCGCGGCGCAAGCTGGCGCGAGGTGCTGTTCAACCCGGAACGTGCCGAGCCGCTGCTGGGCGTTGCGGGGCCGTTTGATGGCGAGCTCCTAGCTTACGGCGCGTTTGGCCAGATCCAGGTTTCCCATGACGCTGGTGAGAGCTGGACGCGCAGCGAGCTGGTCAAAGAGCAGAGCGAGGACAGCGCAGAGCAAGACAGCGCCGCGAGTTCCGATCCGTTCAGCGACAACTACGATCCGTTTGCTGCGTTCGGCAATGGCGGCGGGGGCTTTGACGATTTCAGCACGCGCCATCTCAACGCCATTATCCAGGCCGAGGATGGTGCGCTGTGGCTGGCCGGCGAGCGCGGCCTGGTCGCACGTTCGACCAATCTGGGTGAGAGCTGGACCCAGTTCGAAATTGACTACAACGGCTCGTTCTACGGTCTGCTGGAAACCGCCGAGGGCCGCATGATTGTCCACGGTATGCGCGGCAATGTGTTCTACAGCGATGATCAGGGCAATAGCTGGACGCGCAGTCAGAGCAACACGCGTGAATCGCTGTATGGCGGCGTGCGCAAAGCCAATGGCGAGATTCTTCTCGCCGGCGGCAGCAACAGCGTGATCAAGTCCAGCGATGCGGGCAAGACCTTTACCCGAGTGACCCCCAAGAAAGCCAAAGCGCTGACCGATGTGCTGGTCATCGCGCCCGGCCAGTGGCTGACCGCCGGCGAAGCCGGTGTGCTGCTGCAGGGCCCCAATGCCGTTGCGGCGAAATAAGGAGCAAGGATCATGACGACGACTGATCGTATCGTTGCCGGTTTCGCTGACAAGCTGCTGGCCCATCGCAAATTCTTTGCGGTGTTTTTCGCGTTGACCACGCTGTTCTTTGCCTGGAGTGCGAGCAATGTTCGCCTTGATCCGGGCTTTCTCAAACTCATCCCCATCGAGCATGAATACATGGTCACGATGATGGATTACATGGATGAGTTTTCCGGCGCCAACATGCTGCTGGTCAATGTGCGCTGGACCGGTGAGGGTGACATCTACAACCCGGAATTCTTCGAGGTGCTGGAGAAAGTCACCAACGATGTTTTCTTCATTCCAGGGATCGACAGA
>JASBUL010000083.1 GCA_030147945.1 Oceanococcus sp. | reverse complement strand
CGCGGTGGTGGTCGATAGGCATGCGGCTCATGAGCGCATCGTGCTGGAGGATCTGAAAAAGCGACTGCATGGTCAGCGCCAGCCCAGTCAGCCCTTGCTGGTGCCCCAAACGCTGGAGGTCTCAGTTGCCGCGGCTGATCGGGCCGAGGACGCCATGCCGATGCTTGAAACCATGGGGCTGGAGCTGCGTCGCGCATCGGATACGCAGCTGGAGATTCGCGCCGTACCGTCGCTGCTGGCTGACTTCGATGCGGTCGCACTGGTGCGTGATCTGGTCAGCGATCTGGGCCACGCCGACGCCGTTGATCTGCATCGTGTGGAGTTCGCGATCGACCGCGTGCTCGGCAACATGGCCTGCAAATCCGGTTCGGTCAAAGCCGGACGCAAGCTGGATCGGGCGGAAATGAATGCGCTGCTGCGCAAGATTGAAAGCACCCCGCGATCGGGGCAGTGCAACCACGGTCGTCCGACCTGGGTCGAGCTCAGCATGGACGCGCTGGACCGGCTGTTTTTGCGCGGCCGATGAGCGCGCGCGCAGTTTTCATTTTGGGGCCGACGGCCAGCGGAAAATCTTCGCTGGCGCTGGATCTGGCGGCGCACTGGCCGGTGGAAATCATCACCATGGATTCGGCCCAGATCTACCGAGGCATGGACATCGGCACGGCCAAGCCGGATATGCAGCAGCAGACCATGTGCCCGCATCACCTGCTGGATATCCGTGATCCGGCCGAGCGTTACTCGGCGGCAGAGTTCGCTGCGGATGCGGCGCGCCTGATCGATGAGATCGCGGGGCGTGGCGCGCTGCCGGTGGTGGTTGGGGGCACCTTTTTGTACATGCGCGCGCTGCTAGAGGGCCTGCATGACATGCCGGCCGCGGATCATCAGCTGCGCGAAGACATCGAAAGCGAAGCCGCCAAACACGGCTGGCCGGCCTTGCACCGCGAACTGGTCGAGCGCGACCCGCAGGCGGCCGAGCTGATTCACCCCAATGACGCCCAGCGCATTCAGCGCGCCCTGGAGCTGGCACGGGGCAGTGGCGCCAACCGCAGCGCGCTGTGGCAGGCGCCGCGGCAGCCGGTGTGGGCCGGCCGGGCCCTGAAGCTGGCGCTGGTGCCGGCGACGCGCGACAGCCTGCGCGAGGAGATTGCGGTGCGCTTCAAGCAGATGATGGCGCAGGGATTTCTTGAAGAGGTACGGCTTTTGCGTGCCCGCAAAGACCTTGATTTATCGCTGCCTTCGATGCGTAGCGTGGGTTATCGCCAGCTGTGGCAGCATCTGGACGGTGAACTTGCGCTGGAAGATGCGGTCAATCGAGGCATCATCGCCACACGTCAGTACGCCAAACGCCAGATCACCTGGTTGCGGCGAGAGCGGCGCTTGGTGGTACTTCCACATTTACCGGACCTGCGTGCCGCGGCTGCTCGGCGTGCGGTTGAAGCATTTCTCGCCCAGCGGGCGACGTGATATTCTTCGCCGCCGCGTGTCATCACGTGCCATCCGCACTGTCCATCAAGAGACAGACAGGAGTTTCAAATGTCCAAAGGGCAAACCCTACAAGAACCCTTCCTTAATCAGCTCCGCAAGGAACGCATTCCGGTGGCGATTTATCTCGTCAACGGCATCAAGCTGCAAGGTCAGATCGAGTCTTTCGATCAATTCGTCGTCCTGCTCAAAAATGCTGTGAGCCAGATGGTTTACAAGCATGCCATTTCGACCATCGTGCCGACGCGTCCGGTGCGCATTGACTCCGATGCGCCGGCAGAGGACGACGCCGCGGAAGCAGCGGCCTAATTGTTTGACCGTCCCGAGGGTGGTAACCGCGCCCTCCTCGTAGCCCTGGAAATGCCCGGCGCAGGCGGCGAGCCTGCGCGCGAGGAATTCCGTCGTCTGGCCGCCTCAACCGGTGCCGAGATTGTCGGTTTCGTCGGAGGCAGTCGGCGTCTGCCGGATCCCCGCTATTTCGTGGGGGGCGGCAAGGCCGAAGAGATCGCCGAGCAAGTCACGGTCTGCGATGCAGACATCGTGATTTTCAATCATGGTCTGAGTCCCGCCCAGGAACGTAATTTGGAAGCGGTGGTCAAGGCGCGCGTGCTCGATCGTGCCGGGATGATTCTGGATATCTTCGCGCGGCGTGCGCGCACCCACGAAGGCAAGCTGCAGGTCGAGCTGGCTCAGCTCAATCATCTGGTCACACGGCTGGTTCGCGGCTGGTCTCACCTGGAGCGGCAAAAAGGCGGTATTGGGTTGCGTGGGCCGGGTGAATCCCAGCTCGAGATGGATCGGCGCATGATTCACGAGCGTATGCGACAGGTGCGCCGGCGTATCGAGCAGGTGCGGCGTAGCCGTGCGCTCAATCGCCAGCGTCGCAGCCGTCGTGACATTCCGCTGGTCTCGCTGGTGGGTTACACCAATGCCGGCAAATCCACCTTGTTTGAAACCCTGACCGGCAACGACACTTACGTCGCCGACCAACTGTTCGCAACCCTGGATACCACGCTGCGTCAGCTGCCATTGCCGCCGCATGAAGCGGTCATCCTGGCGGATACCGTGGGTTTTGTGCGCGATCTGCCGCATACACTGGTGACGGCTTTCCGGGCCACGCTGGAAGAAACCGCCTCGGCCACTTTGTTGCTGCATGTTCAGGATGCGGCCGATGAAGAGCGTGACGTGCAGTGTGAGGCGGTTGAATCGGTGCTCGAAGAAATCGGCGCTGATGAAGTCCCGCGGCTGGATGTATACAACAAGATAGACTGTCTGGATGAGATGGCGCCGCGTCTTGACCGGGATGAGCATGGGCGCCCCGTCAGGGTCTGGATTTCCGCGGCCAGTGGCGCGGGTCTGGATCTGCTGCGGCAGGCTATTGGTGAGCGTCTTTATGCCGAAGTGCGGCGCTGGCGGCTGCGCTTGCCCGCCGATCAGGGGCGCTTGCGCGCGGAGCTTTTTCGTCTCGAAGCTGTCATTGATGAGGCGTTTGATGATGATGGCAGCGCCCAGCTGCACATCCGCATGGAAGAAGCGCAGTTGAAGCGTCTGATCGGGCTCGCAGGGCTTGATCAGAGTGTGGCTGAAGTGCTTGCGGATGGAGATATTTCTTAGCCCAGCCGATAATATGCGGCTGACACACGCGACAAATCACTAGGTAGGCGATATGGCCTGGAATGAACCAGGACCCGGTGGCAATAAAGACCCCTGGGACAACAATGGTGGTCCGCCCGATCTTGACGAGCTGCTGAAGAAATTCCGCGGCCGTTTTGGCGGCGGTGGGAAACGCGGAGGTGGTGGCGGTTCCGGTGGCTTGCCCAAGGGCATGATCACCATGGTCGCAATCATTGCCGGCGTGCTGTGGTTGCTCTCCGGTTTCTATATCGTGCAGCCGGCGGAGCGTGGTGTGGTCCTGCAGTTCGGCCAGTACCTGTCGACCGTGGGCGAAGGTCCGCACTGGCGTGTGCCGTGGCCGGTGCAGACGGTGGAAAAGGTCAACGTCGACGGGATTCGCAATGTCAGCGATACCCAGATGATGCTGACCAAGGACGAGAACATCGTCGTGGTCGACATGGCGGTGCAATACCGGGTGAGCTCGGCGGAAGATTTTGTCTTCCGTGTGCGCGACCCGGACATGACCCTGCGGCACGCGCTGAAAAGCGCGGTGCGTGAGGTGGTCGGCAAGAGCACCATGGACTTCATTCTGACCGCCGGACGTGAAGAAGTAGCCCAGCAGACCGAGTTGCTGTTGCAGGAAACCCTGGACAGCTACCGCACGGGTCTGGTGGTCAACGAGGTCAACATCAAGGATGCCCAGCCACCGGAGCCGGTGCAGGGCGCCTTCGCCGATGCCATCAAAGCGCGTGAGGATGAGCAGCGTCTGATCAACGAGGCCGAGGCCTACGCCAACTCGGTGGTGCCGCAGGCGCGTGGTGAGGCGGTGCGCCGTATCACCGAAGCCAATGCATACCAGACCCGCGTGGTGCAGGAGGCCAGTGGTGAGGCCAGCCGCTTCAGTCAGCTGCTGGCCGAGTACGAGCGTGCCCCGGAAGTGACCCGGCAGCGCCTCTATCTGGAAACCATGGATGAGGTGATGAGCAACACCGACAAGGTGTTGCTGGACGTGGAGCAGTCGAGTCCGCTGCTGTATTTGCCGCTGGACAAGATGGGTGGTGGCACGCGCGGCACAAGCAGTGTGCCGTCGCTGGACCGCGGAGGCCTGAGCAGTTCGGGGTCTTCCAGTTCCAGCAGCAGCTCAAGTTCGAGCCGCAGCACTCGATCCAGTTCGCGTGAGAGGGCAAGTCGCTAATGAGCAATAAAGCATTGATGTGGCTGATCGCCGGTATTGTTGCCGTGGGGATCCTGGCCGACTCCGTCTTCATCGTCGATGAGCGCCAGCATGCCATCGTGTTTCAGCTGGGCCAGATGAAGGGCTCGGATCATGAGCCGGGTTTGCATTTCAAAGTGCCGGTGATTCAGAGCGTGCGTTACTTTGATCGGCGCATTCTGCCGCTGGACCGTCCTTCCGAGCGTTTTCTGACCTCGGAGAAGAAAAACGTGCTGGTCGACTTTTACGTCAAGTGGCGAATCAAGGACGTGGGGCGCTACTACCGCGCGACCGGGGGTATCGAGGCGGTGGCCATGGATCGTTTGGAAGACACCATGAACCGCGGTCTGCGCAATGAGTTCGGTAAGCGCACCATTCAGGAAGCGGTGTCGGGCGAACGGCGTGAAATCGTCGAAGCGCTGGTGCGGACAGCGTCCGACAGCGTGGATGAGCTGGGCATCGAACTGGTCGATGTGCGCGTCAAGCGCATCGATCTGCCGGACACGGTGAGTGATTCGGTGTATGCGCGCATGCGTGCGGAGCGCCAGCGCGTGGCGGCCGACCTGCGAGCGCGCGGCGCCGAGGCAGCAGAAGGCATTCGGGCTGAAGCCGACCGTGAACGCGAGGTGATCCTGGCCAACGCCTACCGCGAGGCTGAGGAAACCCGTGGTGCGGGTGATGCCGAGTCGGCTGAGATTTACGCGAAAGCTTTTGGCAAGAACGAAGAGTTCTACCGCTTCTATCGCAGTCTTGAGGTCTACCGCAACGCGTTGTCGGGGCAGGGCGACATGCTGGTCCTGGAACCCGATTCGGAACTTTTCCGCTACTTCAAGCAGGCCAAGTAAGGCGCGCGGGGCCGGATGGTCCCGCGGCAAGGGATAAGCCCTATGTGGGATGAATTAGGACGGGATTTGGCCCTTGTGCTGGTCATCGAGGGCCTCGGGCCGTTTATTGCGCCTGGCCGCTGGCGCCTGACCATGTTGCGTCTGGCTCATTTGAATGAGCGCAGTCTGCGTGCGGTCGGGCTGGTCAGTATCGGGCTGGGCGTTGTGGCACTCCAACTGTTGAAAAACTGATGCAATGGTTACTTCCTGAAGGTGTCGACGAGATCCTGCCGCCCGGCGGCTGGGTTCTTGAAGACATCCGTCGTCGTTTACTGGACGAATTTCGTCAGCGTGGTTACGAGCTCATTCTGCCGCCGCTGGTCGAGCATGCCGATGCGCTGCTCTCGGGAGTCGGCTCCGACCTGGATCTGCAAACCTTCCGTCTCACCGATCAGCTCAGCGGCCGCCAGTTGGCCGTGCGCGCTGACATCACCCCGCAGGCCGCGCGGATCGATGCGCGCCACCTGGCGGCTGGTGGTATCGCGCGGGTGTGCTATCTCGGGACCGTGATGCGCACGCGCCCTGACGTGCCTGGTGGCGCCCGCTGCTACCGGCAGTTGGGGGCCGAGCTGTTTGGTGATGACAGCGTGCAGGCTGACGCCGAAGTGATCGGTGTGATGCTGACCATGCTGCAGCTGTGCGAGTTGCAGGATGTGCATCTGGACCTGGGCCATGTCGGCGTGTTCCGGGCGCTGGCCGGACAGCTGGGTTTGCAGGCGCAGGATGAACAGATGCTGTTCGACCTGCTGCAACTCAAGGCCGTGGGCGATTTGCAGGCCTGGTGTGCCGCGCAGGGTTTGAGCTCGGCGCAGAGTGACGACCTGGTTGCCCTGTGCACCTTGCACGGCGGTCCGGAGGTGCTGGTGCGCGCGCGTGAGCGCTTTGCGCAGCACGCGGACGTCATGCAGGCCGTGGATACGCTGGACACGCTGTGCGCCGAACTTAAGGGGCAGGGCTGGAATCAGCCGGTGCATCTGGATTTCGCTGAACT
>JASBUL010000071.1 GCA_030147945.1 Oceanococcus sp. | reverse complement strand
GCGGGTCGCACCCAGTGCGCGCCGAATGCCGATCTGACGTCGCCGCCGCTGCACCCAGAAACTGGCCAGACCCACAATGCCCAGCGCGGTGACCACCAGCAGGCTGATCACCACGGCGATCAGCAGACCGGCCATGACACGGTCCTGCTTGAAGTAGGTTTCTCGAATTTGCGAAAAATTTTCGGCCTTGAGGATCAGGCGGTTGGGGGCAAGTTCGCGGAGCCGGGCCTGCGCCGCTTCGAGCACGGCCTGCTGCTGGCCCGGCGCCACACGGATCAGGTACATGCCATAGGTGGCCGGCAGACGCACCGGCAAAATCATGCTGTTGTCGGCGTCGATCAAATGCTGGTCGAAGCGGGGACGCAACAGCCTGTTGACCACGCCCACCACCCGAACCGGTGAATCCTCGCCCAGGTAGAAGGTTTTGCCCAGCGGATCGGCGTCGGCGAACAGGGTGCGCCCCAGCGTGCGGGTGATGATCACCACCTGCGGGCGTTCGGCGCCGGGATTCAACAGGGTTGTGAAGTCGATGTATTCGTCGTGCTTGAAGTCGCGACCGGCAACCAGCTGCAGGCCCAGGGTTTCCAGCAGCTGTTCATCGCCATAATAAGCGCCGACATTGGCCACCGAGTGGCGATCGTCCGGGTTGATCTGCACGCTGCTGTTCCAGGACGAACGCCCGAAACTGACCTGATTGGTCAGCGTGGCATCGACCACCCCGGGCAAGGCGCGCAGTGCGGCCACATCGGTCTTGCCGCGTACGCTGGCATCATCGTCGCGTCCCAGCCCGGCGGACTGGATACGCAGGATTTGTGATTCAGCAAGGCCGCTGTCGATGTTGCTGCGTTCCAGGCGGGTGACGATCAGAAACAGCGCGTTGCACAGGATCGCGCAGCACAGTGCGATTTCCAGCGCGATCAGCAGGGCCGCCGTTTTCTGCCGCTTGAGCGCGACCAGTATGGGCAGGATGTCCATGGTTTGAATCTCCTCAGTCGCTTTTCAGTTGCAGGGCCGGGGCAACCTGGCAGGCGTGCCAGGCCGGCAGTACGCCGGCGACCAGGCTGGTCAGCAAGGCCAGCCCCAGAGTGGCTGCCAGCATGGTGATGTCGAGGTGGGCGAGATCGGCGTAGTCGCCGGGTTGCTGGCGCACCCCCCACAGACCAAGTACGGCCAGAGCCACACCCAGCATCGCGCCGGCGATGCCGACCATTGCCGCCTCGGTCAGGAATTGCAGGAAAACCTGATGCCGCGGCGCGCCAATCGCGCGGCGCACGCCGATTTCCCCCGAACGACGCAGGAATTTGGCCAGCATCAGGCCTACGGTGTTGATCAGGCACACGGCCAGAAAGCCGAAGGCCAGCCACACTTGCAGGCGCACATCGGGGGGCACCACGGCCTGAACCTTGAGCCACTGCATCACACTGTGCAGGCGAACATTGGGCGGACGCTCGAACACACCCTGAGCGCGCTGTTCTTCCGAATAGTTGTACAGATAGTCGAGGTAGGCGGCGCGCGACTGTTCGTCCGGCAGCTCTACCCACAATTGCAGCCAGGCGCAGTTGTCAGAGGTTTCCGGGCGCTGAGCGGAATCACCCCAGCAGTCCATTGAGCCGCTGCGTCCGAGTTCCAGCTCCACCGCGGTTTCCAGCGGCAGGAAGACCTCTTCCACCTCACCATAGCGCCCCACATTGAGGTCGTAGAAGTGCGGGGTCGGGCGCCACGGCGCCAGCACGCCGATGATCTGAAAATCGTTGTCGCCGATACGCAAGCTGCGGCCTACGCTGTTCTCGCCATTGAACACCTTGCTGTTCAGTTCATGCGAAACCACCACGCTGCGGGCGCGGGCCTCGTCGTCGTCCTCGCTCCAGCCGCTGCCGTAGCGAAACGGCACATCAAACATGGCGAAGAAGTCTGCCGAGGTGTAGCGGGCCTCGCTCAGAAAAGGCTCGATCGCGCTGTCGGCGGGGCGGATGATGACCCCGCCGCCGGACATCAGGGCCTGGCGTGTGGCGCGTTTGGCCTTGAGCACGCGGCGGCCATCGGGGTAGCTCCATTGTTCGGCAGGCTCGCCACCTTCGATGAAATCGCTCTCACCACGTGGATCGATCTGGGCGTAGTACAGCTGGTTGCTCTTGTGCGGCAGCGGGTCGCCGCTGAGCACGCGCAGTACCGTCAGCGTGGTGATGCTGGCGCCAATGCCCAGGCCGATGGCCAGCACCATCAGCAGGCTGAGTCCCGGATTGCGTTTGAGGCTGCGCAGCGCCAGCCAGGTGTAGTAACCGAACATGTTGCGCTCCTAGGCGTCGATCGGAGCCGCGCCGAGGTTCATGCGCGGTGGCGGGGTTTCGGCCAGATCGACCACCTGACCATCGATGACATGCACATTGCGCTGGGCGCGCGCCGCCAGGTCCGGGTCGTGGGTGACCATCACGATGGTCGCGCCGTCACGATGGATCTCTTCCAGAAGCTGCATCACCGCGCGCGCCATCTGGCTGTCCAGATTGCCGGTGGGCTCGTCCGCTAGCAGCAGGCGGGGTGAACCGGCCAGGGCGCGGGCGATGGCGACACGCTGCTGCTGGCCGCCCGAGAGTTCGGCCGGGTAGTGGCGCAGGCGGGCCGACAGGCCGACCCGTTCGAGCGCTTCGCCGATGCGCTTCTTGCGCTCGGCGCCCGGCATCCGGCGATAGCGCAGCGGTACATCGATGTTGTCGTAGACGTTGAGATCTGGGATCAGGTTGAAGGCCTGAAAAATGAAGCCGATCTTCTCGTTGCGGATGCGCGAGCGGGCGTTGTCGTTGAGGCGACTGACGTCGCAGCCGTCGAGCTCGTAGCGGCCTCCGCTTGGTGTTTCCAGCAACCCGGCGATGTTCAGGAAGGTGGTCTTGCCGGAGCCGGAGGGGCCGGTCACGGCAACGAATTCGCCGTCACGGACATGGATGGAAAAGTCGCGCAGGGCATAGGTTTCGACCACTTCGGTGCGAAACGCCTTGGACAGATGGGTCATTTTCAGCATGGGATTTCCTTGACGGTGATCAGCGCGTCAGGCGCACGCGCTCGGCATGATTGAATGTGTCGGTGCCGGCAATCACGACTTGCTCGCCGGCTTTGAGACCTTCCAGGATCTCGATTTTGTCGATGCTGCTGAGGCCGAAACGCACCGTACGACGCACCGCCTGATTGTTCTCAACCACATAGGCTTCGTATCCTAGCCCCTGCGCAACGAAGGGCCCCCGGGTGACGCTGAGAACATCGCGGCGTTCGGCCAGCACAATGCGCACCGACAGGCGCTGGTTCTGGCGCAGCCCCTCGGGTACCGCATCGGCAAAGCGCACCCGGGCCCGGACCTCACCGGCGACCACTTCCGGGGCCACCGCACTGACCTGACCGTCCCAGCGCTGGCC
>JASBUL010000068.1 GCA_030147945.1 Oceanococcus sp. | reverse complement strand
GGCCAGCTCATCAAGCATCGCCTCGACCCCAGGAAAGACCTGACCATAAACACGTGGTCGTTCACCAAAACGCCGCCTGTACTCCTGCGCAACCTGGAGCAGCGCGCTGCGTTCGATCTCCGGAAACAGTCGGGTAAAGGCATCTTCCAGCCCCAGACCGATCATGCGCCGCACGCTGCGATCATCGCGCTGCGGCAGCTGCATGGCCGCGATGGATTGCTGAATGGCCTCGACGATATCGCCGGCCGAATCCATCAGTGTGCCGTCCCAATCGAAAACCACCAGCTTGTAAGGGGAAGTGTGCATACGTATTCAGTGACTCAGGTTTGCGCCGCAACTACGGCTTGAAAGGCTGACGGCACATCTGCGCTGACATCAATGAGCCGCCCATCCAGCTCAAGCTCCAGAGCCCTGGCATGCAGGCACAGCGCGGGGCGCTGCGGCAATTCCAGCGCCGCGTCCAGCTCGCGCCGGCCGTATTTGCCGTCGCCAACGACCGGATGGCCCGCATCCGCCGTCTGCACGCGAATCTGATGCATGCGCCCGGTCTCGATGCGGATGTCGAGCAGGCTGGTTGCGCGCAACCATGTCACTCCTTCAACGTGGGTCACAGCCTGCTTGTTGGGCGCATCATCACCTGCCCCGACCCGACGCTCACCGCTGGCGTCACGGTATTTGCCCAGGCGGCTTTCAAGGTGACGCTGAGCTTCGGACCAGCGGCCATGTACCAGCGCCTGATAATGCTTGCGGATCGCCCCCGCATCATGAGCCTGCTGGAACCCGTGCTGCAGCTCACGCCGCGCCACCAGAAGCAGGCAACCACTGGTCTCTCGATCCAAACGATGGACCAGTTGCCAACGCTCACCCCACAGCGCCCGAGCCGCATCGATCAGGCCGAAACGCACGCCGGAGCCGGCATGCACAGCCATGCCAGCAGGCTTATTCAGCACCAGAATGTCGTCGTCGCGGTACAGCACCGCCCCGCTCAAACTCTGCGTCATGCCGTCAGGCACGGGCGCGCTGCTGTCGTCGGTGTCACGCCGTACCGGCGGCACACGCACGCTGTCCCCCGCGGCGAGCCGCGACGATGGCTTTGCCCGCCCTTTGTTCACCCGCACTTCGCCGCTGCGGATGATGCGGTAGATGCGACTTCTGGGCACGCCTTTGAGACGCGCCATCAACCAGTTGTCGAGACGCTGACCGCTTTCGTCTTCGCCAACGTCTAAATATGAAACTTTCGCAATATTCTGTGGCACAATAGCCGTCCATCGGATGTCAGCACTGTAATGGTGCCGGATTCGCGCAGGCTTTCAGAACGATAACAAGCTGATCCTGCCGCTGCGGACCGAATGATACGCACCCGATCGCGCATGAGGCAGTTCCTGCCGGTTTTTGTAATCACCCTGGATGCTGTCGCATGAGCGCTATGCCGTGCTGATCAGCGCGCTGCGACCTTTTGGGTCTCCCCACGCTTGGCACGAATCGCGGCTGCATAACCCTTGTGGTTAGCGCTGCGAAAACGACCGCTGGAGTCGGCAGGATGTCGAATCTGGCATTGAGCAACGAATTAACCGCGCTCCCTGCGGCGGCCACAAGCCCCCGGGTCAGAGCGCCAAGGACAATACGACAACATGAAACGCATTCTGGTGAATGCCACGCAGCCTGAAGAGCTGCGTCTGGCGATCGTCGATGGTCAGCGCCTGCTTGACCTGGATCTGGAATCCCCCGGTCGCGAACAGCGCAAGGCCAACATCTACAAGGGGCGCATCACACGGGTTGAACCCAGCCTCGAAGCCGCCTTCGTTGACTACGGCGTAGACCGCCACGGCTTCCTGCCGATGAAGGAAATCTCCAAGGAGTTTTTCCAGAAAGAGCCGGAAGACGGCAAGCTGCAGATCAAGGACCTGATCAAGGAAGGTCAGGAAATCATCGTTCAGGTCGAGAAAGAAGAACGTGGCAACAAGGGCGCCGCCCTGACCACCTTCATCTCGCTGGCCGGTCGCTACCTGGTGCTGATGCCGAACAACCCGCGCGCCGGTGGCGTGTCGCGGCGTATTGAAGGCGACGACCGCTCGGAGCTGCGCGATGCGCTGGCCCAGCTGGAACTGCCTGACGGCATGGGCGTCATCGCCCGCACCGCCGGTGTCGGCCGCACCGCCGAAGAGCTGCAGTGGGACGTGAACTACCTGGTCGAGTTGTGGGAAGCCATGACCAAGGCGACCAGCGAGCGCAAGGGCCCGTTCCTGGTTTACCAGGAATCCAACATCATCATTCGCGCGCTGCGCGACTACCTGCGTCCGGACATCGGCGAGATCGTCGTCGACAATCCGGAAATCTACCAGCAGGCGATGGACTTCATGCAGGCGGTGATGCCGCAACTGCAAAACAAGCTCAAGCTGTACAGCGACACCATCCCGCTGTTCTCGCGCTACCAGATCGAAAGCCAGATCGAAACCGCACACCAGCGTGAGGTGCGCCTGCCCTCCGGTGGTGCCCTGGTTATTGATGCCACCGAGGCGCTGACCTCGATCGATATCAACTCGGCGCGCTCCACCGGCGGCGGCAACATCGAGGAAACGGCACTCAATACCAATCTGGAAGCGGCCGATGAAATCGCCCGCCAGTTGCGCCTGCGTGACTTGGGTGGCCTGGTGGTCATCGATTTCATCGACATGGGCCCGAACAAGAATCAGCGCGAGGTGGAAAACCGCCTGCGTGATGCGGCCAAGATGGACCGTGCGCGTGTACAGATGAGCCGCATCTCACGCTTCGGCCTGCTCGAAATGTCGCGCCAACGCCTGCGCCCCTCGCTCAGCGAGCACGCTCATATCACCTGCCCGCGCTGCGAAGGCCACGGCACCATCCGCACGGTGGAATCGCTGGCCCTGCAGATCCTGCGCCTGATCGAGGAAGAGTCGCTGAAAGACCGGACGGCGCGCGTGATCGCCCAGTTGCCGGTATCGGTTGCGGTCTTCCTGCTGAATGAAAAACGCACGGCGCTGACCGACATCGAAAATCGCTCTGGCTGCCGTCTCTCGCTGGTTGCCAATCCGAACTTTGAAACCCCGCATTACGAAATCAAACGTGTGCGCGGCGATCAGCTCAAGACCGACGACAACGACGTACTGAGCCACGAGTTGCTCAGCCAGGCCAGCGTCACTGACGGTGTGGCCGAAGAAAAACGCCCGACCAAGGCCCAGCTGCAGAAACCTGCCGTGAGCGCGTTCCTGCCCTCCCAGCCGGCCCCTGCGCCAGCGCCCAAGGACGAAACGCCGAGTGCACCCGCAGCCGCGGCAGGCCCCGGTCTGCTGGCGCGCCTGATCGAAGCCCTGATCAAACTGTTCAAGTCCACTGACAACGACGCCGACACGCGCGAGAAGAGCAACAAGGGTGACAGTCGCCGCCGTGACGGTCAGCGCGCATCGGCCAGCCGCAACGGCAACGGCAAGCGCAGTGGCAACGGCAGCAAGCGCAGCAGCAATGGTCGTCGTGGCAACAACAGCAACCGCGACGATCGCGCGGGCCGTCGCAACGATGACAAGCTCATCACCAACCGCGCCACGCCCGAAGAGCTCGCCGCGGAAAAACCCAGCGAGAGCAAAGGCAAAGGGCGCGGAAAAGCCCAAAACAAGGACACGGGCAAAGCCGCCAGTGCCGAGGCCAGCGCCAAGACCAAGGACAACAGCCCGCCAAATTCGGACACCACCGAGGGTGAGGACAAGCCAAAGAGTTCGCGTCGACGCGGACGTCGCGGTGGGCGCCGTCGGCGCAGCGGCGACCGCAACCCGGCAGAACAGGCCGAGCAAGGCGCCAACAACGGCAACGAAAACCGCGCGGCCGACAGCAACGCCGGCGCCGCTGCGGACAAGCCTCGCAACGATGAAGCCAAAGGCAACGCTGGCGAGGCTGGCGACAAGCCGCCGCGCACCCGCAATCGTGGCAACAACAAGGCCAAGCCGGCACAAGATGCCAGCAAGGATGCAGAGTCCAAAGCATCAGCCCCCGCCAAAGCCGAGGCCACCAGCAAGGTGGACGCCGGCACGGTCGCGCCGGCCAGCAAAGCTGACAGTCCTCCGACGCCCAAGGCCGAATCAGGCGCAGCCAGCGCAGCTGCCAAAGCTCCGGCAAAACCGGCCGAATCTGCAGCATCGGGCAAACCCAGCGTGACGGCTGACAGCACGCCACCTTCGGTCGCTGCCAAACCCGCTCCTGCGGCACCTGAGAAGCCGGCAAGTCCGGCACCGGCTCAACCCGCCGCTGCAGCAGCCCGCGCGTCCGACACGCCGGCGCCAAAGGCTGCGGATGTGACGGTGCGCCAGCCGACTGCGCCAGATGCCAGCAAAGCCGCATCGGACACCGCCAAAGCGGCGCCGCAAAGCCGTGCTGAGACGCCCCAGACCGATAGTGCGCCCAAGCCGGCTACGCAAAACACCAGCAAAGCCCAGCCTGAAGCGGCCAAGCCAGCCACGCCACAAGGCGCAAGCAAACCTCAGGCGGCACCGGCCAAGCCGGCCATGACGATGGTTGAAACGCGTCCCGATCTGGTCAGCAAGCCGAGTTCGGCGGGCAGCGACAACAAGCCTCGAGAAACCTCAGGCAGCGAATCCTGACAGCACGCCCGGGTGGCGCAAGTGCGCCACCCGGAATCAGCTTTCGGCGTCCAGCACCTGGCGCACCCGCTCCAGGTCTTCCGGGGTGTCCACCCCTGCCGGTGGCGGTTCTTCGCACACGGTTACGGCAATCCGCATACCCAGGCTCAACGCGCGCAGTTGTTCCAGCGATTCGCAGCATTCCACATCCGCCTGAGCAGCCGCACAGTAGCGCCGCAGCGCTGATGTGCGATAGGCATATAGACCGATATGCCTCAGCGCCTGCATGCCCTGAGGCAACGCGCGCTGCGGCCCCTGAGCGCGATCCCAGGGAATGGGGGCGCGGCTGAAATACATGGCATCACCAAGGCGGTTGCGCACCACCTTGACGGCATTGGGATCAAAATACTCACTGGCGTTGTGAATCGGGGTCGCCAACGTGGCCCAATCCGCACCGCCATCAAGGCCGCTGGCCACCGCGTCGATCAAATGTGCCGGCAGTAGCGGCTCATCGCCTTGCAGATTGACGATAACATCCTCATCAGCCCAACCCTGCGCATCCGCGACCTCGAGAATGCGGTCACTGCCGGAATGATGATCCTCGCGTGTCATTTGCACCCGCGCCGGCCAGTCATGCGCGCGCGCCATCACCGTATCGTTGTCGGTGGCGATCCACACCTCAGCCGCCGCGCTTTCACGCGCCCGCTCCACCACATGCTGGAGCAAGGGCTTGCCAGCAAGGTCGAGCAGAACCTTGCCCGGCAAGCGTGTCGACTGCATGCGAGCGGGAATGACAACGCGAAAACTCATGACGGCGTTGAAGGCTCTTCGCCATCATCCAGCGAGCGGGCTTCCGACTCGATCATGACCGGAATGCCGTCGCGCACCGGATAGGCCAGTCGCGAAACCTTGCAGACCAGTTCCTGTCGCTCGGGATCCCATTGCAAAGGCGCCTTGCTGACCGGGCAAACCAGAATGTCGAGCAGCTTTTTATCCATGGATACAGAAATCGTTTAGGTGTTTGCAGGGCGCGGCAAGCGCGCGCGAATGGTCTGCCAGGCCGCGTCTGGCATGTGTGCATCATACTCAACCGCCCAGGTCCGCGAATCGCGAAAGGCCTGGCATTTCACTGCGTCTTTCTCTGTCATGAGAATCGGCAGGTCGCCCGCCAGGCGCAGATCCGTCGGCGCGAAACGGTGATGATCCGGAAAGGCATGCGGCGTCAGCGTGAGACCGGCGGCTTCCAGGGCATCGAAAAACTTGGCCGGGTTGCCGATACCGGCGACAGCGTGCACTGCGCTGAACGCATCAAGCGGGCGACGTCGCCCGCTCAGCAGGTGTCGAGCCTGCCCCAGGCGCCCGACCACAGCATGCTCACCTGCCCGCGCGGACCCGGTGACCAGCACCAGATCCGCCTCGTCGATGCGCTGCGGTGGTTCGCGCAAGGGCCCGGCCGGCAGCAAATAGCCATTGCCATGGCGACGTTGGCCGTCGATGACCACAATCTCGACATCACGGGCCAGCGCGTAGTGCTGCAAACCATCATCGGCCACGATGATGTTGACACCCTGAGTCGACAGTAAACGCGCAGCATCGGCGCGGCGCGCGCCCACCACAACCGGGCATGCCGTGCGCTGCGCAATCAGCACGGGCTCATCGCCAAGCTGCCCCGGATCAGACTGGGCTGTGACCGGTGTGGGCTGGCGCACGCGTCCCCCGTAACCGCGGCTGACCACGCCAGGACGCCAGCCATCCGCCTTGAGGCGCTGAACCAGATCAATCACAACAGGCGTTTTGCCGACGCCGCCAACGCTGATATTGCCGACAATGACAACCGGAATCGGCAGGCGCTTGGTTTCCAACAGGCCACTGGCGTAGGCACGCCGACGCCAGCGGGCTATCAACCCGAACAAGGCCGCCAGCGGGCGCAGCAACCACTGCAGGGGGTGTTCGCCATACCACAGCCGCGCCAGCAGCGGCTCACTCATCGCTGAACTGCATGTTGTACAGGGATGCGTAATAGCCGTCGCGCGCAAGCAACTCGTCGTGACGACCGGTTTCGACAATGCGTCCGGCATCCATCACCACAATCAGATCGGCTCCCTGGATGGTCGACAGTCGGTGCGCGATAACCAGCGTGGTACGCCCCTGCATCAGGGTGGTCAGCGCCTGCTGAACGGCCCGCTCGGACTCGGTGTCGAGTGCCGACGTGGCCTCATCGAGAATCAGAATGGGGGCCGGCTTGAGCAGCGCGCGAGCAATGGCAAGACGCTGGCGCTGCCCCCCGGACAACAGCACGCCGTTCTGCCCCACACGCGTATCAAAACCCTGTGGCAAAGCTTCGATGAATTCCAGCGCATGCGCCGCCCGCGCCGCTTCGCGCACGTCCTCCTGGCTCGCGCCAGCCAGTCCGCCGTAGGCGATGTTGCGCGCTATGGTGTCATTGAACAGGGTGATGTTCTGATCAACCAGCGCAAACTGGCGCCGCAGATCTGCCAGACGAAACTCACGGATGTCCGCGCCGTCGAGGAGAATCTGGCCCTGCCCGGCCTCGTAAAAACGTGGCAGCAAGGACAGCAGGGTGCTTTTACCGCTGCCGGATCGACCGACAAAGGCCACGGTCTGGCCGGGCTCGACCTCAAGATTGATGTCGGCCAGCACGGGCTGTGTATCCGCGGCGTAGCGAAAATTGAGCGCGCGGATCTGAATACGACCCTCGGCCCTGCTCAAGGCCCGCTCGCCCCCGAGCGGCTCCGGAGGCTGTTCCAGCAGTGCAAAGATACTCGTCGCCGCGGCGATGCCACGCTGCAAGGTTTCATTGACCGTGGTCAGGTGTTTAAGCGGTTGCAGCAGGCTCATCATGGCGCCGACGAACGCCACAAAGGTACCCGGGGTCATGCTGTCGATCACGGTGGGTGATGTCGCGAAGTAGACAATCGCGGCCACCGCCCAGGCGGCGATGAACTGGACCATCGCGGTACTGCCCGCACGCGTACTGACCAGCTTGAGATGCTGGCGCCGGTTGGTTTCGTTGGCGCTGGCGAAATGCGCCGCCTCATAGTCCGCACCATCGTACAACTTGATCACGCGCTGCCCGCTGATCGCCTCCTCGGCCACATGCGTGACATCACCCATCGAATCCTGAATGCGCGTGCTGATCTTGCGGAAGCGCCGACTCACATAGGTCACCAGCAAAGCGATCAGAGGACCGACCGCGAGAATGAAACAGGCCAGGCGCCAGTCCAGATAAAGCATCAGGCAGATCAGACCGATCACGGTCAATCCATCGCGCACCACCGAAGTCAGGGCGTTGGTGGTCGACTCGGCGACCTGCTCGGTGTGGTAGGTCAGCTTGGCGATCAGATTGCCGGAACTGGACTGGTCGAAAAAAGCCACAGGCAGACGCAGGTACTGGTCAAAAATCTGACTGCGCAAAGCCTTGATGACCTGCCGTCCGACCCAGGCCATGCAGTAAGCCGAAACGAAAGCGGAAACACCGCGCAGCAGAAAAAGCCCAAGAATCAGCCACGGCATAAGCCCGATGATGGCTGGATCCTTGTCGACGAAACTGCCGTCCAGCAGGGGCCGCATCAGGGCTACAAAAGAAACGTCTGCGGCGGCAAAACCTGCCATGCCCAGCAGGCTGAACAGAAACATGCGCCAGTGCGGCTTGGCGTACTCCAGCAGCCGCATGTACACATCCATGCTGCCGGTGTCGGATTTGCGATCACTCATGTCGCGCATGATAGGCGATGGAGGCCTCTACGGCGCGCTCAGCGCGGAAAAATCCCGCCACAGGCGGGGCCGCAGTGCACGCCAACCGGCCGCCTCGACATCCTCACCGACATCAATGCGCAAAGCACCGGCATCGCCACTGACGAGAATTTCGGCGCTGCTGTTGCGATAGCGCTGCCGCACCACGTCGTCAGGAAAGCCCCAACGGTTCTGCCAACCAGCCGATGCCAGCGCAAGCTGCGGGGCAAGCTGTTGAACGAAGCGTTCGGTGGACGAACTGCGGCTGCCGTGATGCGGCATCAGCACGACATCGGCGCGAAGATCCGGGTGCGCATCCAGTATCACCTGCTCGGCAGCAGCCTCGATGTCGCCCGGCAGCAGAATCTGACGACCACTGGCCGTGCGCAGCAACAGCACACAGGAGCGGTTGTTGTCCGACGCCGGGCCGCTGGGTGGATGCAAAATGGTGAACACCACCTCATCCCATTGCCACCTCTGACCGGCCTGACAGCGTGTGTGTGACGCGCTCCAGACACGCCGCGGGCGCAAGGCCTCAATCAGCGCATCGGCACCACCTGCGTGATCGCTGTCCGGATGGCTGATCATCAGCGCGTCAAGCTGATCCACATCCAGCGCCTGCAAGGCAGGCAACACCAGCCTTTGCGCCGCGTTGAAACGCCCCCACGCGGGCCCGGCGTCATACACAAGATCGTGCCCGGCAGTCTGTACCAGCACGCTCTGTCCCTGCCCCACATCCCACACCCAGATGCGAACATCGCCGGGCGCTGGCCTGGCCGGTTGCAACGCCAACAGCGGTAAAGCCAAGGCAACACCCAGCATCTGCCCGCCGCGCCGTGGGCGTGTCCACAGCATCACGCCGAGGGTGGCCAGCACCACGCTCCACAGTGCCGGTTGGGCCAGATTGGCATAGGCCGCAGGCCAGGACGCTGCGGTTTCAAGTGCTGCCCACATGAGGTCGAGTAGCTGCAGTGCCCAGTCCAGCGGGCGGTCCCAGCCACTGACCAGCTGTGTCACGCTGCTCAGTAGCAGCAGCGGCAGCAACACGCTGAACAGGGGCACCAGCAACAGGTTGACGGACGCACCCAACAGCGAAACCCCACCGAAAAACCAGGCACTGAGCGGCAACAGCAAAAACGCCAGCAGCACCTGGATGCCAAACAGTTGCCTGAGCCAGGATTGGTCAGCGCGATAGTGCAGATAGGCGATGATCCCAGCGGCCGCCGTAAACGACAGCCACAGCCCTGGCATCAACACGCTCAGCGGATTGATGGCGACCACCACGACAAAGGCCAGCGCCAGCACATGCAGCGCCTGCCGCTGGCGCCCACCAAGCATCGCAAGAGCGGCGAACACGCACATGATCAGCGCCCGCTGCACGGGCAGCCCGAAGCCCGACACCCACGCGTAGAGCAACGCCAGCATGACGGCACCCAGCGCACCCCATTCACGCCCGCGTGGCCACACATGCACGCCCACCAGCTTCCACAGTGCCAGACCCAGCGCCCAGCCCAGGGCGGCGATCAAACCCAGGTGCAAACCGGAGATGGCAAACAGGTGGCTGGTGCCGGTGCGCCGCAAAATCTCCCAGTCGGCATCCGCGATATCGCGGCGATCACCCAGCATCAGCGCACGCAACGTGGCGCTGGCTCGCGGGCGCTGCAACGCATCCAGCTCGCTGACCCAGCGCTGCCGCCAATCCGGTGCGCGACGCCCACACAGCTTTCCTTCGCGCACGCTGGCCTTGCCCGCGTAGGCTTCGCGAAACAGCCACGCTTCATAATCCAGGCCACCCGGATTGGCATTGCCATGCGGCGCGCGCACACGCAGAGTCAGAATCCAGCAATCGCCGGCCTGCAGCTGTGGCGCATCGCGATACCAGGCCACTCGCAGCAGGCCGGGCGCTTCGGCCTCCGGCGCAAATGCGAAATAAGCGTTGCCGTCGCGCTGCTCGGGCTGACCCACGATATGGCCAGGCACGAGCAGTTCCTGGGCCGGGCCCATGACACGCTGGGCCCAGGCCTGCTCGTAGGTCCACGCCATCCACATGCCGAGCACGCCAATGAGCAGCCACAACAGGGTCTGACGAGGCCAGATGAGCGCCGGCAGAAAAGCCAGCGCGGGCCATAACGGCGCCAGCGGTTGTTCGCGCATCAGCAGCAACGCCGCCCACGCCATGGCGGCGATGGCCAGCCCCGGCCAGGTCAGCTCAGTGACCCTGAGGCGCGACATGGTCAGAGCGCGAGCAAGCGTCCTTCGCGCAATTCCAGCTGACGATCGGCCCGCGCGGCCAGTCCGGCATCGTGCGTGACAATGACCAGACTGGTGCCAAGCTCCCGGTTCAACTCGAGCATCAGCTCGAAAACACGCTGGGCATTTTGCGCGTCCAGATTGCCGGTCGGTTCATCGGCCAGCACGCACTTGGGCTGGCTGACCAGCGCCCGGGCAACCGCCGCGCGTTGACGCTCGCCGCCCGACAGCTCACCGGGCTTATGATCCAGACGCTCGGCCAGACCAACCCGCGCCAGCATCTGCTCGGCCTGCTGCTCGGCCTGTGAGGCCGGCATGCGCCGCAGCAGCAAGGGCATCGCAACATTTTCCCGCGCGGTGAATTCGGGCAGCAAATGATGAAACTGATAGACGAAGCCCAGATGCTGATTGCGCATGCGCCCACGCGCCGCCTGGCCCAGCCCGCTGAAGGTCTGGCCGGCGACCCTGACCTCACCCGCGCTGGGTTCATCCAGACCTCCGAGCAGCTGCAGCAGGGTGCTTTTACCCGAGCCGGATTGCCCGACAATGGCGGTGACTTCGCCGGTTTCGATCCGCAGATCGACGCTGGAGATCACCTCCAGTGTGCGCCCGACATCATTGAATTGGCGCGACAATCCGACACATTCGATGACCGCATCACTCATAACGCAGTGCCTCCGCAGGCTCTACTCGGGCGGCCCGCCAGGCCGGATACAGGGTCGAAATCAGCCCCAGACCGAGTGACAGCAGACCAATCTTGATCACATCCGCCCAGACCAGATCCGACGGCAGATTGCTGATGTAATAGACATCATCGGCGAGCAGATCGCGGCCCAGCCATGACTCGATCGCCGGCACCAGCGTTTCGATATTCAGGGCCAGCGCGATGCCTCCAGCCAGACCGATCAGGGTGCCGACCACGCCGATCAAGGTGCCGTTGACCATGAACACCGCCATGATGCTGCGCGGCGAAGCCCCCAGCGTTCGCAGAATTGCGATATCGGCCTGCTTGTCGGTCACCGCCATGACCAAGGTCGATACGATATTGAAGGCGGCAACCGCGACGATCAGGCTGAGGATGATGAACATCACCCGCTTCTCGGTCTGGATCGCGGCGAAGAAATTGCGGTGCTGCCGGGTCCAGTCGCTAACCTGATAAAACCCGGGCAGGCTGGCCTGCAGATCACGCGCCAGATAAGGCGCCTGATAGACGTCATCGAACTCCACCCGCAAACCGTTGACCGCATCACCCAAACGATACAGCGCCGCCGCATCGCGCCGGTGCATCAGCACCAGGCTGCGGTCGTATTCATACATGCCGATCTCGAACACCCCGACCACACTGAAACGACGAAAGCGCGGCGCCACACCGGCTGGCGTCACATTGGCCGTGGGGATCATCAAATCCAGCGTATCGCCGGGTACCACGCCCATGGCCATGGCCAGGTGGCGGCCGATCACCACGCTGAATTCGCCGGCCTGCAAATCCTCCAGTGCCCCCACCAGCATGTGCTGGCTGATCCGCGAAATCGCCGCTTCGGCAGCCGGCTCGATACCGCGCAGGAGCACACCGGACAGCTGCTGGCCACGTCGCACCATGCCCTCGCCTTCGATGAACGGGGCACTGCCGACTACATGTGGCGAGTCATCCACGATCTCGGCCAGCGCTTGCCAGTCGTGGATCGCACGTCCGGCCTGATTGATCACCGCGTGCGAGGTCATGCCCAGGATGCGCGCGCGCAGCTCGTTTTCGAAGCCGTTCATCACTGAAAGCACGGTGATCAGCGCCGTCACGCCCAGAGCAATCCCCACGATCGAGGTCCCGGAAATGAACGAGATAAAATGATTGCGGCGCTTTGCGCGGGTATAGCGCAGGCCGATAAAAAGTTCGAAGGGCTGTTTCATGGCGGCGTCAGTATACGCAAGCATGGGGATGCCACCGGCGGGATGCAGGCCTGCCGCGGGCACGCTAATATCGGGGTCTTGCTGGAGACTGTGACCATGACGCGCACCTTTTTACTCACTGGCCTGCTCGCCGCCATGCCTTTGCATGCTGAAGTGCTGACCCTGCCTGGCGGCCCTGTTCCGGAACAGCCCGCGGAGATGGCGCCGGATTATCAGCATCTGCCGGTCGACCGCAGCCATCTGCCGCGCACCGGCAGCAGCAAATTCGCCGTGCTCAATGCCTACGGCGAACCGGTCAGCATGTCCGGGCCGGTTGGCGATCCGCCGATCAGCCGCTGGGTTTACGGCGACTTCATCGTATTTTTCGAGTACGACCACGTGATCAATGCGGTCATCCCCGGCAAGCCGCGGGAGATTTACAACCGCGAGCAGCTGCGTGCCGGGCCCCCCTCCTACTGAGCCTTACTTTTCGACGATGTTGCGCGCGCCCTTGATGAACTCTTCGGCGTTTTTCTCGCTGCCCTCGTCGGTCAGGTCCGGCAGTTTGACCGGCACATCCTTGCCCTTGACGCAGGCCGGGCGGGCGTACATGGCGTCGATCCAGCGCTGAAGATTGTCCAGCCCTTCAACCGAGGCGCCCGACCATTTGTGCGTGCGCACCCAGCACCAGTTGGCGATGTCCGCAATGGAATAATCATCGGCCAGCCATTCGGATTCACCCAATCGCTTGTCCAGCACCTCGAACAAGCGACGGCACTCATTCTGGTAGCGGTCGATGGCCGGCTGAATCTTTTCCGGGAAATAGCGGTAGAACACATTGGCCTGGCCCATCATCGGACCAACCCCGCCCATCTGAAACATCAACCACTGCAGCACGCGTGAACGCCCCTTGGCATCACTCGGCATCAGGCGGCCGGTTTTTTCGGCCAGGTAGATCAAGATGGCGCCCGACTCGAAGACCACGAAATCATCGTTGTCGGCATCGACGATCACCGGAATCTTGCCGTTGGGGTTGAGCGCACGAAATTCCGCCTTGTGCTGATCGCCGCCCATGATGTTGACCGGATGCACGCTGTAGGGCAGCGCCAGCTCTTCCAGGCAGACCGAGGCTTTCCAGCCGTTGGGCGTGGGCGCGGTATACAGGTGGATCATGCGCCGGCTCCGGCGCGCAAGGCCTGGGCACTGGGGCGCGCCGCGATGGTCTTGAGGTAGCGCACCACATGCGGGTGTTCCTGTTCATCCGGTGCAATCTTGCTAATGCGCCCGAAGCCCAGACCGATGTAAGCGGTGATGTCGGCTACGGTGAAGTCATCACCGAGCAGGAATTCGCGATCGGCCAGCTCCTTGTTCAGCACCTTGATGCGCTTGAGCGCAACCGTGCGCTGCAACTCGGCAAAGTCATTGACCTGGATCGGCTCCAGCGCCTTGGCCGCCGGGTGGCCATGACGAAAGGTCATGGCGATCGGCATCATCAGTTCCAGTTCCATGATGCGCTGATACATCTCGACCTGAGCGCGCTGCACCGGCGTGGCGCCAAACAGCGGCGGTTGCGGATGCAGCTCTTCGATATAACGACAGATGGCGATGCTTTCACGGATCACCGTGCCATCATCCAGCACCAGCGCCGGCACCTTGCGATTGGGTGCAATCGACTTGTATTCCTCGGCGTGATGCTCGCCTTTCATCAACTCGATCTGACGGAACGGAATCTCCACCCCTTTCTCATGCAGATACATTTCAACCCGGTCTGAGTTGGGGGCCATCTTGGAACCGTAAAGCAGCATCTTTGTCTCCTGGCGGGTGAAGCCCGATCCGATCAGGCAGGCTCACGTGTGGTCAATTATGATGCGCGGCATCCGCGTCCACGGTTGCGCGTGCGCTGACCTTTATACACCGCCCCACATCTTATTAACACAGTGTAAAAATGACTCGACTGCCTGCTGAATGGGAAGCGCAATCCGCGATTCTGCTGACCTGGCCCAATCCGGATGGCGACTTCGCCGCCTCACCGGACGCGTTTGACCGGGTTTGCCGTTGCTTCGAACAATTGACTCTGAGCATCGCGCGCTATCAGCCGGTGCGCATCAGCGTCGGCAGCGACAGCGAGCACACCCGCCTCAAGAGCTGGCTGGCCGCCCAATCGCTGGCTCACGCGGTGACCCTCTACCGCCTGCCGAGCAACGATGTGTGGGCCCGTGATCACAGCCCCATTGGGGTGTACCGGGATGGCCAAACGCAGTTGCTGAAGTTCGGCTTTGACGGCTGGGGCGGCAAGTATCCGGCCGATAAGGACAACGCGCTGGCGCCGCAGCTGGCAGCGCAGGGTGCTTTTGGCAACACCCCGCTTGTGCCTGTCGATCTGGTCCTGGAAGGGGGCGCCATCGACAGCGACGGTCAGGGCACCCTGCTGGCCACACGCAGCAGCGTGCTGGACCCGCGGCGCAATCCCGCGCGTTCGGTTCAGGACATCGAGCAATGCCTGCTTGAGGCCTTCGGCCTGCAGCGCATCCTGTGGCTCGACCATGGCGCCCTGCAAGGTGACGACACCGATGGTCACATCGACACCCTGGCGCGCTTCGTCAGCGCCGACAGCATCGTTTATCAGGCCGCCGGCGACGCCGATGATGTCAACCGCGAAGAGCTGGAACGGATGGCCGACGAACTGCGCGCCCTGCGCACCCTGGACGGTCGGCCCTACCGCCTGATCGCGCTGCCCTGGGCCGGCGTTCACCGCAATGAGGACGGCGATGATCTGCCCGCCAGCTACGCCAATTTTCTGATCCTGAACGGCGCCGTCCTGATGCCCACCTACGGCAGCCCGGCCGACGCCGTCGCCCTGGACGCGCTGCGCGGCGCGCTGCCTGAGCACGACATCGTCGGAGTCGATTGCCAGGCCCTGATCCGGCAATATGGCAGCCTGCACTGTGTCACCATGAATTTGCCCGCATGAGTTCCCGAATCCTCAAAACTGGTCTGGTCCAGCAAAGCTGCGGCGACAGCCGCGACGACAATCTCGCCACCAGCGTGGCCGCGATTCGCGCGCTGGCCGCCGAAGGTGCGGAACTGGTGGTGTTGCAGGAGCTGCACACCAGCCGCTACTTCTGCCAGATCGAAGATCCGGCCCTGTTCGATCTCGCCGAGCCCATTCCCGGCCCCAGCTGCGACACCCTGTCCGCCGTGGCCCGTGAGTGCAATGTGGTGCTACTGGCCTCGCTGTTCGAACGCCGCGCGCCGGGACTGGCGCACAACACTGCGGTGGTGTTCGAACGAGATGGCCAACTGCTCGGCCGTTATCGAAAAATGCACATCCCCGACGATCCGGGCTACTACGAAAAATTCTATTTCACGCCGGGCGATCTGGGCTTCAAACCGATCGACACCAGCGTTGGCCGCCTCGGCGTGCTGGTGTGCTGGGACCAGTGGTTTCCGGAAGGTGCACGCCTGATGGCCCTGGCCGGGGCCGATGTGCTGATCTACCCCACCGCGATCGGCTGGGACCCCAACGACAGCGTCGAAGAACAGGCGCGTCAGCGTGACGCCTGGATCACCGTGCAGCGCGGCCATGCGGTGGCCAACGGCCTGCCGGTCATCGCCTGCAACCGGGTTGGCCATGAGCCGGATCCGGCCGGCGGCCCCGGCGCCCAGTTCTGGGGATCAAGCTTCGTGTGCGGACCGCAAGGTGAATTTTTAGCCCGTGCCGGGGACGACGCCACGAACCTGCGCGTAGACATCGATCTCGGCCGGGCCGAGAGTGTGCGCCGCATCTGGCCGTTCCTGCGCGACCGGCGCATCGACGCCTATGCCGGCCTGACACAGCGCTATCTCGACCATCAACAGGACTGAATCCGCATGAGTGATCGCATCACCTACACCCTCAACGACGGCGTGGCCGACGTGCGCTTCACCCGCGGCGAGCGCCACAATGCGCTGGACGCGCAGCAGATGCAGGCGGTGTACGAAACTGGCGCCGAACTGGCCACACGCAAGGATGTGCGCGCCGTGGTCTTGTCCGGCGAAGGGCCGAGTTTCTGCTCCGGCCTGGATTTCCCCAGTTTCCAGCAACCCGGGCAGAGCCTGAGCAGCGCGTTCGAGGTTGAAGACGGCCAAACCGCCAATCGCGCTCAACGCGTGGCCACTGTGTGGCGCGACATCCCGGTACCGGTGATCGCGGCGCTGCACGGCGCCGCCTTCGGTGGAGGTTTTCAGATCGCGATGGGGGCCGATCTGCGCATCGCCACGCCGCAAACCCGTTTATGCATCATGGAGATCGACTACGGCCTGATTCCCGACATGGGCATCTCGCAGACGCTGCCGCCGTTGCTGCCTTATGACGTTGCACTAGAGCTGACTCTGAGCGGGCGCCAGATCGAGGCGGCTGAAGCCCTGCAGCTGGGCCTGATCACGCGGGTGGCCGAAGATGCCCACAGCGCCGCACTCGATCTCGCCATGCAGTTCGCCGCGCGCTCACCCGATGCGGTGCGCGGAACCAAGGCGTTGTACCTGAAAAGCTGGCCGCAGCAGCCTCAATGGCTTCAGCTGGAAGCCGAATTGCAGCAGGCCATTGTCGCGCGCAGCAATTTTTCCGAAGCGGTCAGCGCCAAGATGCAAAAGCGCGCGGCTCGCTTCGAAGACGTCAGCTAGCGCACTTCATCGCGGGCAATGACCTGCTCGCCCGCGTCGACATGCCAGGCCTTGGACGGATTGTCGGGGTCCAGATTGCCATTCCAGGTGATCCCCGGGGTCAGGCTTTTCGGCGGACCGTAGCTGTCCAGAAACGCACTGATCGGGGCGTCCGGCAGGATACGCTCGCCGACCAGACGGACCCGCTCGATCACGCGCGGGTCGGTGATGCGCCGGCGCTGCCCCCAGTCCACAATGTGCGGCTCGCCCTCGGCCGGTCGTGGCGCCACCGCAACATCGCGTTCGACGCCGAAGTTCATGGCCATCATGAGTTCTTCAAACAGCATCGCCACATCTTCGAAGCGGCTGGCATAGGCGTAATCATCATTGGCCCCGTCCGGAGCAAACTGCGCTGAGACATCGTCTGCGCGTAAAGCCAGTTGCGCATCGCTGGGGGTCTGGCCAAAGAAATTCACTGCCGCCAGATCAAACAGCAGCTGTGCATTCAGCGGCTGACTCCCCTGCAAGGCCTGTGACAGCTGCAAGCCCTGATTTTCGACGTAGCGGGTCGCGTCCAGCACAGTCCAGGTCGGGTTGAACCCGCCCATGCGGTCGGGCGGCAGGAAATCTGCCGCATGGGCCAGCTCGTGATAGAGCAGCCGTGCAGTGGGCAAGACGATGTCGTCGAGCGTACGCTCGGATTCATCACTGAGGCTGTAGCCGTACCAAGCATAAGTGTTGTTGAACACGTAGCGGTTGATCACCCGATAGGCCAGGCCCGAGCCAAAACCACTGCGATAATCCGGCGCCGGATCGATGGTGCGTTTCTCCTCGACCGTGAGCCACAGTCCCGCCGGATCAAGATAGATCGCGCCGGTCAGACTCCAGTAGAACGAGGGCCGTACATCAGAGCCGATAATGATCGCCGTCACGCTGCGCATCATGCTCAGGATGTCGCTCGGCAGCACATCCAGCAATTCAGAAAAACGCTGCGCCATCCACGGATGGGTGGTGGCCACCCGCGCCATCACCGCCGCCTTGTCCGGAGACGGGCTGCTCATACCCAGCAGTGGAAGCTGGCTCAGACGGCAGCTGCGCTGATCACCGGATTCCCGTGCACAAGGCGCCAGCATGGCCGCGTAGGGACTGTCCGGATTGGCCGCATACACCGGCGCAACCTCGGCCCCTCCACCATCGCTGCAAGCGGCAACAAACAACACGCTCAACAGGGCAATAGAGGCGCGGCGCATGATGTTCTCGACTAGCATGTTCACTCTCTCAGTATAGGCCGCCCACTAATGCCACGCCCGCTGTCAAAAATTCGTTTGCTGCGCCCTGCCAGCACGCCCGACTGGCAGGCTTATCAGGCCCTGCGCTGGGCCATATTGCGCGCGCCGTGGTTGCCTAGGCAATCGCCTCAGATCGAACCCCAGGGCGCCGCCGCCGATGTCGATCATGTGATCGCCAAGAATGACACCAACGAGGTGGTGGGCTGTGGTCGCATCCACTGGCTGGGGCAAGGCCGCGCCCAGATTCGCGCCATGGCCGTGGCCACCGCCTATCAGGGCAGCGGGCTGGGCCGTATGATCATGCAGCATCTTGAGACCCTGGCACGCGGACGCGGGGTGGACATGCTGATCCTGCAAGCGCGTGAGCATGCGATTGCGTTCTATCAGCGTTGCGGCTTTCAGGTCACCGGCCCGGGCGAAACACTGTTCGGCACGATTGACCACCAGTGGATGAGCAAAGCCCTGGACTGTCATGACTTCAGCGGCTTCGAACTGAAGCGTCGCGCGGCCAGCGACAGCGATGCGACGCTGCTCGCAGACTTTGTATTCGAGATACTCGCAAGCTACGGCCTGGCCCCGGAACGCGATGGCATCGACCGCGATCTGGAACGCCCGGCAAGCCACTACGCAGGCGGCTTCTTTGACCTGCTGTTCGACCACGACAACACCCTGGCCGCTAGCTGTGCGCTGCTGCCGCAAGGCGACGGCCAGGCCGAACTGCGGCGCATGTATCTGGCTCCGGCATGGCGCGGGCGCGGACTGGGCCGGGCCTGCCTGGGGCATGCCCTGGCCTGGGGCCGCACCCATGGTTTTGGCACAATCAGTCTGGAAACCGCCAGCGTGCTGACCGAAGCGCGTGGGCTGTATGAGTGGGCCGGTTTTACTCCACAGCCCGGCCACATGGCTGCGCGGCGCTGCGACCTGCGCCTGGTTCTGAGCAACCCCTGAAAGCGAACCGGCGCTGGACGGGTCTAGATCGTTACACTCGCCCCCACGCTTGCCCCATGCTCACCCTGCCCCTGCGCCTGCACACCTTGCTCGAGAAAACCCGCACAGTGGATTTTCTCGCTCCGCTGGCCCTGCGCCTTTACCTGGTCCCGGTGATGTGGATGGCCGGGATGAGCAAGCTGCAGCATTTCGACGATACCGTAGCTTGGTTTGGCAACCCGGATTGGGGGCTTGGCCTGCCCTTTCCGGCGCTGATGACCGCCCTAGCGATCTTTGCCGAACTGGGCGGCGCCGTGTGTCTACTGCTGGGCCTGTTCACCCGCTGGATGGCCATTCCATTGATGATCACCATGGCGGTCGCCGCCACCACCGTGCATGCCGAGTATGGCTGGCAGGCCATTGCCGACCCGAGCGCACCGTTCGCCAACGAACGGGTTGAAGCCTCCGCCGAAAAGCTCGAGCGCGCACGCGACATCCTGCGCACCCACGGCAATTACCACTGGCTCACCTCCAGCGGAAAACTGGTGGTGCTCAACAACGGGGTCGAATTCGCCGTGACTTATCTGATCATGCTGCTGAGTCTGTTCTTCACCGGCGCGGGCCGCTATGTCAGCCTTGACTACTGGCTGCGCCGCCGCTTCATGGGGCCGGCTACAGCGACTTGATGCGCCGCCGCGCGAATGGCTTGTCGGAGCCGGCCAGGTTGCGTTTGACCGCGATGCGCTGATTGTCACCAACCAGCAGACGCCGCTGCCAGCGGCGTTCCGCGGCCAGCGCCTTGTCGTCATCAGCCTGCCAGGTTTCGTGCAGCAGGCCCTTGGCCGCAGCCACGGCATCGGGTGAACGCTGCGCAATCTGGCCGAGCAGGTCCCGCGCCGCCTGTTCCGGCTCGTCGGTCAGCTCGGTGACCAGATTCCAGGCCCTGGCCTGCTCGCCTGAGAAGACCTCAGCCGTCATGACCAGGCGCTTGGCCAGGTCAATGGGAATCAGCTCACGCAGGGTGATCATGCCGCTCATGTCCGGAATCAGGCCCCACTTGGCCTCCATGACCGAAAACTCCGCATCGGCCCGGGCGAAGCGAAAATCGGCGCCCAGCGCCAGCTGAATCCCGCCACCAAAACAATGCCCGTGGATCGCCGCTGCGACCGGCACCGGCAACTGACGCCAGCCGATGCAAGCCTGCTGAAACAGGTTCGCATCGCGACCACCGGGCTGGAAAAAGGCCTGCACGATCCGCGCTGGCGTCTTGCCGAAGGCGGCAAAGTCCAAGCCGGCGCAGAACGATGCACCATGACCGCGGATGATCACTCCGCGCAAGCCAGCAGTCTTGCCCAGCTGCTTTTGCGCATCAATCCAGGCCCTGAGCATGGGCCAGTCAATCGCATTGCGTTTGTCCGGGCGGTTCAGGCTGACCGTGGCAATACCCTGGTCATCGATTTCTATATCCAGCCGATCACTCATCACTTATTCCACCTGACGACGGCCGCTCAGCGCATGAGCCAGCGTGCCGCCATCGACATATTCCAATTCCCCGCCCACCGGCACACCATGGGCAATCCGGGTTACCGCGATGCCGGCGGCGCGCGCCAGCTCCGCAATGTAATGGGCGGTCGCCTCACCTTCCACGGTCGGGTTGGTGGCCACAATCACTTCCTGTACCGCGGCATCAGCCATGCGCTCAGCCAGCCGGGCCAGTCCCAGCTCCTCCGGACCGATACCGTCCAGCGGGGACAAGCGCCCCAGCAGCACGAAGTAACGTCCGCGATAGTCGGTATGACTCTCCAGGGCGGCCACATCTGCCGGGCTTTCAACCACGCACAGCAGCGCATCGTCACGCTTGTCCGAGGCACAGATCGGGCACAGGTCACCCTGGCTGAACATGCGGCAATCGCGGCAGTGCCCAAGCTCGTCCAGGGCCTGATCCAACGCGCGAGCCAGCTGGCGCGCCCCGCCCCTTTCGCGTTGCAGCAGTTGGAAGGCCATCCGTTGAGCAGTTTTCTGACCCACCCCGGGCAAGCAGCGCAGCGCGGCCATCAGCGCCTCTAGCGCTGGCGGGTAAATCACTGCCCGAACGGAAGATTCATGCCCGGCGGCAGATTCAGCCCACCGGTCACTTCAGCCATCTTTTCTTTCTGGGTCCGCTCCAGCTTATGGCTGGCATCGGTAATCGCCGCCGCGATCAGATCTTCGAGCAGATCTTTGTCGTCACCCAGCAAATCCGGATCCAGCTCGACACGGCGTGCCTCATGCTTGCCGTTGAGCGTGACCTTGACCATGCCTCCACCGGCTTCGCCGATGACTTCCAGTTTGGCGATCTCATCCTGCATGGCCTGCATCTTGGCCTGCATCTGTTGCGCCTGCTGCATCAGGTTGCCCAGAGCACCTTTCATAGCTGTCCTCGTCTTGTGCCGCGCACCGCGGCTACTGATCAATGTATGGCGTTGTCGCCCGGCGCATCGCTGTGCATGCGAAAGCTGCCGGGCTGAATTTCCGCATCGAACATGTCGATGGCTTTTTGAACCGACGGCAGGGCGAGAAATTTCTCTTCCGGACTGCGCGCGATGTCCTCGACGGACTCACCAGTGTCGGTTTTGGCGGGGCGTTCAAATTTGACCACCAGGTCGGGGCGTGAGAAATGCTGGCGCAGCGCCTCACGCATGCGCGTTTCCACGCTGGCCGTGCACAGCGCCTGAACCTGGGGACTGACCTCCAGGGTGAGTTGCTGACCCTCCTGGCCGGCAATGCGACAGCCCTGCGCAACCACCTCGGTCGAACCGCTGAAATCGAGCTGTTTGATCAGCGTATTCCACTGCACGCCATCCAGGCTGGGAGCCGGCTGTGCCGCCGGCGCAGGCTGTGGTGCAGCCGTTGCGCGGGCTTGCACCGGCGCCGCGGTCGCGGGCTTGGCTGCGGCGGCCACGCTGGCACGGGGCGCGCCACCACCGGCAGGTGCAGCACCTGCGGCAGGCCCTTGATCGGGAAGAAAGGCCAGCGTGCGCAACACGGTCATTTCAAAACCGCTGCGCGGATCAGGCGCCCAGTCCAGGTCACGTCGGGCATTGACCGCAATCTGATAGAACACCTGCAGATCGGCGGCACTGAAACGTTCCAGTAAAGGCCCCAAATCGGCCTGTTCGAGCTCGTCCAGCGCCTCCGGAACCTGCTGCCCTACCGCCAAGCGCTGCCACAGGCGGCAGAATTCCTCGAGGACTTCGGCGAAATCCAGGCCTTGCTCGGCAATATGCTCGATGGCCTGCCACGCCGCCGCACTGTCCTGATCGGCTATGGCGCTGGCCAGTGCCAGCAAATCACGCCGCTCAATGCTGCCCAGCATGTCACGCACGCTGTCATCCGTGACCTGGCCACCACCGAAGGCGATCGCCTGATCAAGCAGGCTCAGGCCATCACGCAAGCTGCCGTCGGCAGCACGGGCCAGACGACGAAGGCCATCATCTTCGGCCTGAATGTTCTCCTCGCCCAGAATGAAGCGCATGCGCTGCGCAATGTCGTCCACCGAAATCCGCTTGAGGTGGAACTGCAGACAGCGTGACAGGATGGTGATCGGCAGCTTTTGCGGGTCGGTCGTGGCAAACAGAAACTGCACGTGCCCGGGCGGCTCTTCCAGGGTCTTCAGCAAGGCATTGAACGAGTGCTTGCTGAGCATGTGCACCTCGTCAATCAGGTAGACCTTGAAGCGCCCGCGCGCCGGCGCATAGGGCACGTTGTCGAGCAGCTCGCGGGTGTCTTCGACCTTGGTGCGCGAAGCCGCGTCGATCTCGATCAGATCAACGAAGCGCCCTTCCTCGATCTCGCGACAGGCGCTGCACTCGCCACACGGCGTTGCGGTGACGCCGGTTTCGCAGTTGAGACTGCGCGAAATGATGCGCGCCAGTGTGGTTTTGCCCACCCCACGCGTGCCGGAAAACAGCAAGGCTGGGTGCAGGTGGCCCTGCCCCAGGGCATTTTCCAATGCCGTGCGGACGTGGCTCTGTCCAACCAGTTCGGAGAAGTTACGCGGCCGCCATTTGCGGGCCAGGGCGAGATAGCTCATGGCGCTATCTTAGCCGGTCTACCGCGCCAAGACACGGGCAAGGTGACGGCGCTGCGCGCAAGAATTTGGAGGTGTCCCGTGCCAGCCACATCCCGGCGCCCAAACCTGCTGCTACCGTTGCTCCCTTCCGGGCCTGGCGGGGTTTACAGAGATCTGCCGCGGGAGGACCGGCACGGTCCACCATGGAGCCCGCACACGCCTGCGGCGCATCCGGGGCGCGGGATTGTAACAGTTTGGATTTTATTCGCACGCCCAATCCGTTTAGCATGCCAACAATTCCTTTGATTCCCTTACAAGATGACTCGTAAACGCATACTGATCACCGGGGCCAGCGCCGGTCTTGGGCTGGGCATGGCCAAGCGCTTTGCCGCCATGGGCCGCGATCTCGCACTGTGTGCCCGGCGCCTGGACGCGCTGGAAAGCGCACGCGACGAGCTGCTCGCCATCAACCCCGACATCAAAGTCAGCCTGCGCGCACTGGACGTGAATGACCACGCCCAGGTGTTTGAGGTGTTTCGCGCGTTTCAAAGCGAATTTGGCGAACTCGATCGGATCATCGTGAATGCCGGCATTGGCAACGGCGCGCCCATTGGCACCGGTGGCTTCCAGCACAATCTGGCCACTGCACAAACCAATTTTTGCGCGGCGCTGGCCCAATGCGAAGCTGCGGTGGAAATTTTCCGCGCGCAGAATCACGGCCATCTGGTCACGCTCTCATCGATGAGTGCATGGCGCGGCCTGAAAGGCTCGATTGCAACCTACGCCGCCACCAAGGCTGGCCTGGCGAATCTGAGCGAAGGCATCCGCATCGATCTGCTGGACACCCCGATCAAGGTCACCACCCTGTTCCCCGGCTACATCCTGACCGACATCAACCGCGACTTTAAGAATGCACCGTTCCGGGTGGATCTCGAGACCGGCTGCAAGGCTCTGGTTAAGGCGATTGAGTCGGAAACCGCCGAAGCCTGTGTTCCCTCCTGGCCATGGACGGCTATGAAGCGCGTCATGCTGGCAGCCCCGCTGTCGATGCTGGCCAAGCTGTCCTGAGCCGGCCTCTGGCATGAACTCGCCCACCACGCTGGGTTTGTTTCGCAGACAACTCGACAAGGGCTTTCGCTCTCTGCGATTCAGCCCCACGCTGGAGGTGGCGTTCGTCAATGACCACCAGCGCCGCCGGCTGGCTTTTACCCGCACCGGGATGCTGCTGGCCGCGGTCTTTTACACCGCCTTCATCATCGTCAATGTCACGTTTGGCGACGGCGGCATCTGGACCCCCATCGCCATTTTTCGCGGCTGCGCGATTCTCGGTGTGCTGCTCATGATGCATGTCATCACCGTGGTCCCCGAAAGCTGGCGCGACGGTCTGATCATCGCCTTTTATCTGGCTTTCGCACTGGTATTGACCAGCATCGATATCCAGGTTGCTCGCAGTGGCGGCCTGCAGCATTACGAAGGCATGATCTTCGCGATTTTCCACTGTTGCCTGTTCAGCGGTCTGCTGCTGCGCCCATGCATCACGGTGATTGCGGTGATGGTGTCGACCTACATCGGCTTCAGTGCGGTCTTCGACTTGCCCAGCGAACGTCTCGGCTTCCAGGCCCTTTTCCTGATCCTGGCCGCCATGATGGGGGCTGTCGGGGTTTATCTCACCGAACATCGCGAGCGCGACAATTTCCTGCGCCGGCAAATGATGTCGATTGGGGCCAATTTTGACGAGCTGACGGGCCTTGCCAGTCGCGCGGCCTTCGACCGTTATCTGCGCCAGTACCTGCGCCAGGCGGCTTTGCACGACAGCGAGATGGAAGCCTTGATCCTGGTCGACATCGACCATTTCAAGCAGCTCAACGACACACGTGGTCACGACACCGGCGACAAATGCCTGCGCCTGATCGCCGACATGCTGGGCAGCACGATCAACGGCGACCCGGAGGCCGTGGCGCGCTGGGGCGGCGATGAATTGATTGCGGTGATGGCGGTCGACAGTGCCGTGCAGCTTGAAAGCGAACTCAACGACCTGCGCGCACAGATCAACAACCTGCACATGAGCAACCCCGGTGCACCGCGCGGCGTCCTGACCGTGAGCATTGGCGCACTGCTGATTCAGCCCGCTCAACGCCTGGAAGAGAAGTTGCTGTTCCGCCAGACCGACGCGGCGCTGTATGCCGCCAAGGAAGGCGGACGCGACCAGGTGGTGATCCGCCACGCTGAAGCGTCCTGGAACATCCAGACCCTGCCCGGGCGCCGCAGCGCCTAAAGCAGCGTCACCCTCAGCTCTAGCCGCGCCGAGCGCGCCCCCAGGTGTTGAATGTCATCGCCTTGGGCCCCGGCAGATACATGCTGTCCAGTTCAGCGACAACAAAACCGGCCTCGGCGATGAGCGCGGGAACCTCGCGATTGAGATTGCACCCCCCTGCTATCGGCTTCCACAGGGGATTCAACCGATCCTGCCAGCGTCGTACCCGTTCGTCGGGCGCCCGACCGTGTTCACAGAACAGCAGTTCACCGCCGGGCGCGAGCACGCGATGCATTTCACGCAAAGCCTGTACGGGGTCCGGGATGGTGCACAGCGTGTAGGTACAGACTATGGTGTCGAATTGACCGTCGCGGGCCGGAATCTCTTCCGCCGGCAGGGGCAGCAAGCTCACCTCAAGACCGGCTTTGCGCATCCGCCGCTTGGCCAGGCCGTGCATCTGAAGAGCCGGGTCCAGGCCCCACAGTTCGTCCAGCTTTTCGGGATCGTAGTGCTGCAAGTTCAAACCCGTGCCGATCCCGATTTCGAGAACCTTTCCGCGCGCCTGGGGCACCAGCTTGGCGCGCTGGCGATGGATGGGCTTCACACCGCATGCCATATCGATCAGATGCGGCAGGATGTGTTTGTCATAGAAGCTCAAGCGGCCCTCCTGCGTGCTCAACTCATTCCTGGGCGCTGAAGTCTAGCCGAGCCGCGCGCACAAAAAAGCCCGAACTGCGAAGCAGTCCGGGCTGATGATGGTGCCGACGATGAGACTCGAACTCATACGGCTTTCGCCACTACCCCCTCAAGATAGCGTGTCTACCAATTCCACCACGTCGGCAATGTGTTGTGCGCTTACTCCTCGGAAGGCGGCAGCGGCTGGGTCTCGACCTGCAACGGCGAGCTGGGCTGCGCCGGCGCCTCAGCCGGGACGGCTGGCTGGCTGGTATCCGGTTCGCCAAGCCCCGTGGTCAGACTCTGACGCTCGGCCGAACCGCGCGCAACCATGATCGCCAGGATAAGGCTGGTCACGAAGAACAGAGCCGCCAGCATGGCAGTCCCGCGGCTCAGGAAGGTGGCCGCGCCACGTGCACCAAAGACCGTACCGGAGGCACCGCTACCGAAGGCCGCACCCGCATCCGCGCCTTTGCCGTGCTGAATCAGGATCAGGCCAATCAGACCGACCGCCAGCACCACCTGAACCACTACCAAAACTGTGTACATAAGTCGCTACAAAAAGAAATTTCAGTCGGCGTCGCGCGCCGCCTCACAGATACCCAGAAAGGCCGCGGCGTCCAGAGCCGCTCCACCAATCAGGCCCCCGTCAATGTCAGGCTGCGCAAACAGATCCGCCGCATTGTCGGGTTTTACGCTGCCGCCGTAGAGGATACGCAGCGAATCCGCAATTTTAGCATCCTTTTGTGCCACAGCGCCACGCAAAACTGCATGAACCTGCTGGGCCTGCTCCGGGGTCGCGGTGCGTCCCGTACCAATCGCCCAGACCGGTTCATAGGCGACCACCGCATTGGCCAGCGCGGCGACGCCACAACGCTCGATTACGACCTCAAGCTGCGACAGCACGATGGTCTCGGTTTCACCGTCTTCTCGCTGGGCCAGCGTTTCGCCCACGCAGATGATCGGGATCAGGCCGGCATCCTGCGCACGCTCCACCTTCTGCGCCACCGTCTCGTCTGATTCCCCCATCAGACCGCGTCGCTCGGAGTGTCCCACGATGGCATAGCGGCAAGCGAAATCGCCCAGCATGCGCCCGCTGATTTCACCCGTGTAAGCCCCGCTGTCGGCCCAGGCACTGACATTCTGCGCGCCCAGCGCCACACTGCTGCCGTCCACGGCAGCCTGCACGGCCGACAGGTAGACGTACGGCGGACACACGGCCACATCAACGCCCGCGGGCGCCGCTTTGGCGATCTGCCCGGCAAGCTCGGCAGCCTGCCCAAGACTGCCATGCATTTTCCAGTTGCCGGCTACGAAATAGGTTCTGTTACTCACCCCGGTTCCCCAGTTTGCTCTTTCACTATGGCGGCCAATTGTGTGACCACACGCTCGATTTGACCAGCATCCTGCCCTTCGGCCATCACGCGGATCAGCGGCTCCGTGCCCGACGGGCGCAGCAGGATTCGTCCCGACGCTCCCAGTTCCGCGGTCAATTCGTCGACGGCCTGGCGCAAGACCTCGGCCTGCATGATGTCCGCCGCCGCCTGCCCTGCCCCCAGCCGCACATTGATCATGTGCTGCGGATATTTGCTGACACCTTCGAGCAGGTCGCGCAGCGACAAGCCGCTGTCACTCATTTCGGCCAGCACCTGCAGTGCCGCAACCATACCGTCGCCGGTGGTGCTGCGATCAAGACAGATCACATGCCCCGACGACTCGCCGCCCAGGGTGCTGCCGTGCTGTTTCATGAGTTCGAGCACGTAGCGATCACCAACCTTGGCCCGCTCAAAGGCAATACCGTGGGCTTTGAGCGCGTTCTCCACCCCGAGATTGCTCATCAGCGTTCCGACCACCGGCCCTTGCAGGCGATCCCGCGCCTGGCGTGCCCTGGCAATCACGTAAAGCAATTCATCGCCATCGACGATATCGCCCTGCTCATCAACCATGATGCAGCGATCCGCATCACCATCCAGCGCAATGCCGACATCCGCGGCCGCGTCGATCACCGCTTTCTGCAAACGCGCCGGCGCGGTCGATCCGCACGCGGTATTGATGTTGATGCCATCGGGCGCACCGCCGATGACCTGCACATCGGCACCCAGCTCGCGCAGCACATGAGGAGCTACGTGATAGGCCGCGCCATTGGCGCAGTCCAGTACCACCCGCAGGGCTTTGAGCGAACTGCCGCGAAAGGTCGACTTGCAGAACTCGATATAGCGGCCGGCGGCGTCGTCAACGCGTCGGGCACGCCCGAACTCGGCCGGCTCGACACAACCCAGCGACGCGTCCAGCGCCGCTTCGATCTCAAGTTCGAGCGCATCGGACAATTTGTAGCCGTCGCCGCCGAACAGCTTGATGCCATTGTCGTGAAACGGATTGTGCGAGGCGCTGATGACCACTCCGGACTGCGCCCGAAAGGTCTGCGCCAGATACGCCACCCCCGGCGTCGGCATCGGTCCGAGCAGCAAAACGTTGCACCCCGCAGCAGACAGTCCGGCCTCCAGGGCGGACTCCAGCATGTAGCCGGACAGCCGGGTGTCCTTGCCGATCACCACCAGAGGATTGGACACGTGGTGCCGCAAGGTCTGACCCAGGGCCATACCCAAGCGCATCACGAAATCCGGCGTCATCGGGGCTTCGCCAACCCGTCCGCGTATACCGTCGGTACCAAAATACTTGCGCATTCGCCTCAGCACTCCAGATGCGTCACAGCACGAAGCACGGTCAGCGCCTCGCGGGTTTGTTGGACATCATGTACACGCAGAATCGCCGCCCCGGCCTGCGCCGCGAGCATCGCAGTCTGAACACTGGCAGCCACTCTTTGCAATGGCGGCCGCTCCCCGAGCAGCTGTGAAAACATCGATTTGCGCGAAACACCGACCAGCAACGGCCCCAGCCGCTGTGTCAGGGCGCCCGTTGCGTTGAGCAGCGCCAGATTGTGTTCAAGCGCCTTGCCGAAACCGATACCCGGATCAAGCACGATGCGCTGACTGTCGATACCAGCGTGCTCACAAGCCTGACGACGCTGTTCCAGAAAGTCAGCAACCTCCTCCACAACGTTATGGTAGTGAGGGTTGTGCTGCATGGTCCGCGGCGCCCCCTGCATGTGCATCAGCACCACCGCAATTTCGGGATGTGCGGCGAGCAGCGCCACCGCACCGTCCGCACGCAATGCGTTGACGTCATTGACCATGCCAGCACCGGCGGCAATGGCCTCGGCCATCAGCTCAGGCTTGCTGGTGTCGATGGAAACAGGAATATCCAGATGCAACGCCAAGGCTTCGATCACCGGCACGACGCGGCGTCGTTCTTCGTCCAGGCTCACCGCCCGCGCGCCGGGGCGGGTCGACTCGCCCCCGACATCGATGATGTCCGCACCTTCATCACGCATGCGCCGCGCATGCTCAAGCGCCGCGGCCGGCTCAAGCCAGGCACCCGCGTCAGAGAAGGAATCAGGCGTAACGTTAAGCACCCCCATGATCAGGGGGCGCTCGAAACTCAGATGGTGTGCGCCGCACTGCAGACGGCCCGAAGGGCGGATCATGAGCGCAGCGCGCTGGCGAAAGCCGTGATCAGCTGCCGGCGGCGTCGCTTGCCGCGCCCGCGGCTTCCTGCACCATGGCTTTGAGTTCACCAGAGTTGTGCAGATCCAGGGTGATGTCGCAACCGCCGATCAACTCGCCGTTGATGTACAGCTGCGGAAACGTCGGCCAGTTGGCGTACTGCGGCAAGGCCTTGTAGATTTCCTGGTCTTCGTAAATGTTGACGTAGGCAAAGGGGGCGCCACATTGACCCAGCGCCTGCGATGCACGAGCCGAGAATCCGCACTGCGGGAAATCCGGCGTACCCTTCATAAAGATAATGACAGGATTATCCTGAATCGCCTTGCGAATTCGTTCCATTGCGTCCATCGGTAGTCCTCCTGGAAACGCGGCAATCGGGCCAAACCGACCCCAAAGGGCGCGGGAGTATAACGAAAGTTTTTAGGATTACCAGCCCGTACGTTAAGAAACTGACAAATCCTTCTGACTCTTGCTACCCTGCCGCGTTCCATCCCCTTCAATTTCTGACTGCATCAGCAAAAAGGAAATATCACCATGGCTTTCACGCTTCCTGAACTTCCTTACGCACGCGACGCCTTGGAGCCGCACATGTCCAAGGAAACGCTGGATTTCCACTACGGAAAGCACCACCAGACCTACGTGGACAAAGCCAACGGCCTGGTCGCCGGCACCGCCGACGAAAGCAAGAGCCTGGAAGAGCTGATCAAAACCAGCTCCGGCGGCCTGTTCAACAACGTGGCGCAGATCTGGAACCACACCTTCTTCTGGAACTGCCTGACGCCGGGCGGTAGCACCCCGAACGAAACCGTGACCTCGGCCATCGCCAGCGCCTTTGGCTCGATGGACGCGTTCAAGGAGCAGTTCACCAACTCCGCCATCAACAACTTCGGCTCCGGCTGGACCTGGCTGGTCAAGAATGCCGACGGTGGCCTGGAGATCGTCAACACCTCCAACGCCGGCAACCCGATGACCGACGGCAAGACCCCGCTGATGACCGTTGATGTGTGGGAGCACGCCTACTACATCGATCATCGCAATGCGCGTCCCAAGTTCCTGGAATCCTTCTGGGCTCTGGCCAACTGGGATTTTGTAGCGCAGAATCTGGGCTAATCACGGCGCGGCCATCAGAGCCGCGTTGCAGCGCTCTACAGGTTCGCTCGGGCCACCGGGCGAACTTTTTTTTTTGCCATGAAAAAACGTGACTTCCTCAGCCTGTTCGATTTCAACGCAAGCGAACTGACGGCACTGATCCAGCGCGCGATTGAAGACAAGCAGGCCTTTAAGGCCGGTCGGGCCGAGCCCCTGCTGGCAGGCCGCACGCTGGCCATGATCTTCGAAAAAAGCTCGACCCGCACACGCGTGTCATTCGAAGCCGGCATGGTTCAACTCGGCGGCCACGCGCTGTTCCTGAGCTCACGCGATACCCAGTTGGGCCGGGGCGAACCGATTGCCGACACCGCCCGGGTGCTTTCCGGCATGGTCGATCTGGTCATGATCCGCAACGATGACCATGCCCAGCAGGTGTGCTTTGCCGAAAATGCACAGATCCCGGTGATCAACGGCCTGAGTGATTACAACCACCCCTGCCAGCTGCTCGCCGACGTCATGACCTTTGAGGAGGCGCGCGGCAGCATCAAGGGCGCCAAGGTCGCCTGGGTTGGCGACGGCAACAATGTATGCCACTCATGGATGGCTGCTGCCCAGCAGTTCGGCTTCGAACTGGCCGTGGCCTGCCCCGATGGCTACCAGCCGGATGCCGCGCTGAGCCAGCGCACCGCCGCGCAGGTGAGCATCAGCGACGACCCCAAAGCCGCCTGCGAGGGCGCAGATCTGGTCGTCACCGACGTCTGGACCAGCATGGGCCAGGAAGCCGACAACGCCGTCCGTTTGCAGGCTTTCCAGGATTACCAGATCAATGATGCATTGATGGCCACGGCCAAGGCCGATGCGCTGTTCATGCACTGCCTGCCGGCCCATCGCGGCGAAGAGGTCAGCGCCAGTGTGATCGATGGTCGCCACAGCATAGTCTGGCAGGAGGCGGAAAATCGCCTGCATGCGCAGAAAGCCCTGATGCTGACCCTGCTCAACAAGTAGCCTGTCCCACCGTACAATGTGCGCCGCAACAACGCACGATCCAAGCAAGCCATGAGCGTCAAGATCAAAGTCCCGGAAAAAACCGTCGCCCTGAATGTGCAGCTGGCGCTGCGCGAAGACCTGGGCCCGGGGGATGTCAGTGCCCGCCTGATGCCGGCGGACAAGATGATCAAGGCCCAGCTGATCTCGCGTGAGTCCGCGGTGTTGTGTGGCCAGGCCTGGCTGAGCGAAACCTTTCGTCAGCTGGATGAGCGCATCACGGTCAACTGGCTGGTCGAAGAAGCCAGCTACGTGGCGCCCAACAAACCGCTGTGTGAAATCACCGGCCCCGCAGACAAAATCCTCAGCGGCGAACGCACCGCGCTGAATTTCGTCCAGCTGTTCTCCGGGGTCGCGACTTCAACACGCCGCTATGTGGAACGCATCAAGGGCACCAAGGCCCGCATCCTGGACACCCGCAAAACCCTGCCTGGCCTGCGTGCCGGGCAGAAGTATGCGGTGGCCTGCGGTGGCGGCCAGCCCCATCGCATGGGGCTGTACGATGCGTTCATGATCAAGGAAAACCACATCGCGGTGGCCGGCTCGATCAGCGCCGCGGTGGACGCCGCACGTCAGCACAACCCGGACAATCTGCCGATCATCGTCGAGGCGGAAAACCTGCAGCAGACCGATGAGGCGCTGAACAAGGCTGTCGACGTGCTGCTGCTCGACAACTTCGCCACCCACCTGCTGGCCCGTGCGGTCAACATGGGTACCACGCAAAAACGCTACAACCGCGGTAACACGCTGCTTGAAGCCTCCGGTGGCATCTCGCTGGAAAACGTGCGCGAAATTGCCGACACCGGTGTGGACCGCATCTCCATCGGCGGGCTGACCAAGAACGTCAATGCCATTGATTTGTCGCTGCGGGTGATGGACTAGGGCCTGTTAACACGAAATAGATCGCCGCGCCGGAGACTGTTTTTTCGCAAGATCAGGCGCTGTGAGTGCCGTGTAGTTGTTCTACACAAGCGATCAGCAACGCAAGATTGCGGAAAAACACTCCCGTCCCTTCGGGTTGTGCCCCAAAAAAGCGGCACACGGCGTTAGTCGTCGTTCATTTGGAATGACCAAACGTCTCTCCTCCTGCCTTGTCTGCCGCTTTTTTGGGGCACA